>DATJMB010000115.1:0-10186 GCA_035508995.1 Solirubrobacteraceae bacterium | reverse complement strand
CGCGCGTGATGCGCACCGCGATCTCGCCGCGGTTGGCTACCAGGACCTTTGTGAACATCGGCGCGGAACCCTATCGAAGGGCTTCTTCGCCGGAGGCGAGGGCTTCCTCTTCACCGGAGGCGAGGGCTTCTTCGCCGGGCTGCGGTCCCAGGCGCAGCAGCCTCGCCCGCTCCTGGGCGCCGGGCGCGAGCGCTTCCGCGGCCGGCGTTTCGGCGAACGCCTCCAGCGCCTTGCCCTGCGCTGTGAGCTTGCCGCTGGAGAGCTGCATCGCGTAGCCGCCGTCGTTGCGCGAGTAGACGATCAGCGCCCGCAGCCAGCCGGCGAGGTGGTAGGGCAGCGCGTTCTCGAGCATTTCGGTGAGCTCTTCGGCCGCCTGGCCGCTGTTTTCGGCGGCGGCGTCGGAGTCGGCGCACTGTTCGCGGGTGCGCTTGCCTTTGTTGACGTCGGGCGTGCAGAAGCCGATCTCGGAGACCACGATGTTGTTCTGCCCGGAGGTCATTTCGGACTGCAGCGCCGGCAGCGACTGGATGCCCTGGCTGTCTTCTTCGCGGGTCCCGTGCGGGGGCCCGTAGGGGTGCGCGTACCAGGCCTCGATCTCGCCCCGCAGGCTCGGCTGGGCGGCGTAGAGGGAGCGCACCCAGTGCTTGCCGGTGGCCCCCACGTAGAGGTCTTCGAGGGGGATGCCCGCCTTCTGGGCTTCCGGAAGCAGCTGGGCGAGGATGCTCGCGTACTGGCTCGCGCTGCCGTGTCCCCACGGCTCGTTGCTCGCCTCGAAGAGGATCTCCGCGCCCGGGTAGGCGGCGAGGATTTCCCTGGCGGAGGCGATGAAGCCTTCGACGTAGGCCTTCGCGGCGGCGCCGGTGGGCAGGCAGTCTTCGCCCCAGCCGCAGCCCTGATAGCCGGCGTACTCGATCGTGATGTCCGGGATCATCCCCTCGCTCATGTCCGCCGCGAGCGCTTCTCCGCCGGCGGTCTCCCGGCCGCGTTCCTTCAACCGCTCGCCTGCGCCCCACTCCACCGGGCCGCTGCGGTCGAAGGCGATCCCCTGTTCCACGAACGTCCCCACGGGGCCGAGGTAGGTGTAGCCGTTGCCGTTCAGGCCGAGCCAGGGGCTGCGCGGGGGCGGGTCGTAGGCGAACTGATCGGGGGGCGTGCTCGCGGAGGTGCCGCTCTGCTCGAGCACCCGCACGTCCACCGTGCCGCCGCCCGCGGGGCTCACGGCGGTGATCGAGCCGGCGGAGCCCACCGTCACGTGCTTGGCGGCCAGGCCGCCGAACTGCACCGTCGCGCCGATCGTGAAGCCCGAGCCCGAGATCGTCACCGTGGTGCCGCCCGCCGCGGGACCGTTGTTGGGAGAGATCGCCGTGACCACGGGTGCCGCCGCGGCCTGCGCGCCCGGCGCGCCGGCGAGCGCCACGAGCGTCAGCGTGAGCCCCACGCCGGCGAGCGTCCTCACGCCGCGTCAGGGCTCCGCCGTGGCGATCATGCCGGCCGCCACGGTCTCGTTGGTGGCTTCGTCGAGCAGGATGAAGCTGCCGGTGCGGCGGTTGGCGGCGTAGGGATCGAACACCAGCGGCGCGCTCGTGCGCAGGCGCACCCTGCCGATGTCGTTGAGCGCGAGCTCGGCCGGCGGCTGCGCGCGACGCTCGAGCGTGTGCACGTCCACCACGTCGCGCAACTCGTCCACGATCGCCTTGGCGCTCTGGGTGGTGTGCTTGATCAGGTAGCGCCCGCCCGCCCGCGAGGGGCGCTCGCTCATCCAGCAGAGATCCGCTTCGAGCTCCCTGGACACCGTCGGCGGCTGCTCGCCGGCGCAGATCATGCTCCCGCGCGAGACGTCGAGCTCGTCGGCGAGCCGCAGCGTCACCGACATCGGCGCCTGAGCCTCCAGCAGCTCGCCGTCGTAGGTGTCGATGGCGGCGATCGTGGTGCGCTCGCCGCTGGGCAGCACCGTGATCTCCTCGCCCGCCCGCAGCGCTCCGCTGGCGAGCTGTCCGGCGTAGCCGCGGTAGTCGCGGTGCAGCTCGCCGCCGGCGCCGCCGCCGGGGCGGATCACCCATTGGACGGCGAGCCGCGCCGGCCGTTCGTGGGGGTGGTCGTAGGCGACCTCCACGCTCTCCAGCAGCTCCAGCAGCGTGGGTCCTTCGTACCAGTCCATGCGCTCCGAGCCGGACACGACGTTGTCGCCCTCCAGCGCCGAGATCGGGATGTAGACGATGTCCCGCGCCCGCGCCCGGTCGCCGCGGCTGGCGTTGAGGTTGTGGGCGAAGCTCTGGAACTCCCGCGCGAGCTCGTCGAAGCGCTCCTGGGAGTAGTTCACGAGGTCCATCTTGTTGATCGCCACCACCAGATGGGGAATACCCAGCAGCGCGCTGATGAAAGCATGGCGCTTGGACTGCTCGAGCACCCCCTTGCGGGCGTCCAGCAGGATCACCGACAGGTCCGCCGTGGAGGCGCCGGTGACCATGTTGCGCGTGTACTGCTGGTGCCCGGGGCAGTCGGCGATGATGAAGCGCCGCTTCTCGGTGGCGAAGTAGCGGTAGGCCACGTCGATCGTGATCCCCTGCTCCCGCTCGGCGCGCAGCCCGTCCGTCAGCAGCGCCAGATCGAGCGTTCCCTCGCCGCCTCGTCGCACGCTCGCCGCCGCCACGTGCTCGAGCTGGTCCTCGAACACCTGCTTGGCGTCGAACAGCAGCCGCCCGATCAAGGTGCTCTTGCCGTCGTCCACCGACCCGGCGGTGGTGAACCTGAGCAGATCCAGGGTCAAAAATACCCAGCCTTCTTGCGGTCCTCCATCGCGGCCTCGGTGACGCGGTCGTCGGCGCGGGTCTCGCCGCGCTCGGTGATGCGGGTGGCGGCGATCTCGGTGACGACCTCGTGCAGGGTGGCGGCGTGGGAGCGCACGCCGCCGGTGCAGCTCATGTCGCCGACGGTGCGGTAGCGGACGGTCTCGCCGAAGACCTCCTCGCCGTCGATCAGCTCCACCCCCTCGCGCCAGGCGTAGAGCATGCCGTCGCGCTGGAAGACCTCGCGCTGGTGGGCGAAGTAGATCGAGGGCACCTCGAGCTCCTCCTGGTCGATGTACTCCCACACGTCGAGCTCGGTCCAGTTGGAGAGCGGAAAGACGCGCACGTGCTCCCCCTTGTGGATGCGCCCGTTGTAGAGGTTCCACAGCTCCGGGCGCTGGTTCTTGGGGTCCCACTGGCCGAACTCGTCGCGAAAGGAGTAGATCCGCTCCTTGGCCCGCGCGCGCTCCTCGTCGCGGCGGGCGCCGCCGAAGGCGGCGTCGAAGGAGTGCTCGGCGATGGCGTCCAGCAGGGTGACCGTCTGCAACCGGTTGCGGGAGGCCCGCGGGCCGGTCTCCTCGACCACGCGGCCGCTGTCGATCGAGTCCTGCACGCTGGCCACGATCAGCCGCTCGCCGAGCTCAGCCACGCGGCGGTCGCGGAACTCGATCACCTCGGGGAAGTTGTGGCCGGTGTCCACGTGCATCAGCGGAAACGGGAAGGGCGCCGGCCGGAAGGCCTTCTCGGCCAGGCGCAGCAATACGATCGAGTCCTTGCCGCCGCTGAACAGCAGCACCGGCCGCTCGAACTCGGCGGCCACCTCCCGCATCACGTGGATCGCCTCGCTCTCCAGCGCCCGCAGGTGGCTCAATTGGGGGCGGGTGGAGGTGCTCATCTGATGTCACCACATGTCCATGAGTGCGCAGAGCAAGCAGGCCAAGGACGCACCGACCGAAGTGTGCTTTGCACACGAGGGAGGGAGGACGACGATCCTGCGCCGCTATGCGCGCTCATGGAGGCCGCACTCGGTCTTGTCGGTGCCGGCCCAACGCCCCTCGCGGCCGGAACCCGGGCGGGTGCAGGGGGCGCAGCCGATCGACTCGTAGCCCTGGTCGTGGAGAGGGTTGTAGGGGAGGTCGCGCTCGTGGATGCGCCGCCAGAGATCCTTTTCGGTCCAGTGGGCGAGGGGGTTGTACTTCCACAGGTCGCGCGTCTCGTCGCGTTCCACCGGCTGGGCGTCGGCGCGGGTGGGGCCCTGCTCGCGGCGGATGCCGGTGATCCACGCCTGGGCGCCGTCCAGCGCGCTCTCCAGGGCGGCCACCTTGGCGACCGAGCAGCAGTGCTCGGGGCCGGTCCAGGGGTTCTCCGGATTGGAGGCGTCGAAGACGTCGATCTTCACGCCGAAGCGCTCCTCGAAGGCGCGCCAGGTCTCGAGGGTCTCGGGGAACAGGACGCCGGTGTCGATGGTGGCGATGCGCACCGTGGCGCCGGTGCCCTGGTCGAGGCGCAGCAGCTCGTCGATCAGCACCGACTCCTCCTTCTGGAAGGAGCACAGCAGCACCGCCTGCTCGCCGTGGCGGGCCGCCTCGCGCAGCGTGTGGGTGAGGCTGAGGGCCGGATCGAGGGCCTGGTGAGTGGGCAGTTGTTGCGGTTGCATGGCTTGGCTTTCGTCGTCGGGTTCTTGGTGTGGCATCGCTTGGGGCGCTAGACGGCGCACTCGCCCTCGCCGCGGATCACTTCGAAGGGGACGTTGCGGTTCCAATCGATGAACTCGTTCATCGTCTCCAGGCCAAAATCGACGGGCATCGAGAGGTCCTTGACGAGCGCCTCCAGCTCGGCGGTGCCGACGCGCTCGGTGAAGGCGCCCCACGGCTCGCCCTGCTGGCGGTTGGACTCGTAGTGGCGCAGCCAGCGCTCGATCGCATCGGGCACCCGCTTGGCGGGCAGGCGGAGTTTCAGGCGGTTGCCGAACCGCACGGGAGCGCCTTCGTAGACGCCGCCCACGTGGGGGATGTAGGCGGGGATGGTGTGCTCGCCCACTTTGATGGACGCTCCGTAGAAGCCGATGTCGGCGACGTGGTGCTGGGAGCAGCCGTTGGGGCAGCCGCTCATCTTGATGTGGATCTGGCGCGTGAGGGGGTCCTCGATCGCCATCTCCTCCACGCGCTCCTGGACCGCCTGGTTGAGACCCATGGAGCTGGTGATGCCGAGCTTGCAGGAGTCGGTGCCCGGGCAGGAGACGACGTCGGTGATCTCGCGGGTGCCGGGCTCGCCGAGGCCGAGCTCGCAGAGCTCGCGCCAGAGGTCGTAGACGCTCTCCGTGCGCACCCAGCGCAGCACCAGGTTCTGCTGCACGCTCGTGCGGGCGTAGCCGCCGGCGTAGCGGCGCATGATGGCGGCCAGGCCGCGGAACTGCTCGGGGGTGAGGTCGCCGCGGGTGATCTTCACCTCGACGGTCACGAAGCCCTCCTGCTTCTGGGCGGCCACGTTGGCGGCGCGGAAGCGCTCGAACTCGGAGATGTCCCCGTTGGGAGAGCCGTAGCTCTCAGGCGGCGCGGGGGCGGACTCGCGCTCGTCGTCGACGAACAGGCGTGGCTCCACCGAGAAGTCACGTTCGCTCACCCACTCGCCGCGCAGCTCCTCCTCGACCTGGTTGCGAAGCTCGTCGATGCCGTACTTGTCCACGAACACCTTGATGCGAGCGCGGGCGCGGTTGACGCGCAGCCACTCCTGACGGTCGAAGATGCGAAAGACGGCCTCGGCGATCCTCAGGTAGTCGCCGTTGTCGAGCTCCACGAAGTCGTAGAGCACGGGGGCCACCCGGGGCATGATCGAGGTGCCGCCGCCCACCAGCATCTCCACGCCCCGCACCTCCCCGCGGCCGTCGATCTCGCGGACGCGGGCGCGGAAGGCGATGTCGTGGATCTCGCTGATCGCCCGGCCCTGGGCGCTGGCGTCGAAGGCGGTCTTGATCTTGCGGGGCATCGCCTGGGTGGTGGGGTGGCGCACGAAATAGCGCACGTAGGCGCCCGCGTAGGGGGTGAGGTCGAACAGCTCGTCCGCCGCCACGCCCGCCCAGGGGTCGCCGGTGACGTTGCGCACGGTGTTCCCGCAGCCCTCCCGGCTGGAGAGGCCGGCGTCGCCGAGCTCGCGGATCGCCTGCTCCACTTCGGGCAGGGGGATGTGGTGCATCTGCACGTTCTGGCGGGTGGTGACGTGGCCCTTGCGCAGGGGCACGTACTTCTCGATCACGTCCGCGAAGGCCTCCATCTGCTCGGGGGTGATGCCGCCGAAGGGGAGCTTCACGCGGATCATCTGCACGTCGGGCTGGCGCTGGCCGTAGACGCCCTGCTTGAGGCGGAACTTGATGAACTCGTCTTCGGGGGTGTCCCCGTCGAGGAACTTGGTGGCCTCGGTCTTGAAGTCGTCGTACTCCCGCTGCAGGATCGGGATCACGTGCCCGGGTACGTTCTCGAGGATCTCGGGGTCCTCGAGCGTGCCGCGCTGAAGGGAAGCTGGCTCCATCTACGAATCCTCCTGGTCCGGGCTGGTCGCCCGGGCTGGTTTCGAACGCCGCCGAGGACGCTTGACTATTGGCGCTAAAGCCTAGCGGCTTTCAGGTATTTATCCAAGGGTGAGGAACATCGGCGTGGTCCTCGCGCGAGACCCCTTCCAGCAGGGCGCTGCGGGTCCACGGGTCCAGCTCGCTGCCGCCGGGGATCGCCACGGGCGCCGTGTCCTGGGCGAAACGCTCGATCGCCGCGGCGATCGCGGCGGCCTCCTCGCGGGAGGGAGAGCTCTGCACGGGGAAAGGGCTCACGGGCTCATTGTTACGCAAGCGGGGCGTTTGCAGGCGGGTACGCTCTGGCGGTGTCCGACGCTCTCGCGCGCTTCATCGCGTCCGGCCCGTGGCCGCAGCGGGCGGGGCTGAGCCTGCTGGTGGCGCTCGCCCGGCGCCCCCGGGGGGCGCGGCTGCTGGCGCTGTTCCCGGCGGCGGAGCAGCTGGCGGGGGGATTGGTGGCGATGGAGCGCTTCGAAGAGCCCGCCCTGGCGGGCGCGCTGGGTTGGGACGCCGAGGCCGTGGTGGCGCGCGGACGGGAGCTGCGCCGGCGGGAGGGACGGCCGTGAGGCGAGCGCGGGGAGGGGAGGGGTGAGGACGTGAGAGCGATCGGGGCGGACGTGTGCGTGGTGGGCGCGGGCGCCGGTGGGGCGGTGGCGGCGGCGGAGCTCGCGGAGGGCGGTGCGGAGGTGGTGGTGCTCGAGCAAGGTCCCTGGCACGACCCGGACACGTTCACGGCGCGGCCGGTGGAGATGATGGCGCGGCTCTACCGGGAGGGCGGCCAGGCGCTCACGGTCGGCGCGCCGCCGATCCTGCTGCCGCTCGGCAGGGGCCTCGGGGGGACCACGCTCGTGAACTCCGGCACCTGCTTTCGCACTCCCAGCCGCGTGCTCGAGCGCTGGCGCGGGGAATACGGCCTGGAGGAGCTCACGCCGGAGGCGCTCGACCCCTGCTTCGCGCGGGTGGAGGAGGCGCTGTCGGTGGCGGAGGTGACGCCGGAGCTCGCCGGCGGGAACGCGGCCGTGGCCCGCCGGGGAGCGCGGGCGCTGGGCTGGTCGCACGGCTACCTGCGGCGCAACGCCCGTGGCTGCGTGGGCTCGGGGGTGTGCGCCTTCGGCTGTCCCACCTCCGCCAAGCAGCACGTGGGCATCACCTACGTGCCCCGGGCGCGGGCGGCGGGCGCGCGGATCCTCACGGGCGCGGACGTGCGGAAGGTGCTCGTGGACGGCGGCCGGGCGAGCGGCGTGCGCGCGCGCAGCGACGACGGCTCCTCGCTGGAGGTGCGGGCGCCGACGGTGATCGTGGCGGCGGGCACGATCCACTCGCCGCTGCTGCTGCGGGCGAGTCGCCTCGGCGGCGAGTCCGGGCAACTCGGGCGCAACCTCTCGCTGCATCCGGCCACCGCCGCGTTCGCGCGGATGGAGGAGATCGTGGACATGGCCAGGGGGGTGCCGCAGAGCTTCTACGTGGACGAGTTCGCGGCCGAGGGAGTGATGTTCGAGGGGGTGGCGGGGCCGCCGTCCTATGCGGCCATGTCGCTGCCCCTGAGCGGCGAGCGGCACGCACAGGCGATGGCGGACTATCGCCGGCTGGCCCAGTTCGGGCTGATGGTGAGCGACTCCTCGCGGGGGTCGGTGCACGCGCTGGGGGGTCGGCCGCTGATCCGCTACGACCTCGCGGAGGAGGATGTGAGGCGCTTTCGGCTGGGCCTCGCGCGCATGCGGGAGCTGCTGCTGGCGGCGGGCGCCCGGGAGGTGTACCTGCCGCTGCCCTCTGGGGTGGAGCCCGAGCTGGCGCGAGGGCGGGACCTGAAACTGATGGCCTTCCACCCCCTGGGCTCCGCCCGGGCGCACGCGCGGGCGGGCCACGGGGTGGTGGACGGGCGCCTGCAGGTGCACGGCGTTTCAGGGCTGCACGTGGCGGACGGTTCGGTGGTGCCGAGCTCCCTGGGGGTGAACCCGCAGCTGACGATCATGGCGCTGGCCACCCGGCTGGCCTACGATCTGCTGGAACGACCGTGTCCTTCCTGATCGACCCACCCTGGCTGTACGCCACCGGCAAGGCCTACGGACGGCTGATGCCGCAGCGCACGCCGGCGGCGCGTGCGATCCATACGGCCACCGCGGGAGCCTTCCTGGCGACGAGCATCTCCCTCTACCTCGACCGGCCCTGGACGAGGCCGATCTGGAAGGCGTGCCGGGCCAAGAGCGGCCGGGATTGGATGCTCAACTCGGGGGTCTTCCGCTTCGACTTCAAGCGCGCCGGCCGGCGCACCCACCTGCTCTCGGCGCTGATCTTCGCCACCTACCCGTGGTGGCTGTGGCTGGGGGAACGGCGGGGACGTACACACGAGCCGTGGGGCGGCTGACGCGTAGGGTCGCCTTTGGGGTGGCGTTCGGTGGTGGCGAGCGAGGTCTCTATGACTGCAGAACTCGCTCCGCGAAGCCGACGAGCTCCTGCGCCTGGCGGAGCGCCGTCTTGAGATTCTGTCCACCGACATCGAACAGGCCATAATGGGCCTCGTCCTTGAGGTTGAGCAGCCTGTTGAGTGAGTTCGCCGCCTGCCTTCCACCTGGCTCGATCTTTGCCACCAGGCTGATCGCCGCCCGGTGATCCTGTCCACGCGATCTCCGGCCGAGAGCCTTGCAGCATGCGGCGTCCGATGCTGCGATGCCGGCCAGGACCGCGAGCGCCGCCGCCTGGCTCGAGTACTCGACGTCCTCTCCTTCGCCGGCCACCAGCTCCGCGACCTCGACGAACTTGCGCGCATGACGCAGGCGATTCGCGGCGTCGATCTCCGAGCAGGCCTGGGTGCGTGCTGAGGCACGTGGGCTCATGCTTCGTCGAGAAGAGTCGCCACGGGCACGCCGGCCAGCACGATCGCGTCGGCGCGCAGTGCCGCCAGGATGGGCCGGTCGTCGGCGACGAGACGTGGGACCTCGTCCTCGGAGATCTCCACGACGGCAGCCCGATTACCCGTCCACTGAGAGACCTTCTCTTCGAGCGTCGCGATCTGCTCGCGCCAGCCGGCGTCCTCCGCGGTGGCGGCGGTCGGGCGGATCACGAGCAGATCGATATCACTGCTGGTGTCTCCGTCGCCGCGGGCGGTCGAGCCGAACAGCGACGCGTGAAGAGGCGCGATCGACCAGGTTGCTAGCTCCTGTTTGAGACGTCCAAGCAGCACCAGTCGTATGCCGGTGAGAGCGATGACCGCCGGATATGCCAGATGCTCGCGGTTGAGGGAGAACAAGGACGCTTTGTTGAGCTCCACTCGTTCGACGAGGCCGTGCTCGGTGAGCCGGCTCAGCGCCGCCAGGACCCCGCTGTGAGAGCGCCTGCCGGTCAAAGCGGCGACCTGGCGGCCGGTGAGGCTCATGGTCGTGGCCGCGAGCACCTGCAGCACATCTCCATCTACAGTGGGGCACACCGCCCTGTAGGGATGGGCTACATCCATGTGGACATTATATCGTCCACATGGACTAGAAACAGTCCACGTGGACTGTAAACCATCCATACCGATGCGGGCTGCGCTTCCGCCCGAGAACCCTATCTCCGAGCGCCAGATCTACAGCGGGATGTTGCCGTGCTTGCGCTGGGGGCCGGGTTCGCGCTTGGTCTGCAGGGTGTTCAGCGCGGCGATGAGGCGGGGACGGGTCGCGTGGGGAATGAGGACGTCGTCGATGTAGCCCCGCTCGGCGGCGGGGTAGGGGTTGGCGAAGCGCGCCTTGTAGTCCTCCATCAGCTTCGCGCGGCGCTCCTCCGGAGTGGGGCTCGCGGCGATGTCGCGGCGATAGATGATGTTGACGGCTCCCTCGGGGCCCATCACCGCGACCTCGGCGGT
>DATJMB010000114.1:0-3046 GCA_035508995.1 Solirubrobacteraceae bacterium | reverse complement strand
CGCCTCCCGCCGCCAGGCCCGCCAGCTGATCCGCCACGGCCACTGGACCGTGAACGGCCGCCGCGTGGACATCCCCAGCTACCAGGTGCGCCCCGGCGACGTGATCGCGATCAAGGCCGGCACCGCCGCCACCCAGGTGGTGCGCGACGCCACCGAGCTGACAGGACAGATCCCGGCGTGGCTGCAGGCCGACCACGAGGGGCTCACGGCCAAGGTGCTGCGCCGGCCGGAGCGCCGCGAGGTCGCCGCGCCGGTGCAGGAGCAGCTCATCGTCGAGCTGTACTCGAAGTAGGCCCTTCACCCCGCCGCCGGGGCCGCCCACCAGGCGGAACGGCGGCCCGAGAGGCCCGGCCGAGAGGCCCGGGCGCGAGACCAAAACGACGTTAGGACGCTGATGCTCGACTTCCAAATCCCCCGGATCACAAGCGAGTCCGTTGACCACAACCGTGGCACGTTCACGATCGAGCCGCTGGATCGCGGCTTCGGCTACACGTTCGGCAACTCCCTGCGCCGCGTGTTGCTCTCCTCCCTGTCGGGAGCGGCGGTGACGAGCGTGCGCATCGAGGGCGTGGCCCACGAGTTCTCCACCATCCCCGGGGTCAAGGAGGACGTCACCGACATCGTCCTCAACCTCAAGGGCATCGTCTGCCGCATGCACTCCGACGCCACCGAGGTGGAGGCACCGCTGGTGGTCACCGGCCCCGGAGACATCACCGCCAAGGACATCGACCTGCCCGCCGGCGTGGAGATCCTCAACCCCGACGTCCACGTCGCAACCCTGGAGAAGAAAACGAAGCTCGAGCTCTACATGACCATCGGCCGCGGCCGCGGCTACCGCCCGGCGGAGGAGAACAAGTCCGCCGACCAGCCCATCGGCGTGATCCCCATCGACTCCATCTTCTCGCCCGTGCGCCGCGTCGCCTACGCCGTGGACCAGGCCCGCGTGGGCCAGAAGACGGACTTCGACAAGCTCACCCTCGACATCGAGACCGACGGCTCCATCGAGCCCCAGGCGGCCCTCCGTGAGGCGGCCGAGCTGCTCATCTCCCAGCTGGCCATCTTCACCGACGCCGACCGCATCCAGGAGCTCCGCGCCACCCCCGGCGGCCAGCTCGACGGACATGGCCTCGCCGTCCCCGGCGGCGCCGGCGGCGCCCCCGCGGGGGCCCTGCAGGGGGAGGAGTGGGGCATCCTGATCGAGGAGCTCGAGCTGGGCGTGCGCTCCTACAACTGCCTCAAGCGCGCCGGCATCCAGACGGTCGGCGACCTCATCTCCAAGTCCGAGGCCGAGCTCAACGCGATCCCCAACTTCGGCAAAAAGTCCATCGACGAGGTCATCGAGACCCTGCACGCGAGAGGATTGAGCCTGCGCCAGGACTGACATGAGCGCGGTTCGGGACCATGCCCGGGTCAGCCGAGGAGGCAGTGAGTGAGCGATTCGCGCGCCGCCGCCGCAGGCGGCCCGCGCGAATCGATCATCTACACTGCCGACGACTATGCGACACCAGAAGACACGCAACAAGCTCAGCCGCGACTCCGCCCACCGCAAGGCGCTGCTGATGAACCTGAGCAAGGAGATCATCGAGCACGAGCGCATCCGCACCACGGAGGCGAAGGCGAAGGCCGTCAAACCGGAGCTCGAGAAGCTCATCACGCTGGCCAAGCGCAAGGACCTGCACGCCCGCCGCCAGGCCCTCTCGGCGCTCGCCCAGGACAAGTTCGCGGTGCACAAGCTCTTCGAGGACCTCGCCCCCCGCTACGCCGACCGGCCCGGCGGCTACACCCGCATCCTCAAGCTCGGCCCCCGCCGCTCGGACGCCACCGAGATGGTGTTCATCGAGCTCGTCTAGAGGGGCGCGGAGCCCGCGTCGTCGGCCGGCGGCCGTGGGCGTCCACCGATGGTCACGAAGCTGACTCTGGAGTACGACGGCACCGAGTTCGCCGGCTGGGCTCGACAGCCGGGGCTGCGCACCGTGCAGGAGGAGCTGGAGCGGGCCCTGGCCACGATCCTCGGCGAGCCGCTGACGCTGACGGTGGCGGGTCGCACCGACAGGGGGGTTCACGCCTGGGGGCAGGTGGCGAGCTACGCCCACGAGGCGATCGATCCGCGGCGGCTGAACGCGCTGCTGCCTGAGGACGTGGCGGTGCTCGCCTCAGAACCGGCCCCGGAGGGCTTCGACGCGCGCCGGGACGCCACGAGCCGCACCTACTGCTACCGGGTGCTCGCCCGCCCCGCTCGGGGGGTGTTCGAGCGGGATCGCTCGCTGTGGTGGCCTCGCCCGCTGGATCTCGACGCTCTGCGCGCCTGCGCACAAGCTCTGGTGGGCACCCACGACTTCACCGCCTTCACCCCCACCGACAGCGACCACGTGCGCTTCGAGCGGGAGGTGATGCGAGCCGAGTGGGTGGGGGAGGGGGGGATGCTCGAGTTCTGGATACAGGCGGACACCTTCATGCGCCACATGAACCGCATCCTCGTGGGCACCATGCTCGAGGTGGCCGGGGGGCGGCGGACCGTGAGCGAGTTCGAGGAGCTGCTCAGCGGCCGGCCGCGCAGCGAGGCGGGGCCCACCGCGCCGGCGCATGGGTTGGCACTGGCTTCGGTTGGCTATGCCTGAGTGTCAGGCAGCGATGCTGGGAGCCAGAACCCTTATCCGAGCCTTGTCAGGCCCGAGATCCAGGGCGGCGTAGATAACCGCCGGGTCCAGGTCTGCGCCCCCGGGCCAGGCGATCGTCCCGAGCTCCTCGTCCACCGCCACCTGCTCGAACGCCCGCGGATCGCGCAGGGGAGCGAAGACCTCCGTGTCGAGAAGCGGCGTGATGTCCACGTCGCGGACCTCGCCGTCGGCGAACATCACGCGGACAACATGATCCGGACGCGGTGTCGCGGCGATCATCGGGGGGGGAATCTCGGGTTCCATGGCCTCAATCGTAGCGCCCGGCAGGGTGTCGATAGGCTTGGGCACGAGCCCAGTCTGTGACCAGCGCGTCGCGGTTGCGCCTGCACCAGTTCGTGACTCGATTTGCCTGTGCGGCAGGCAGCATG
>DATJMB010000113.1:0-11297 GCA_035508995.1 Solirubrobacteraceae bacterium | reverse complement strand
GCGGTCAACCAGGCGGTGGTGGTGTCCTTCCTGGGGATCGGCGCCTTCAACTACGTCTTCACCCAGACGTTGCTCGCGACCCACCCGAACATCCTGGTGATCAAGTGAGCGATCACGGAGGACGGCGATGAACGAGCTGCTGGCGGCGCCGCGCGAATGGGTCACCGCGGCGGGCGACATCGCGAGCTTCACCGGAAGGGTGGTGCGCAACGTGTGGGGGTTGCGGGTGCTGCGCTTCTTCGGCGAGGCGCTGCGTCAGGCGGGCATCCTGATCGTGGGCTCCACCCTGGTCATCTGGGGGTTGGTTTTCATCACCGGTCTCGGCACCTGTGGCATCGAGGGCGCCTACTTCCTCGAGTCCCAGGGCGCGCCGGCGTATGCGGGCGTCTTCACCGCCCTGTGCAATCTGCGCGAGGCGGTGCCCTATGCGTTCGGCTACATGATGTCCGCGAAGGTGGGCACGGGCATCGTCTCGGAGCTCGGCGCGATGCGCATCAGCGAGGAGATCGACGCCCTGGAGGTGATGGGCTTCGACTCCATGACGTTCCTGTGCGGCACCCGCCTGCTGGCCTCCTGGATCGTGCTGCCGTTCATGTACATCTCCGCCATCGGCGTCGCCTACCTGGCCTCCTACATCGCCGTGGTGCTGCAGATCGGATACACCTCCCCGGGCGGCTACCTGCTGACCTTCTGGGAGTTCCAGAGCCCGCCCGACCTGCTGTTCAGCGTGATCAAGGGCATGACGATGGCCACCACCATCGTGCTGGTGGGCTGCTACTACGGCTACAACGCCAGCGGCGGCCCCGTCGGAGTGGGTGAAGCGACGGCCAAGTCGATGGTGCTGAACCTCGTGCTGGTGACGCTGATCGGCATGCTGGGCACACAGGTCTTCTGGGGCACCAACCCGCGCGCCCCGATCGGAGGGTAGACGTGCCCGCCGCCCGCCCAGGCGGGCGGCTCAGGCCTCGGTTGTCACCTGACGATCGGCGAAGAACGCGTGATCCAGCCTGCCCATCGCGGTGAGCGGAGGGGTGCCCTCGAGGAACTCGGCGGCCATCGATCCCCAGTGGTTGGTGGCGTGCAGCTCCCCCAGCAGCGACGCCGTGCCCAGCTCGATGCGGCCCATGGTGGTGTACTCGGGTGAGGCGGTGAAGTACCGAAAGGCGTTGGCGGAGGGACCCACCGGCGAGTACTTGCGCTCGATCCACCTGGCCGCGCACTCCCGTGTGACGGTGAACGGCTGCTCCGCCCACCACAGCTCCCAGGCGTCCCGCCAGAACGCGTACACCTCCTCGGGGCTCACCGGGTCGGTGGAGCGGCAGAAGCCGCCCTCCACGCACGCACGCCACGTCCCCGGCACGTCCTCGCGCATGCACGCCCGCCCGATCGCGACCATCGCCTCCACCTGCTCGCGGCGCAGCCGCTTGACACAGCCGTAGTCCAGGAAGCTCACGCCGCCGTCCTCGTGAAACAGGTAGTTGCCGGGCTGGGGATCGGCGTTGAACATGCAGAAGCGCAGATTGGTGGCGTAGATGAACCGGTAGATCGCCTCCGCCCAGTCGTCGCGCAGCTCCTGCTCGCAGGACAGCGCTTCGCGCCAGGATTTGCCCTGCACGAGCTCCTGGGTCAGCACCCGATCCGTGCACAGCTCACCGATCACCTCCGGCACGTGGATGAAGGGGTGCCCGCGGTAGATGTCAGCGAACTCCGCCTGGTTGGCCGCCTCGAGCCGGTAGTCGAGCTCCTCTCTGATGCGGACGTTCAGCTCCCGCGCCGCCCCCCGCAGGTCGAAGCTGGCTTTCGTCGGCGACAGGCCGAAGATGAGGCCGAGGAACGTGGCCAGCAGCTCGTGGTTTCTCAGGTCGGCGCGGATCGCCCGCGCCACGCCGGGGTACTGGATCTTCACCGCCACCGCCCGTCCGTCGTGCAGCTGCGCCGCGTGCACCTGGCCGATCGAAGCCGCGGCGAGCGGCTCCCAGTCGAACCGCGCGAAAACGCTCTCCGTGCTCCTGCCGAGCGCGTGCTCGAGCGCCGCCCGCGCGGCTCGCGGCGCCATCGGCGGCGCTTCACTGTGCAGCCTCGCCAGCGCCGTGCGGTAGACGGCCTGCAGCTCCGCCGGCACCGCGGGTCCGGCGGAGACGAACGAGAGCATCTGGCCGGCCTTCATCAGGGCGCCCTTGGAGCGGCCGAGCAGCTCCGCGTAGCGCTCCGCGGTGCGCAGGTGAAAATCGGTGGCCTCCGCGCCCGTCAGCTTGCCCCGCAGGCCCACCACCGCCGCCTCGCCCGCCGTCCGTGCGCTCAGGGCCGCCAGCGGTGCGCTGCGTCGCAGGCGCCCGCCGACGATCCCCTCACCCCGCGGCGGCATCTCGCCTGCATGTGGGGACAGCCCGCCACCGGACACCGAACAAGACTCCTTCCTGATCCACTGATCTCAGCTAACTGTATGCTTAGCGAAGCGTATGTCAAGCGCGGCCCCTACGCGAGAGCGCATCGTCGACGAAGCGATGCGCCTGTTCAGCGAGCACGGCTATGCCGCCACCAGCATCGCCAAGATCGAGGCCGCCGCGGGGCTCACGCCGGGAGCGGGCGGCATCTACCACCACTTCCCCAGCAAGGAAGCGGTGCTCGCCGCCGGCATCGAGCGCCATCTCTCCCGGCTCGGCGCCCTGCGCGAGATTCGCCACGTGCTCGGCTCGCCGGGAGACCTCACCGCCGAGCTGACGCTGACCGCCCGCTACGTGCTCGCCGAGCTCGACAGCGAGACCGAGCTGCTGCGCATCCTCGCCTCCGACGCGCGCAACCGGCCACAGCTCCTGACCAATGCCGTCGAGCAGCTCGTGAGCTCCACCTTCACCGGCTTCGCCGCCTGGGTCAGCGAACGGGCCGAGCGGCCCATCACCGACGAGGAGGCCGGCGCGATCGCCTCCTTCGGCCTCGGATCGCTGCTCTCCAGCCGCCTGCTGCGCGACGTCATCGGCGTCCCCGCCCGCGTAGACGACGAGATCCTCATCGACACCTGGGTGCGGATGATGGCCACGGCCCTCGCCGCTCCCGCACGGGCCTGAGCCGCCGCTAGGACACTGCCGCGCCGGCCTCCGTCTCGGCCTCGGCGTCGCTCGCCGGCGGGTGCTCCGCGGCGCTCTCACTCGCGGCTTTGGCGGCCGCCGGCCAGCGGTGGAAGTCCTTTGCCCGCACCAGCATCGCCCCGGCCGCTGCCCCCGCGAGCACCACGCCGGCGCCGAGCAGCAGGATCGTGTTCAGGCCGCTCGTGAAGGCTCGCAGCGCCACTTCGATCAGGTCCGGACTGCCGTGCGCATAGGTCGACGCCGCGTGCGTGCCTGCCGAGGCCACCGCCTTGGCCAGCCCCGGCACGGGGTGGCCCAACGATGTCTGCAGGCTGGTGCCGAGGCGACTCTGGAACACGGCGCCGAGCGCCGCCACCCCGATCGCCAGGCCGCCCACGCGAAAGGTGTTGCTGATGCCCGACGCCATGCCGCTGCGCTCGGGCGCCACCACGCCGAGGGCCACGTTGGCGATCGCCGGGTTCGCGAGCCCGATGCCGATTCCGCTGAGGATCATGCCGGGCAGCAGCGCCAGCCAGGTGGAGTGCACGCCCAGCCCGCTCATCGACGCAAGCCCCAGTGCCGTCAGCCCGAGGCCCGCTCCCAGCGGCACCCCCGGCGCCAGCCGTCCGGTCGCGCGGCGGCTCACCAGGGGCACCACGAACGTGAGCATGCTCGTGGGCAGCAGCCGCAGGCCCCCCTGCAGGGGAGAGTAGCCGAGGGCGTCCTGCAGGTAGAGGGTGAGGTAGGGGAACATCGCGAACATCCCCGCGCCGATCGCGAACGTCGCCACCGACACGCCGCAAAAGGAGCGGTTGGAGAACAGCGACAGGTCGAGCATCGGCCGCCGCTGGCGCGCCTCCACGAGGATGAACACGCCCAGCAGCGCCACGGCGCCGCACAGCAGCGAGACGATCAGCGTGCTCCCCCAGCCCTCGTCGCTGCCCCGCAGCAGCGCGAAGATGAGCATGAACAGCGCTCCCGAGAACGTCACCAGGCCCGCCCAGTCCAGCCGCTTGGCGTCGGGGTCGCGCACGTTGTGCATTCGCGGCCCCGCGATCGCCAGCGTGGCGGCGCCGATGGGCAGGTTCACGAAGAAGATCCACTGCCAGCCAAGCGCGTCCGTGAGGATGCCCCCCACCAGCGGTCCCACCGCCACCGCTCCCCCCACCGTGGCGCCCCAGGCGGCGATCGCGCTGCCCCGCTCCGGGCCCTGGAACTCCTGCGCGATCAGCGCCAGCGAGGTGGCGAACATCGCGGCCCCGCCGATCCCCTGCACCGCCCGCGCGGCGATCAAAGCGGTGGCGCTGTCCGAGAGCCCGCATGCCAGCGAGGCGAGCGAGAAGATCGCCACACCGCCGAGGAACACCCGCTTGCGCCCGATCCTGTCGGCCAGCGTGCCGCTCGTGAGGATCAGCGCCGACAGCGTCAGCGCATAGGCGTCGATCACCCACTGCAGGCTCGTGAAGCTCGCCCCCAGGTCTCGCTGGATTCGCGGCAGCGCCACCTGCACGATCGTCAGATCCACCAGCAGCATGAAGGTGCCGCAGCAGATGGCGATCAGAGCCCACCAACGCCGGTCCAGCCGCATCGCTCCACACTAGCGACGCTAGGCTGCGCTCCCGTGCTCTGCATGTCCACCGCACCCCTCGTCGTGGCATGAGCTCCGCGCCACGCGATCCAGAGGAGCTCGAGGCCGCCGGCCGGATGGACGGGGGCCCGGTCCTCGCCGAGATCCCCGCGGCCACGAGATCTGGAGCGGTGCATCTCACGGTCGCCGATCTCGACCGGTCGGTCCGCTTCTACGAGCGCGCCATCGGTCTCGTCCTGCGCGAGCGGCTCGACGGGCGCGCCCACCTCGGTACGGACAGGGGGGAGGATCTGCTGGTGCTGGTCGAGCAGCCGGGGGCGAGACCGGCGCGGAGGCATTGCGGGCTCTACCACTTCGCGCTGCTGCTGCCCGCTCGCGCCGATCTCGCGCGCTGGCTGGCGCACGCGGTCCGCGAGCGCGTGCCGCTCACCGGCTTCGCCGACCACTTTGTGAGCGAGGCCATCTACCTCGACGACCCCGACGAGCACGGGATCGAGATCTACTGGGACCGACCACGCGAGACCTGGGAAGGGCAGGTCTCGCAACGGATGACCACCCTCCCGCTGGACGTCGACGGACTGCTCGGCGAGCTCGACGATCCTCCGCGCGAGCCGTTCGAGCGTCTCGCGCCGGACGCCGTGATGGGCCACGTGCACCTGCGCGTGGCGGACATCTCCCGCACGATCGCCTTCTACCGGGATCTGCTCGGCTTCGGCTTGATGGCGCGTCTCGGCGACCAGGCGGCCTTCCTCAGCGCCGGCGGCTATCACCATCACCTCGGCGCCAACACCTGGCAGAGCGCTGGCGCTGGCCAGCCTCCTCCCGGGACGGCGTCGCTGCAGGCCTTTACGATCGTTGTGCCCAGTGTCGCCAGCCGCGATGCGCTCGCAGCCCGTGCGGCCGGCGGTGGGCATACGCCGGAGCCCGTGGACGAGGGCCTGCTCGTCCGGGACCCCTCTGGCAACCGGGTCCTGCTGGCGGTCGTCGATGAGCGGCGATAATCGTCCGATGCTCAAGCCCAACCGCTCGATCCCGGATGCCACCGTGATGCCCGTCCTCATCTACCCGGACGTGCGCGAGGCGGTCGACTGGCTGTGCGGCGCCTTCGGCTTCGTCGAGCGGTTGTTCATCGGCGAGAACCACCGCGCCCAGCTGACCTTCGGCGAGGGAGCCCTGATCGTGGGTGACGTGCGTGGTGATCGCTCACCGCCCCGCGCCGGCGAGATCACCCACTCGGTGATGGTCCGGGTGCAGGATGCTCGCGCCCACTATGAGCATGCCCGGGCCCACCGCGCACGCATCCTCGATGAGCCCACCGACCAGCCCTACGGCGAGCGCCAGTACAACGCCGAAGATCCCTGGGGCCACCAGTGGACGTTCTCCCAGACCCTCGCCGACGTTGCTCCCAAGGAATGGGGCGGCGTGCTGTACGGCTCCAGCTGAGATCGCTATGGAGGCAGAGCGGCGATGCGCTCGTCGCTTTCTGGCACGTCCTTCACCCGAGGCTCGCGGCTGCTTCCTCCAGGCGATCGTCGCCCCAGAACAGATCCGCCTCCGTGGCGAGGGTCGGCACGCCGTAGACGCCACGGGCGTGGGCCGCGTCTGTGGCCTCGCGCAGCGCGAGCTTGATCGCGGGATCCTCGGTGGCGGCCTCCGTCCGCGCCGGGTCGAGGCCGGCGTTGGCGGCCGATTGCAGGACGTTCGCCGGCAGGCTGAGGTCGTTGCCCTCCTGAAAGGCTCGGTGGAAGGCGCTGCGCACGAACTCCCGTCCACGGCCCGCGCGGTGAGCGTAGGTGGCGGCGCGCATCGCCATCAGGTAGTTGCCGGGCCAGGGGTCCGGCCAGCGCACGGCCGGCAGCCCGTACATGGCGGCCCGCCGCTCGACCTCCGCCATGCCCGCCTGGCGGCGCTCGGGCTCGCCGAGAGCCCAGGAGCTGCGGCCGTTGAGCTTGAACAGCGCTCCCAGCGACACAGGCTGCCAGCTCACCGGCTCGGGCAGCACATCCTCGAGGCGTTCGGCGGCGAGGTACGCGTAGGGGGAGCCGAGGTCGAAGTAGAAGGTGGCGCGGGGCATGGCGGTGGTGTCCTCCTGGACAGTATCTTGGCCACGCGACCACCGTGAGACGGCCTGTGAGCGAGAATTACGAGAGTCTTCCCCCCGACCTTCCCGTACCTATCGACGACGGCGCGGCGGACCACCTTCGCGGCGGCGCCGTGCCCGCCGTCTCGCTGACCTCGACGCTCGGCGGAAGACTCGATCTCGCGCGGGCCGCGCGAGAGTTGCTCGTGGCCTACGTATACCCCCGCACGGGACGCCCCGGCGAGCCGCTGCCCGATGGATGGGACGAGATTCCCGGCGCCCGCGGCTGCACGCCCCAGAGCTGTGCCTTTCGCGATCACGTCCGCGACCTCGCTGCGCTCGGCGCGTCGGTGGTGGGCATCAGCGCGCAGTCGCCGGCGGATCAGCTGGAGTTCGTCGAGCGGGAGCACATCCCCTATCCGCTGCTCTCCGACGGAGACCTTAGGCTCGCGGCGCTGATGGGCCTGCCGACGTTCGAGGTCGCCGGAATGCGCCTCTACCGGCGCCTGACGTTCATCGCCCGCGAGGGGCGCATCGAGAAGGTCTTCTATCCTGTGTTTCCCCCCGATCGCAACGCCGCCGAGGTGCTCGCCTGGCTGGGCGGCGCTGCATCTGCGTAGCCGGGCGCCTCCCGCATCAGCGCCCTCGTGGCCTGCGGGGACGAAGCGGCCGGTGCCTTCCTGGGAGGCCGCCGGCTCCCCCGCGACCCGCTGATCGGTCCCCGGTTCCCAGCCTGTAGCTCCCCATGATCGGCGCCCGGCGCCAGACGCCTACGGTACGATACGGGGCGAGGGGTATCCGCTTATACCAGCGCTCGGGTCGGGGGCTGGTGAGGACAGCTCGGGGCGGGCACACTCACCGGCCTCGGCCGAAGATATGTCAACCAGAGAGGATGGATGGATGACACGGATCAAGGTGCTGGTTCTTCTGCTGATCGCGAGCCTCGCGGGGAGCGTAGTGGTCGCGACGGCGGCTCAGACGGCTTCCGGTGCGGTGGGGTCCGCGATCACCGAACAGCAGCAGGAAGAACTCAAGGAAATCGAAAAGGAACGGATCGAAGAGGCCAAAGAAAAGGTCAAGGAAAAGAAGGAAGTTCAGAAAGAAAAGGCCGCGGAAAAAAGAGAAGTCCAGAAAGAAAAGGCGGAGGAAAAGCGAGAAGCTCAGAAAGAAAGGGCTTCCGAAAAGAAGGAAGCGGAGCGGGCTGAATGGGAGGTCATTCTGGAAGAAGCCCTCGCCCAGAACCGTCTCGAAGAAGCCGAAGCTGAAGTGCTCGAAAAAGAAGAAGCGGCGAAGGAAAAGGCCGCTGAAGTAAGGGAAGATCAGAAAGAAAAAGCGATTGAACACAAGGAACGTGTGAAGGAAAAGGCGAAGGAACGCAAAGAAGTGCAGAAAGAAAAGGACAAGGAATTCCTTGAACGGGCGATCGAAAAAGCCCACGAAAAGCGCGAAGCCGAAGAAGCGAAGCTCGAAGAGGAAGACGCGGCCTAGCTGAGGCTTGGCCGCTCGGCTTGTGGCTCGGGTGCGAGGCGTGAGGGCGTTCCAGCCGCCTCGCGGCCCGAGCCGATCTTCTCGCTCGACAGACGACGCCGGCCATCGGCCGGCACTCCATCGCAGGCCTTACTGAGACTCCATAGCAGGCCTCACTGAGGCAGGCCGAGCGTTTCCAGCACCAGGTCCCAGTCGTTATAGCCTTCCACCGTTTCGGTGTTCAGCAGCTTCGTTTCCAGGCCCGCCGTCCGCTGCGCGAGGGCCCGGTCGGCGGCGTCCTCGTAGGGCGCCAGGAGCTTCAGGGGGATGGCGTGAGCTTCGAGGGCTTCCACATGCCTGTCGAAGCTGACAGTCGCGGCGGGGGCGGGACCGAAGCCGCTCGCCTTCCACGCGGCCACGTCAGCGCACAGGTGCGGCAGCGAGAGCGTCGCGAGTCCTTGCAGGGTCTTCGCATATGCCTGGGCGGTGTGCGTAAGCTTGCGCTGGCTCCAGTGCAGCCCCTGCACCGCTCGCGCAAAGGCGCCGATCGGCCGCGCGTTGGCGCCGTAGGTAATCGACCACAGAGCCCCCGCCGCCTCGTAGGTGAGCGGCTGCTCCGCTTCGGTTTGGGGCGCTCCGCTGCCCTCCCGGCCGCATTCGCCTCTCAGCCTGTGGGCGAAGGCGACCACCTTCGCCTGCGCCGGCGCCACGTTGGTCTTGCTCGCCTGCGCCAGCGCGTAGTCGGCCTCGAGATAGGCGTGCGTGGCGCCGGCGTCCCCGGATGAGGCGAGCGCCGCGGCGGGCACCCAACTCAGTGTCAGGGTTGTCAAGAGGATCGCCAGACGCATGCGGATCTCTCCCGAGGGTATCTCTTGCTCGCGCGCCGAGGGCCGCTCGGCGAGAGCCGTGTAACCTCGGGTACGCCCAAACGACCCGAAGGGAGCAGACCATGGCGAGCACAACCGCCTCCACAGGAAGCCTTCCGGCGCTCGGCGCCGCCGAGCGTGAGCAAGCCGGGGAGGCGCTACAGGCCACGCTCGTGGATCTCGTGGATCTCTCGCTCGTGGGCAAGCAGCTTCACTGGAGTGTCGTGGGGCCGCTCTTTCGCCCGCTGCACCTCCATCTCGACGAGATGATCGACGCCTGGCGCGACCTCGCCGACACCGTCGCCGAGCGGGCCGTGGCCCTCGCCTACTGGCCGGACGGCCAGGCTGAAGCCGTCGTCGGGGCCGCCGGCGGGCGTCTGGAGCGGGGCCCCATCGCCGATCGCTCGGTCGTGGAGGAGCTCGTGAGCCGACTCTCCGGTGCCAGCGAGCGTGCCCGTGCCGGTATGGAGCGCCTCTCTGAGCTGGACTCCGCCTCCGAAGATGTGCTCGTTGAGGTGGTCCGGACGTTGGAGGAGCAGCTCTGGATGGTGCGCGCCCAGCTGCCGATCTCCGGCGGCGCGTAGGGGCGTTCGCAGCGAGTCTTAATTGGCCTCGCCCGTCGGCGTGGGCCCGACGGTCGCCGTCGCCACTCCTCCCGCGCTGGCGCCCGCGATACTCACGGCCATGTCAGCGGCCGTAGCCGACTCCTCCAGCGCCCCTCCCGCGGGCCGCACCGCGTGGGCGCGCAACCTGGGGGCCCCTGTGCGCGCCTTCCTGCGTGCCGAGACCGGCGGCGCGGCGGCCCTCGTGGCGGCTGCCGCGCTGGCGCTGGTGTGGGCGAACTCGCCCTGGTCTGACACCTACGCCTCCGTGTGGACCACCAAGCTCCAGATCAGCCTCGGCAGCCATGCCCTCGGCGGCACCCTCCGGCAGTGGGTCAACGAAGGCCTCATGACCCTCTTCTTCCTGGTGGTGGGCCTCGAGGCCAAGCGCGAGCTCGACGTGGGAGAGCTGCGCGAGCGCAATCGCCTGGCGGTTCCCGTGGTGGCGGCGCTTGGAGGGATGGGGGCGTGCGTGGGCATCTACCTGGCCATCAACGCCGGCGGCGCCGGCGCCGGCGGCTGGGGCACAGCCATGTCCACCGACACCGCTCTCGCCCTGGGAGCCCTCGCGCTGGTGGCCCCCTATGGCGCCGCGAGGTTGCGGGTGTTTCTGCTCACCCTCGCGGTGGTGGACGACCTCTGCGCGTTGGTCGTGATCGCCGTGGCCTACAGCGAGCACATCTCCTGGGTGGCTCTCGCGGTGGCTCTCGCTCTGTTCGCGATCCTCGTGCTGCTCCGCTATGCCGGCAGCTGGCGGGAACCGGCGGCGGTGCTGGTGGGGACCGGCGTGTGGCTGGCGATGTTCGAGTCGGGCATCGACCCGGTGGTGGCCGGTCTTGCCATCGGCCTGGTCACGAGCGCCTACCCGCCGGCCCGCGGCGATCTCGAGCGGGCCACCGAGCTCACCCGCTCCTTTCGCGAGCAGCCAACTCCAGAGCTCGCCTATCAGGCCCAGCGAGGCCTCACGGCGGCGATCTCCGCCAACGAACGCCTCCAGTACCGGCTCCATCCATGGACGAGCTTCCTCGTGGTGCCCGTGTTCGCGCTCGCCAACGCCGGCATTCACGTGGGACACGGCCTGCTGGCCGACGCGGTGAGCTCGCCGGTGACGATCGGCATCGTGCTCGCCTACGTGCTGGGCAAGCCGCTGGGCATCCTCGCCTCATCCTGGCTCGCCACCCGCCGGCGCTTCGGCGGCCAAGGGCGCCTCGTTGTCACCTGGCCGGGCCTCGCCGGCGCCGGCGCGGTGGCGGGCACCGCCTTCACCGTCTCCTTGCTGATCGCCGGGCGCGCCTTCTCAGGGCGGCTCCTGCAGGAGGCCAAGCTGGGCATCCTCGCCGCCGCCATCCTCGCGCCGCTGCTCGCCTGGATCGTCTTTCGCCTGATCGCCCTGCTGCCCGCGCAGCTGCGCGCCCGCCAGCTCGGGCGCACGGCGGCCCACCTGGTGGATCTCGCCGAGGACGTCGATCCCGCCCGCGACCACATCCGCGGGGCTCCCGACGCGCCCGTGACGCTGGTGGAGTATGGGGACTTCGAGTGTCCCTACTGCGGCCGTGCCGAGCCCGCCATCCGCGAGCTTCTCTCTCAGTGGGGCGATGACCTGCGCTACGTCTTTCGCCACCTGCCCCT
>DATJMB010000112.1:0-6938 GCA_035508995.1 Solirubrobacteraceae bacterium | reverse complement strand
GGCGGGGGCGTACTGGCGGGGGGATTCGACGCGGACGATGCTGACGCGGATCTACGGGACGGCGTTCCCGAAGCGATCGGAACTGGAGGAGCACCTGGAGCGGATCGAGCGGGCCAGGGCGCGCGACCACCGCAAGCTGGGACGGGAGCTGGGGCTGTTTCACTTCTCGGATGTGTCGCCGGGGAGTGCCTTCTGGACGCCGGCGGGGACGAGCCTCTACAACCGGCTGGTGGGGCTCTCGCGGGAGATGGCGCTGTCGCGGGGGTACGAGGAGGTGAAGACGCCGCTGATCTACGACGCGGAGCTGTGGAAGACGTCAGGGCACTGGGGGAAGTACCGGGAGAACATGTTCACGATCGAGGCGGAGGGCCGGGAGATGGGGCTCAAGCCGATGAACTGTCCCGGGCACGCGCACCTGTTCTCGCTGCGGCGGCACTCCTACCGGGAGCTGCCGGTGAGGTACTTCGAGCCGGGGCTGCTGCACCGAAAAGAGGCCTCGGGGGTGCTCCACGGGCTGCTGCGGGTGCGGCACTTCGCGCAGGACGACGGGCACATCTTCTGCGGCGAGGAGCAGGTGCAGGAGGAGGTGGCGGGGTGCCTGGAGCTGGCGTTCGCGACCTACGAGCGCTTCGACCTGGAGGTGCGGCTGGAGCTCTCCACGCGGCCGGAGCAGCGAATCGGAGACGACGAGATGTGGGACCGGGCTGAGGGGGCGCTCACGCAGGCGCTCGATGCGAAGGGGCTGGCGTACGAGCTAAATCCGGGGGACGGGGCCTTTTACGGGCCGAAGGTGGACATGCACATGACGGACTCGCTGGGGCGATCTTGGCAGCTGGGGACGGTGCAACTGGACTACTCGATGCCGGCGCGGTTCGGGCTGTCATACACGGGGGCGGACAACTCCGAGCACACGCCGGTGATGATCCACCGGGCGTGCTTCGGCTCCTACGAGCGGTTCATCGGGATCATGTTGGAGCACTACGGCGGGGAGCTGCCGCTGTGGCTCGCGCCGGTGCAGGCGATCGTGGTGCCGGTGTCAGACCGCTTCAACGAGTACGGACAGCGGGTGGTGGCGGAGCTGCGGGCGGCGGGGGTGCGAGTGGAGCTGGACGAGCGGGGTGAGTCGGTGGGGCGGAAGATCAGAGACGGGGAGCTGCGCAAGATCCCATACATGCTGGTGGTGGGGGAGCGGGAGGCGAGCGAGGGGAGCGCGTCGGTGCGGTCGCGGAAGGACGGGGACGAGGGGGGGATGGAGCTGGGAGCGTTGGCGGAGCGGCTGGCGGGGGAGATCGGGGTGGGCGCCGCTATACTCGGCCGCCTTGGAACCCCATGAACCCCTTCGTCGCCGGCCGTAACGCCCGTTTGACGCACGGCGAGAGCATCTAGTGCCGGTACCGCGCAGGTTCGACCGGCGCCCGCCCGAGCGGGACCAGACGAGGATCAACGAGCGCATCCGGGTGCCGGAGGTGCGGGTGATCGACGACGAGGGCAACCAGGTGGGCGTCATGAAGACGCCGGACGCGCTGCGGTTCGCGCAGGAGCGGGACCTGGATCTGGTGGAGGTGGCGGCGGACGCGCGGCCGCCTGTGTGCCGGGTGCTGGACTACTCGAAGTACAAGTACGAGCAGGCGCAGAAGCTCAAGCAGGCGCGCAAGCACCAGCAGCAGATCACGGTGCGGGAGATCAAGTTCCGGCCGAAGATCGCGGAGCACGACTACGACACCAAGAAGCACCACGTGGAGCGGTTCCTGCGGCACAAGGACAAGGTGAAGGTGACGATCATGTTCCGGGGCCGCGAGGTGACGCACCCGGAGCGGGGCACGGCGATCCTCGACCGGCTGGCGGAGGAGCTGGCGGAGCTGGGGGTGGTGGAGCAGCGTCCGCTGCAGGAGGGACGGAACATGACGATGCTGCTGGCGCCCTCCAAAGCGGTGCTGGCGGGACGAGCGGACGGAGCGGTGGGGGAGGACGAGAGCGGCGGTGAGGCGGACGCGGCGAGCGCGGAGGCCTCGGCGACGGAAACCGCCACGACCCCGGCGACAGACACGGCGGCGGCGCCGGTGACGGAGACCCCTACGGCCCCGCCGACAGAGACCGCGGGGGCGTCCGAAACGCCGAGCGAAGAGGCGGCGAGCGGCTGAGCTTGGGAGCGGTCGGCGGGCGTGTCATACTCTCGGACTTCAGATGCCGAAGATGAAGACACATTCGGGCGCCAAGAAGCGGTTCAAGCTGACGGCGAAGGGGAAGGTGCGCGGCAGGCACGCCTTCACGAGCCACATTCTCGAGAAGAAGTCGCCCAAGCACAAGCGCGCGCTGGGGCGGCCGGTGATGCTCTCCGACCACGACACGCCGCGGGTGAAGCGGCTGCTGGGCGCGGGCAAGGGATCGGGAGGGGGCTCGTGACGCGGGTCAAGCGGTCGGTGCACGCGCGCAAGAAGCGGCGGGCGACGCTGGAGCTCACGAAGGGCTTCCGGGGCGAGGCGCACTCGAACTACAAGCGCGCGAAGGAGGCCCTGATGAAGGCGGACTCCTACGCGTACCGGGACCGGCGCAACCGCAAGCGGGACTTCCGGCGGCTGTGGATCACGCGGATCAACGCGGCGGCGCGGGAGAACGGGATGAGCTACTCGCAGCTGATGCACGGGCTGACGCTGGCTGGAGTGGAGCTCGACCGGAAGATGCTGGCGGACATCGCGGTGCACGACAGCGACACGTTTCGACGTTTGGCGCAGACCGCCCGGGAGGCGTCGCCGTCGGCTGCCTGATCAGAGCAGCGACATCGCGAAGGGCTCCGGGCGTCGATCCCCCAGGTGGGGGCGGCGCCTTTTTCGTGAGCGCGGGGAAGGGGCGCGGGGAAGGGTGTGAGGAAAGCGAGCAGAAGGCAGTGAGCACAGGAACGACGAGATGGCAGCGGAGAAGAACAGGCAGATGACGAAGATCGCCTCAGCGCGGAACCCCAGGCTGAAGGCGCTGCGGCGGCTGGGCACGACGCGGGGGCGGGAGCTCAGCGGGCGGTTCTTCGCCGAGGGGGAGGACCTGATTGGGGCGGCGCGGGCGGCGGGACGGGAGGCGCTGGAGGGCTACCGGCTGGCGGGAACCGATATTGGGGGCGCGCGCTTCGAGGATGTCGAGGAGGGAGCGCTCGGATCTGTCTCCACGCTGGGCTCTGGCACGCGGGCGATCGGGGTGTACGAGCAGCGGTGGCTGGAGGGGGCGGTGGGGCCGGTGTGCGTGTACCTGCACGGGGTGGCAGACCCCGGGAACGTGGGGACGGTGGTGCGGGGAGCGGCGGCGTTCGGGGCGGCGTGCGTGGCGCTGGGGCCGGGGTGCGCGGACCCGCATTCGCCCAAGGCGGTGCGGGCGAGCATGGGGGCGATCTTCGGGATGGGGCTGGCGAGGGTGAGGACAGTGGATGAGCTGCCGCGGCCGCGGGTGGCGCTGGTGGCGCACGCGGGCCAGGCGCTGGCGACCGTGTGGGAGAGGCTGGGGCGGACGGGAGAGGTGTCGCTGCTGGTGGGAGCGGAGCGGGAGGGGCTGCCGGAGGATGTGGTGGAGGAGTGCGAGGTGGTGGCGCACATCCCCATCGCGGGGGAGTCGCTGAACGCGGCGATGGCGGCGACGGTGGGCCTTTATGAGGTCATGCAAACAACTAGGGTCCGGGCGTGATGATGGAGCGGATCGAAGAGCTGCGGGCGCAGGGCCAGGCGGCGATCGCCCAGGCGCGGGACAGCGACGCGCTGGAGGAGGCGCGGGTGAGGTTCCTCGGGCGCAAGGCGGAGCTGCCGCAGCTGCTGCGAGGGGTGGCGCAGCTGGAGGCCTCGCAGCGGGGGCAGGTGGGGCGGGCGGCGAACGAGGCGCGGCAGGCGCTGGAGGCGCTGCTGGAGGCGCGGGGGAAGGAGCTCGCGGCGCAGGAGCTGCGGGAGCGGCTGGGGGAGGAGTCGCTCGACGTGACGCTGCCGGGCAGCCCTCAGCAGCGGGTGGGGCGGCTGCACGTGCTCACGCAGACGACGAGAGAGCTCGAAGACATCTTCCTGGGGCTCGGGTTCACGGTGCTGGAGGGGCCTGAGGTGGAGACGGTGCACTACAACTTCGACGCGCTCAACCACACGCCGACGCATCCGGCGAGGGCGCGGACGGACACCTTCTACGTGGCCTCGGGCGGCGAGCGGCGGGCGGGGTCGGGAGCGGCGCCGGCGGGCGGGACGGGGGCGCGGCTCGGGGAGCCGGAGGATCTCGTCCTGCGGACGCACACCTCGCCGATGCAGATCAGGGCGATGGAGGAGCATCCGCCGCCGCTGTACGTGGTGATCCCGGGGAGGGTGTACCGGCCGGACTCGGATGCGACGCACACGCCGCAGTTCCACCAGGTGGAGGGGCTGGCGGTGGACGAGGACATCACGCTGGCGGACCTGAAGGGCACGCTGCTGGCGTTCGCGCGGTCGGTGTTCGGTGAGGAGCGGGAGATCAGGCTGCGGCCGCATTTCTTCCCCTTCACGGAGCCGAGCGTGGAGGTCGACGTGTCGTGCTTTCACTGCGAGGGCAGGGGTTGGCTCACTGACGGCTCGCGGTGCTACCTGTGCAAGGGGGAGGGCTGGCTGGAGATCCTGGGGGCGGGAGAGGTGGACCCCAACGTGTACGGTCACGTGGCCACCAGCGAGAGCAACGCACCTGGGTATGACCCGGAGCGGGTACAGGGGTTCGCCTGGGGCATGGGCGTGGAGCGGATCGCGATGCTCAAGCACGGGATCCCGGACCTGCGGCTCTACTACGAGAACGACCTCAGATTCCTGGAGCAGTTCGGGTGATGGGCGTGAGCGTATGAGAGTGCCTGTGGAGTGGCTGCTCGAATACTGCGATCCGGGCCTGGACGTGGCGGGGATCGAGGAGCGGCTGACGATGACGGGGACGAAGGTGGAGGCGATCCACCGGCACGGGGTTCCGGCGACGGAGGGATTCGTGGTGGGCCGGGTGCTCACGTGCGAGCAGCATCCGGACGCGGACCGGCTGCGGGTGTGCACGGTGGACGTGGGGGCGGCCGCGGGGGAGGGGCCGGCGACGATCGTGTGCGGAGCGCCGAACGTGGCCGCGGGCCAGACGGTGGCGGTGGCGCTGCCGGGGGCGAGGATGGTGGACGGCACGGAGATCAGGCGGGCGAAGCTCCGGGGGGTGGTGTCGGAGGGGATGATCTGCTCCGAGCGGGAGCTCGCGATCGGGGTCGGCAGTGAGGGGATCCTGGTGCTCGACGGGGGCGCGCCGGGCGACGAGGGGGCGCTCGGGGACGGAACGCTCGACGGTGAGCTCGCGCCGGGGACGGCGCTGGCGCAGGCGGTGGCGTTCGCCACGGACGTGATCGAGCTCGAGATCACCTCCAACCGGCCGGACTGCCTGGGGGTGTATGGGGTGGCACGGGAGCTGCACGCCGCGACGGGCGCGCCGCTGGCGCCGGCGCCGTGGCTGTCGGACCCCGGCACCACCGGCCCGGTGGCGGGCGCGGAGGTGCGGGTGGAGTGCCCGGACCTCTGTCCCCGGTTCACGGCGCGGGTGTTCGAGAAGGTGCGGGTGGGCCCTTCGCCGCTGTGGCTGAAGGCGCGGCTCTCGGCGGCGGGGCAGCGGCCGATCGACAACGTGGTGGACATCACCAACTACGCGATGCTGCTCACGGGCCAGCCGCTGCACGCCTTCGACCTCGACCGGGTGGCCGGCGGGCGACTGACGGTGCGGCGGGCGCATGCGGGCGAGCGGGTGGAGACGCTGGACGGGCAGCAGCGGACGCTGGACGGGGAGATGGTGGTGATCGAGGACGGCGAGGGGCCGACGTCGATCGCGGGGGTGATGGGCGGAGAGCGCTCGGAGGTGGCAGCGAGCACGCGGCGGGTGCTGCTGGAGGTGGCGAGCTGGAACGGGCCGAGCATCCACCGGACCTCGTGGGCGCTGGGGCTGCGCAGCGAGGCGTCGGGGCGGTTCGAGAAGGGGCTGGCGCCGGAGCAGTGCATGTGGGCGCAGGCGGTGGGCACGCGGCTGCTGGCGCAGCTGTGCGGCGCGCAGGTCTCGCCGGGGACGATCGACGTGGGCGGCGAGCCGCCGCCGGCGCCGGCGATCGCGCTGCGCCGCCGGCGGGTGCGGGAGATCCTCGGGGTGACGATCGCGCCCGAGCGCCAGGCGGAGATCCTGCGGGCGCTCGACTTCGAGGTGGCGGAGACCGGCGAGGGGCTGCGGGCGACGCCGCCGCCGGCGCGCCGCCAGGACGTGAGCAGGGAGGCGGACCTGATCGAGGAGGTCTCGCGGATCGACGGCCTCGAGCGGCTGCCCACGACGCTGCCCAAGCGGCGGGGCGCCTACGGTGTGCTCTCACCCGAGCAGCGGCTGCGGCGGCGGGCCGCGGACGCTCTCGCGGGCAGAGGGCTGTACGAGACGGTGGGCTGGACCTTCTCCTCGCCGGCTCTCGCGGAGCGGCTGCGGCTGCCGGCGGATGACCCGCGGCGGGCGGCGGTGGAGCTCGAGAATCCCCTCTCGGAGGAGCAGTCGCGGCTGCGCACCACGCTGCTCGGCTCGCTGCTGGAAGCGGCCTCGCGGAACGTGGCCCACGGCATGAGCGACCTGTCCCTGTTCGAGATCGGCACCGTGTTCGCGCTCGGGGACGCACCCGTCGAGGACCCTCAGCGGCAGACGGGCGTGCGCGAGCGGCGGGCGCTCGCGGCTGTCCTGTGCGGCCACGCGGGAGACGCCGACTGGCGCGCCACAGAGGAGGCGCGGAGAGTCGACTTCTACGCCGTCAAGGGAGTGCTCGAAGGCCTCGCCGAGGCATTGCGGGTGCAGCTGGCGCTCGCGCCGCGGGCGCAGCCGTTCCTGCACCCGGGCCGCGCCGCGGCGATCCGCGTGTACGGCGATGCGCCAGGGAGCGGCGGGGCCGCGGGCCGGGCCGACGGCGGCGCCGCCGG
>DATJMB010000111.1:0-2723 GCA_035508995.1 Solirubrobacteraceae bacterium | reverse complement strand
CCTTCGGCTGAGCCGCCGCGTCGACGGCGGCATGGCTCTCACGCTGCTGCTCCTGGCGCTCGTCCTGCCCACCTTCGCCTCCAGCGAGTACGTCCTGCTGGGCGCATCCATCGTCGTGTCCGCCCTCGTAGCCGCCTCATTCAACCTCCTCTACGGCTACACCGCCATGTTCTCCTTCGGCCAGGCCGTCTTCTACGGCCTCGGCGCCTACGCCACCGTGCTGCTCGTAAACGAAGCCGGCCTCTCCTTCTTTCCCGCCCTTTTGGCCGGCGCGCTGGTGGCCCTCGCCGTGGCCGCCATCACCGGCCTGCTGCTGGTGCGCCTGGAGTCCATCGCCTTCATCATGCTCACCTTCGCCCTCGCCGCCCTGTTGGAGTTCGTCGCCGAACACTCCCCCCGCCTCACCTCCGGCGACTCGGGCGTGATCGCCGACCTGCCCGACAGCCTCAACCCCGTCCTCCACGTGGACCTCTCCTACTACGCCATCCTCGCAGTCGCCGTGGCGGTGCTCGCCGGCCTCTACGCCTTCCTGCGCTCTCCCGCCGGCCTGCTCCTGCGCGCCATCCGCGAAGATCCCCTGCGTGCCCGCACCCTCGGTCTCGCCGTCGAGCGCCGCCGCCTCGCCGCCTTCGTCCTCGCCGGCGCCATCGCCGCATTCGGAGGAGGCCTGTCGGTGCTCTCCGCCCAGATCGTCTACCCCGACGTGTTCGACTGGCGCATCTCCGCCGCCGCCCTCATCGCCACCCTCCTCGGCGGCCCCGGCCGCTTCTCCGGCCCCCTCCTCGGCGCCCTGCTCCTCGGCCTGATCGACTTCTACGTCGCCAAGCTCACCACAGACACCCTGCTCGTGGAAGGCCTAGTCCTGATGGCCGTCATCCTGCTGGCTCCCCGCGGCCTCATGGGTCTGCGCCCGCACCACCGCCTTGGCCGTCGCCCGCCTGCTCTCGCGCCGGGCGCCGCGGGCTCCCCGGACTCCTAGTCGGAGACGCCCGCCGCCATCTGCGCCCGCCGCTCGACCGCCGCCCGGTCGCCGGTCGCCGCCGGTCATCACCAGCGCTCGACCCGTTCTCCCTTCGCGCCCCATATCGGCAGAACTCCAATGGTCGGAAACATCGCTTGCGGCGCCATCCCGCGGAGCGTAGGCTCGCGGCCGCGTTCAATCTGTTCTGGCAGAGACGAGGAAGGTAGGGAGAAATATGAACATGTACCTGCGTCGTATCGCGCGTCTGCGCCGCCGCACCGTTGCGCTGGCGGTGGGCGTCATCGCGCCTCTGGCGACCCTGGGGATAGCGTCCCCGGCGCTCGCCGTCACCCATCACCCGACCGGCGAATTCGCGAAATTCGCCGACTGTCCGCTGGCCATCTCCGAACTCTCGGGTTGCGTCTATGCGGAAACCACCAGCGGCGAATTCACCGTTGGCAAACGCACCGTGCCGATCAACAAAACGATCGTCCTACAGGGCGGCTTCGTGGAAGGGCCGAAAGGCGAAACCTTCTTCAAGGCCGCTGAAGACGGCAACACCGTCTCCAAAACGCCGTTGGCGGTACCCGGTGGCCTGCTCAACATCATCGCCCCCGAATACCTGCCCAAATGGCTGCAGGAAATCCTCAACAACTTCGTCAACGAAGGCATCACGGGGGTCACCGAGACCACCGAACTGGCCGGATCGGCGAGCAACATCGGGCTCAACGTCTTCGCCCTCCTCACCCAGGAAGGCACGGCGCTGTCCCTGCCCACGAAGATCAAGCTCAGCAACACCTTCCTGGGCGGCAGTTGCTACGTCGGCTCGGACTCCCATCCGATCGTGATCAACTTCACGACCGGCAAAACCGAACCGCCCGAAAAAACGCCCAACAAACCGATCACCGGTGCTCCCGGCGAACTGTCGTTCAACGAAACCGGCACCCTCATCACCCTCAAAGGCGGCCGCCTCGTGAACAACACGTTCGCCGCGCCCGCAGCCGAAGGCTGTGGTGGGCTGCTGTCCTTCCTGATCGACCCGGCCGTGGACTCGGAGCTTGGTCTCCCGTCCGCCTCCGGCTACAACACCGCGATCCTCGAAGGCACCCTGTCCACGGCCGAAGCCGCGGCGGTGAAAGCCAGCGAATAGTGGATCTGCAGCGATAACAGGGCGGCCGTGCTGAGCGGCCCTCCTCGGGGCCCCCGCCGCAAGGCGGGGGCCCTTTTTCGTGCCGCCGCCCAGCGAACTACCGTCCGACCGCCTCCCCAAAGGCCATCTCCATGGACCCCTTCCTGCCCACCTCCCGCGCCTTCGCCCAGCGCGCCGCCCGCCACATCCCCGGCGCCACCTCCCGCTCCACCCTGCAGACCGCTCCCTTCCCCCCCTACGCCCTGCGCGGCGAGGCGCATCTCCTCCGCGACGTCGACGGTCACGAGCTCCTCGACCTGCACGCCAACCACACCTCCCTCGTCCACGGCCACGCCCACCCCCCCGTTCTCGGGGCCGCCCGTCAGGCGCTCGCCGAGGGCTCCGCCTTCGGCCTGCCCACCCTCGCCGAGATCGAGCTCGCCGAGCACCTCGCCGCCCGCGTGCCCGCCGCCCCCCGCTGGCGCTTCACCGGCTCGGGCACCGAAGCCGTGATGGCCTCCCTGCGCGTGGCCCGCGCCCACACCGGCCGCGCGCTGATCATCCGCTTCGCCGGTTGCTACCACGGCGGCTCCGACGCTCTCCTGCAGCCCGCCGCCCCCGGCGTGCCCCCCC
>DATJMB010000110.1:0-2440 GCA_035508995.1 Solirubrobacteraceae bacterium | reverse complement strand
GCGGTCACGGTCGTGCTCGCGCGGCTGCGCCGCACCGGCGCGATCGCCTGCCCGACGGTCGCGACGATCACCGATTTGACCGGCCTGTTCTTCTGGGCCCAGCCCGGCATCGACACCCACCTCGTCATGTACGGCGAGTCGATGGGCCCGGTCGAGCGCATCGCCGGCCGGGGCAGCGCCCGCCTGGTGCGCCCTCTGATCTCCTCCGAGTTCCTCGACGAGCGCCCCCAGTCCGAGGCCCGCCAACTGCTCGGACTGCCCGAGGATGGCCACATGGTCGTCGTCTCCGGCGGCGGTTGGGGCGTCGGAGACATCGAGGGCGCCGTGCGCGAGATCGCCTCGATCCCCGGCGTCAGCTCGATCGTGTGTCTTGCCGGGCGCAACGAGCAACTGTGCCAGCGCCTCTCCGAGGACTTCCTCGCCGAGCCGCGCGTGCACGTCTACGGCTTCACCGAACGCATGCCCGAGATCCTTGCCGCCGCCGACACCTTGGTCCACTCCACCGGCGGCGTCACCTGCCTCGAGGCCAAGGCGACCGGCACCCCTGTCGTCTCCTACGGCCTGCCCGTCGGCCACGCGCGCCTGAACACGCGCGCCATGGCCGATCTCGGCCTGCTACGCCTGGCCAACGACACCGACGAGCTGCGCGCCCAGGTGCAGGCCTCCTTCGCCGAACACCACACCCTGCGCGGTCGCGCCTCCCATCCGCGCGAAGGTCTGGTCGCCGTGGCCGGCCAGAACACGGTGGCCGCCCCCGAGCTCGCCGACGCAACGCCGGCGCCCAAGGACACCGAGCTCGACCCGCACGCCGTCGACCTCGTGCTCGACGCTCCCCGGCGCGTGCGCCCGATCCCCCTGTGGCGCCTGCGCCTGGTCGCCTTCGCCACCCAGTTCGTATTGCTGGTCGCGATCAGCACTTGGCTGATGAGCACCGACGAGGTGACCGCCTTCGCGGGGTTCTTTCTCGGCGTGCATCCGCTCGAGCGCGTCGACACGACCAAGCCCGACATCGGGCTCGTAGTGCGTGCCCCCGCGGACCAGGTCACCATCCTGGCCGGCGAGCTCTCGGGCGCCGGCATCCATGCCTCCTTCACCGACGACGGCGTCGATCGGCCCGCCACGATCGCCGAGCTGCGCTCGCTCCACGACGAGATGGTCCCCGAAGTTCCCCACTCCGGCTCGCCGTTGCGCTGGGTGCGCACGCGTGGGACCCTGCGCTCCCAAGCGCGAGCCTTGGGCCTGCACCACCGCTTCTATTTCCTGCAGCCACCCAATGGCCTGACCGTCGGCCAGCTGGTGCTGGCCCGCACCGCCGGCGCCCTGCCCGTGGCCGGCGCCGAGCGCCTCAGCGCCCCCGGCGCGATTCCACGTCATCGGCTGCGCGCCGGCGACGTCCTTGTCGTCTCGGTCGACGGAGACGCGTCCTCTGTCGTCGGTTTGGAGCACATCGTCGCCTGGCTGCGCACCGAGGGGCTCTCGGTCGAGCCCTTGGGCTCGCTGACCGCCTCGCCTTCCATCAAAGCCAGCAAGAGCGGCGAGCGCGCCAACGCCGCCGCTCCCGTCACGAGCACCGCCAGCGACAGCGTCAACGGAACTCCGCCCAGCGGCGTCGTGCTGAAGGATTCCCCCAGCAGCAGTGGCGCCAGCATCACCGGCACGATCGTCTGAGTCACGAACACGACCGGCGCCACCTGGATCGCCGGGCGCATCTGCAGCGCGCTCATCTCGCTGAGGGCGGCAACCGCCGACGCCGCGGCCGTGGACAGCGCCCAGGCCAGAGCGAACCAAAGTCGTCCTTGCGAGAGGTCGTCGGAGAACAGCTTCGTCGCCACCCCGCTCCAGGCAAAGCCCAGCCCCGCCGCGACCATCGTCAGCGACGCGGCCGGCCGGCGCACCCTGTTGACGATGTAGGGCGCCGCCGTCAAGAGACCCAGGCCCACCAGGACAAGGGTCACCGTCAGGTTGTTGGTGTGAGCGCTGGAGCGCGCCGGCGCGCACAGGGCCGTGCCGACCACGCCCACCACGATCGCCGCCATCGCCAGGTGCTCGCGCCGCCCCGCGCGCTCGTCGAGCATCCGCTCCCCGAAGAACAGCAGCACCAGCAGCCCCATCGCCATCGTCGGCTGCACGACCACCAGCGGGGCCAACAGCAGCGCTACAACCTGCAGGGGCCAACCGAGCATCGACAGTCCCGTCCCGGCCAGCCAGCGGGCTCGCCTGACCAGGTTCAAAGCCAGCGCCGGGTGCAGGTGCTCGGTGTGCGGCGTGCGCTTGGCGTCCATTGCCTGCAGCGCGACCCCTAGGCTGTAGAGCGCCGACGCGGCCATCGCAGCCACGATTCCCAGGAAGAGCGTCATGTCAGCCACCGATCATCGCAGTCCTGCTCCTCGCCCAGCGGGCGCTCTGGCGGCCGTCGCGATGGCCGGCTACCTCACACCCG
>DATJMB010000109.1:0-4815 GCA_035508995.1 Solirubrobacteraceae bacterium | reverse complement strand
CTCCAGCGGCCAGGGGCCGCGGGCGAGGATCTGGGGCTGGCCGGTGGCGGGCGGCTGAGATGGGGCGGTGGCCATGTGTGTGTACAGGCTAGTGGTCGTACACTCGCGGGCGGTGAACATGGGGTGGGCGGATCGATGAGGGGCAGGCGACGCAAGCACTGGGGGTGGGGGTACGAGGACCAGCAGCCCACGGGGGAGCAGGCGCGGGCGGCGGCGGAGGGCCTGGCGGAGCACTTCGGGGAGATCCTCGGCGGGGATGGCGGGGATGGGGAGGCGGCGATGAGACTGCTCGGGGAGGTGGAGGATCCTGTACCCCTCGAGCAGGTGTGCCTGAGGGCGCCGCGGGTGGCGATACCGGCGCAGCTGAGGGAGATCTGCGCGGACGACCCGCACGCGCGCGCGGGACACGCGTTGGGGAAGTCCTATTGCGACGTGGTGGCGGGCTTTCGGGGACGGTTCGAGCATCCACCGGACTTCGTGGCGTATCCGCGCGACGAGGAGGACGTGGAGCGGCTGCTGGAGTGGTGCACGGGCAGGCGGGTGGCGGCGATCCCCTACGGCGGAGGGACGTCGGTGGTGGGCGGGGTCACGCCGGCGCTGCCGGAATCGCTTGAGGGGGCATATGAGGGAGCGATCTCGATCGACCTCTCGGGGCTCGAGCGGGTGCTCGAGGTGGACCGGATCTCGCGGGCGGCACGGATCCAGGCGGGGGCGAGCGGTCCGGTGTTGGAAGGGCAGCTGGCGGAGCACGGGCTCACGCTGCGGCACTTCCCGCAGTCCTATGAGCTGGCGACGCTGGGGGGCTGGATCGCGACACGGGCCGCGGGACACTTCGCGACGGGGAGGACGCACATCGAGGACTTCGTGGAGTCGGTGCGGGCGGTGACGCCGGCGGGGGTGTGGGAGTCGCGGCGGCTGCCGGGGTCGGGGGCTGGGGTGAGCCCGGACCGGATGCTGGCGGGGTCGGAGGGAATCCTGGGGATCATCACGGAGGCGTGGGTGCGGGTGCAGGAGCGGCCCTCGCAGCGGGCCTCGGCGGGGGTGGGGTTCGAGCGGTTCCTCGACGGGGTGGAGGCGGTGCGGGCGCTGGCACAGTCGGGCCTGGAGCCCGCGAACTGCCGGCTGATCGACGCGGGGGAAGCGCGGACGACGCTGGCGGGGGACGGGTCGCAGGCGCTGCTGGTGCTCGGGTTCGAGTCGGCGGACCATCCTGTGGAGGGGGCGATGGAGCGGGCGCTGGAGATCTGCGAGGAGCACGGAGGGTTGAGTGTGGGCTCGCGTCCGGGCGGCGAGGGTGGGGATGCGGTGGCGTCGTGGCGGGGCGCCTTCCTTGGCGCCCCCTACATGCGGGACGTGCTGGTGGCGATGGGGGTGCTCTGCGAGACGTTCGAGACGGCGATCACGTGGGAGGGGTTCCCAGCGATGCACGAGCGGGTTTGTGGGGCGGTGCGGGAGGCGATGGACGAGGCGGCGGCGGCGGGGGCGCGAGGGACGGGGCAGGTGAGCTGCCGCTTCACGCATGTGTACGCGGACGGTCCGGCGGCGTACTACACGGTGATCGCGCCGGCGCGCAGGGGCGAGGAGGCGGAGCAGTGGGGCGCGATCAAGGCGGCGGCGTCGGATGCCCTGATGGCGTCGGGGGCGACGATCACCCACCATCACGCGGTGGGACGGGATCACCGGCGGTGGTATGACGGCCAGCGGCCGGAGCCGTTCGCGGCGGGATTGCGGGCGGCGAAGGCGGCGGTGGACCCGTCGGGGATAATGAATCCGGGCGTGCTCCTGGACCCACGGACATGAGAGTTGCGGTGCTCGGGCCCGGCGGGGTGGGAGGGCTGCTCGCGGGCGTGCTCGAGCGGGCGGGGGTGCGCACGAGCGTAATCGCCCAGGAGGCCACGGCGGCGAGGATCGCGGAGCGGGGAATCGAGGTGAAAAGCGCGATGTTCGGCGACTTCACCGCTCGCGTGCGGGCGGAGGCACGGCTGGGTGAGGAGGTGGACGCGCTGATCGTGGCGACCAAGGCGGTGGGCCTGGAGAAGGCGCTGGCGCGGATCGAAGTGGAGCCGGGGCTGGTGCTGCCGCAGCTCAACGGGCTCGACCACATCGGGGTGCTGCGGGAGCGGTTTGCGCCGGAGAGGGTGCTGGCGGGGACGATCCGGGTGGAGTCGGACCGGCCGGAGCCGGGGGTGGTGGAGCACAGGAGCCCGTTCGTGTTCGTGGACATGGCCAGCCGGTACGAGAGCGCGAAAGCGGGGATGGAGGAGCTGGTCAGGACGCTGGAAGGGGCGGGGGTGCCGGCGCGGGTGAAGCTGCCGATCGGAGCGGTCTCGGAAGCGGATGTGATGTGGTCGAAGCTCGTGCGGCTCAACGCGCTGGCGTGTACGACGAGCGCCTACGACAAGCTGCTGGGGGAGATTCGCAACACGCCGGAGCTGCGGGCGGATCTGGTGGGGGCGATCGAGGAGGCATGCAGGGTGGGCCAGGCGGAGGGGGCGCAGGACGTGAACGCGGAGCAGGGGATCGGGGAGCTGGAGCTCGCGCACGACAGCCTCGGCAGCTCGATGCAGCGGGACATCGCGGCGGGACGGACGCCGGAGCTCGACGCGATCCCCGGGGCGGTGCTGCGAGCGGGGGCCCGGCACGGCCTCCGGTGCCCCACGATCGAGCGGCTGGTGAGGACGATCGCGGCGCGGGCGGGGGTGCCGGCGCCGCTCTAGCGAGCTCGGTTCTGGGTGACGTCGGGCGCCACGGCGGGAACGGACTGGGTGGCTACGGCGTGGACGGTCTCGGTCTCGCGCTCTGCCTGGCCCTCGTCGTGTTCGGCGTCGCAGAGGACGCGGAAGTTGCCGGAGGTCTTGCCGTCGGCGTGGATGGTGATGCCAGGGAGGATCTCCTCGCCCTCCTCGAAGCCGAGGCGGTCCATGTCGAAGTGGGCGAGGCCGATGCCGTAGGCGGTGTGGGTAGGGTTCTCACGGTCGTGAGCGGCCACCGCCTGGGCGAAGCGCTCGAGGTTCTTGGCGATCTTCCCGGTATCGGCCATCGGGTCTCCCGCGTCAGGGTACAGCGGGAGCGGGGGCGGCGAGGGCGCGGCGCACGGCGGGGGCGACCTCGGTGGCGAACAGCTCGGTGGCGCGCATGGCCTGGTCGTGGGGCAGGGTGCCGACGCTGATGTGTCCGAGGAAGCGGTGGTGGGCGAAGAGGTCGTGCTCGGCGAGGATCTTGGCGGTGACCTCTTCGGGGGTGCCCACGAGCAGGTGCCCGCCGGGCTCACAGGAGGCGTCGAACTGGGAGCGGGTGAGGGGCGGCCAGCCGCGCTCGCGGCCGATGCGGTTCATCATCGGGGCGTAGGCGGGATAGAACTCGTCGCGGGCCCGCTTGGGGGTGTCGGCGAGATACATGTGGGAGTTGATGCCCAGCGCGGGAGCGGCGGCGCTCGCGGCCCCGGCGTCGGCCCCGTCGGCGGTGGCGCCTCCGTCGGCTGCGGCGCCGTCGGGGTGTGGCACGGTTTGCGGGTCGGCTCCGCGCTCGGCCTCCCCCCGGCGGAGGGCCTCGCGATAGAGCTCGGCCAGGGGCTTGAAGCGGGCGGGAGGTCCGCCGATGATGGCGATCATCAGGGGCAGGCCGAGCATTCCGGCGCGGATCACGGAGGCGGGGGTGCCGCCGACGGCGATCCACACGGGCAGCGGGTTTTGGAGGGGCCGGGGGTAGACGCCGATGTCGTGCAGGGCGGGCCGATGGCGGCCGCTCCAGGTGACGCGCTCGCAGGAGCGGATCGCCAGGAGCAGTTCGAGCTTCTCGGCGAACAGCTCGTCGTAGTCGTCGAGGTCGTAGCCGAAGAGGGGAAAGGACTCGGTGAAGGAGCCGCGGCCGGCCATGATCTCGGCGCGGCCGCCGGAGAGGAGATCCAGGGTGGAGAAGTCCTGGAAGACGCGGACGGGATCGGCGGAGCTGAGCACGGTGACGGCGCTGCTCAGGCGGATGCGCTCGGTGCGTGAGGCGGCGGCGGCGAGGGCGACGACGGTGGCGGAGACGGCGTAGTCGGGGCGGTGGTGCTCGCCGAGGCCGAAGACCTCGAGGCCGAGGCGATCGGCGAGCTCGATCTCCTGCACGAGCTCCCGCAGACGGGCGGCCACGCGTTGGGGGGAGGCGCCGGGCATCACGTCGGCGAATGTGGCGAGGCCGAGTTCCACTGGAGGCCACTATAGGTGTGCTGTACGGATCCGGCGGGGCTCCGCGGGCGCAGGCGGCGGGTCGCGAATAGCTCGCGTCAGCCTTCGCCGCCAGCGGCTTCTTCGGCCTTGCGTTCTTCGCGTTCGCGGCGGCGTCGCAGGCGTTCTTCTTCGTTCTTGGGCGCGCCGGAGCCGCCGCGGCGCTGTTCGCGTTCTTCGCGCAGCAGTTCGCGTTCTTCCTTGGTCTTGGGCGGGGCGCGGGAGTGGCCGCGGCGCTGTTCGCGTTCTTCGCGCGCCAATTCGCGTTCGGCGGTCTTGACTTCGCGTTCTTCGGCGCGGAGGCGGCGTTCTTCTTCGCTCTTGGGAGGATCTTCTTCGAGCTTGCGCTGGCGTTCCTGTTCCTGGAGCTGGTGTTCTTCGGCTTTGAGCTGATGTTCTTCGGCCTTCAGGCGATGTTCGGCTTCCTGAAGGCGGCGTTCTTCTTCGCTGGCGGGCGTACGTTCCTTGCCGTTGGCGGCGCCTTCGCGGTGGGCATGGCCTTCATGGACGCCGCCCGACACCGGGGCACCGGTATCGGGTGTGGAGGCGGCGCTCGGACTCGTGCCGGAACCGGTGGAGGGGACGCCCGGCACGGCCGGTCCGGAGG
>DATJMB010000108.1:0-5357 GCA_035508995.1 Solirubrobacteraceae bacterium | reverse complement strand
AGTTGGCGTGCAGCTCGGGCGCACGGCGGGAGAGCTCGCGGGTGAAGAGGATGTTGCATAGCTTGGTGGTGCCGTACACGCGCATGGCCCGGTAGGAGCGCTCGGACTGGAGGTCTTCGAGATCCAGCACGCCGGATTCGTGGGCGTCGGAGGCGGTGGTCACCACGCGGCCGCCGGAGACGCGGCCGCCGGAGAGGGGGCCGCCGGCGAGGCGGTCGCGGAGGAGGTTGGTGAGGAGAAAGGGGGAGAGGTGGTTCAGGGCGAAGGTGCGCTCGAAGCCCTCGTGGGTGAGCTTGCGGGCGTGAAAGAGGGCGCCGGCGTTGTTGGCGAGCACGTCGATGTGCTCATAGCGGCCCCGCACCTCCTCGGCGAGGTGGCGGACCTCCACCATGGAGCTGAGGTCCGCCACGTGCTCGTGGACCCTCTCGCCGGCTGTGTCGCCGGCCCTCTCGCCGGCCGTGTCGCCGGCCCCGCGGGCGGCGGCGCGGGCTTCCTCGGCGACGTTGCGCACTCGCTCGGGGTCGCGGCCCACGAGGGCCACCTCGGCGCCCTGGCGGGCGAGCTCCACGGCGGCGGCCTGGCCGATGCCGCGGGTGGCTCCGGTGATGAGGACGAGGGTCATGGCGGGAGAGTCGTGGCGGGCGGCTCAGTCGAGCTCGATCGCGCGCATGGTGTGCTCGTCGGGGAGCTTCTCGAGGATGGCTCGCAGGATCTCCCGCTCCTCTGCCTGCTCGCGCTGGAGGTCGCCGAGCAGGAGTTTGACGGCGGTGTGGGTGATCTTCATCTGCTGGGGGCTGAGGGGGACGGTGAGGGGGTGGCCCTGCTCGGGGGCGGCGCCGAGGCTCTCGAGGACCTCGCGGGCGAGCTCCCTGATGCGGCGCTGGTGGGCCTCGTCGGAGATGAGCAATCGCAGGGCGACCTCCGCCACGGACACCTCGGGGGGATCGAGGAAGAGTCGAAAGGCCGGCTCGGCCGGCTCGGGCGGCTCGGATGTGTGGCTCACGCAAACCTCCGTTTGTGTTGGGCCGGCCCGGCTGGTCCGGGCGGCTCGAGTGCTGGCAGAGCCTAGCGGGCGGCTCCCCGCTCCCCGCTCCCGGCTCCCCGCCCGCCTGACCCCGGCCCGGCACCGGCGGTGGCGGCCTGGCCGATGCCGGGGGTGGTGTGTGTGACAGGCACGAGGGCGATGTGATCCTCAAGATCAGTTGCACGCCTCAAGCTATCGGAACGGGTGGGCGAGTGTTTGACCATGGGGTGCACAGGGCGCACCAGGGCTTCGGCGTTCGCCTGCGCGATGGCGACGGCGTGCGCGCTGCTGTGCTGCGGCCTGGTGGCGGGACCGGCTGAGGCGGGGCCGACGATCACGGAGTACACGGCCGGAAACCTCAACTACGCGCAGCCGCTCGGCATCGTGGCGGCGCCCACCGAAGCGCACCCCGGCGGGGTGCTGTGGTTCACGGTCAACGAATCGCTGAGCCCGGGCTTCGGGATCATGACCACCTCGGGGTCCTTCGAAAAGCTCGACGAAGAATTGCTGGGCGGCAATCCCCGGGAGCTGGCGCTCGGGCCGGAAGGGGACGTGTGGGTGACGGAGAACGGCGAACACCCCCGGATCAAGTGGGGGAACACGGCCAAATCGCCGTACTCGATCAGCGGCAAACTGGTGCTGCCGGCGGGCAGCAACCCGATCGGCATCGCGGCGGGGCCGGAAGGCGAAATGTGGTTCACGGAGGGAACGGGCACCGGCAAGATCCTCAAGCTCAGCCCCACGACGGGGAAAGTCACGGGCGAATACACCACCGGGCTGCTCTCAGGCGGCGAACCGGCGCAGATCGTGGCGGGCGCGGACGGGAACATGTGGTTCGCCGAGCACGGCTCCACGGGCGCCATCGGGCGAATCACTCCGTCCGGCGAAATCACGCTCTTCAAAACGGGGCTCACGTCGAGCAGCGGCCCCTGGAGCTTGGCGCTGGGGCCGGAAGGGGACATCTGGTTCACGGAGTTCTCGGCCGGCGGCAAGATCGGGCGGATCACGCCGGCCGGCACGATCACCGAGTTCACGGGCTCCACGGACGGGGAACCGGGAGACATCGTGGCGGGGGACAACGGCGACATGTACTTCACGGAGCGTGGCAGCGAAAAAAAAGCGGGCCACGAAGGCGCCCTCGCCCAGATCACACCGAGCGGCGAAGTCACCCAGTTCACCACCGGCCTCACGGCGGCGAACTCGGCGTGGGCGATCGCGAACGGGCCGGATGGGAACGTCTGGTTCACGGAGCTCGGCGAAGCGAAGCTCGGCCGGCTCACGATCCCGCCGGGGATCACGGGTGTGAGCGCCGCAGGAGAGACCACCACGGAAGCCACCTTGAAAGCCTCGGTGCTGGCCAACTCACAGGCGAGCAGCCTGTACTTCGAATATGGCCGCACCGGTGGCTACGGCACCACCACTTCCTCCATCGCCACCGGCGAAGGCGTCTCGGCTCACGCCGGCTCCTCGCATCTGAGCGGACTGGAACCGGAAGCCACCTACCACTACCGGGCGGTGGCGGTGAACGGGAGCGGCACCACGGACGGGCCCGACGAGACGTTCGCCACGGCCGCCCTTCCCAGCGAACCGCCCGGCGAAGAACCGCGCGGCGAAGAACCGCGCGGCGAAGAACCGAGCGGAGGGCCAGAAGGCGGCGAAACGCCGCCGGGCGAAACGCCGCCGTCCGGCGAAACGGCGGGGAACGGCCACAGCTCGGGCTCCACGGAACACGGCGAGGAATCGGCGGTGCCGCCGGCGGGGCCGCTCACGGAGACGCTCACGGCGGCGACGGCCACGTTGTCCGAGCAGCCGCCGAGCGGCTCGGCGGCGGCGCCGGTGCTCGGGCGCAGCGGCGTGGTGGGGACGGTGTCGGGGGTGGTGTTGGTGAAGGATCGCCAGGGACTGATGGTGCCGCTGGCGGCGGCGGCGAACGTGCCGGCGGGCACGACGATCGACGCGACGCACGGCGTGGTGTCGCTCACCACCGCCCTGGCGGGCGGGCATGAGCAGTCGGCGGAGGTGTGGGGCGGGATGTTCGACTTCAAGCAGCGGACGGGCGGCGGGGGCATGACCGATCTCTACCCGCGGGGTCCCCTGGGGCCGTGTCCGGCGAGGCGTGGGCTCGCGCGGGCGAGCATCTCCTCGACCTCCTCCACCCGCTCGGTTGGTTCCTCTGAGCGTCTGCGAGCGACGGCGGCGGGCAGGCGGGCGGAGCGGCAGCTGTGGTCGAAGGACTCAGGCGGCCGCTACACGACTCACGGGGCGAACAGCGCGGCGACGGTGCTGGGCACGGAATGGCTCACGGTGGACAGCTGCAAGGGCACGCTCACGCAGGTGCGGCGTGGCCTTGTGAGGGTGCGGGACCTGCACACCGGCCGGCAGGTGCTGGTGCGGGCGGGTCACAGCTACCTGGCGCGAGCCTGAGGACACGCCGTTGGGGGGATCCACGGACATGCGGCTGCGGGCGCGCACGAGCGCGATCGTGGCGGCGGTGGCGATTGGGGTGGGCCTGGCGGCCTACCTCGCCGGCGCCTGGCGGGGGCTGGAGGACGGGAGCGTGAGCCTGCGGTTCGGGCTGCGGGGGGCGGTGGCGGCGAATGACGTGGTGGTGGTGGGGATCGACGACCGGACGCTGAGCCAGCTGAAACTGCGGTGGCCGTTTCCGCGCTCGCTGGACGGGAGGGCGATCGAACGGCTGCACGGGGAGGGGGCGCGGGCGATCGTGTACGACGTGCAGTTCACCCAGCCCACCACACCGAGCCAGGATCTGGCGCTGTACGAAGCGGTGGGGCGGGCGCCGGGAGTGGTGCTGGCGACGTCGGTGAGCGGGCCGGGGGGGCAGACGGAAGTGCTGGGCGGGAACGCCAACCTGGCGGCCGTCCACGCGCGGCCGGCGGCGGCGGACTTCAGGGCGGACTCTGCGGGGGCGATCCAGCGCTACAGCCATTCGCTCGGCGGCCTGGACACGCTGGCGGTGGCGGGCGCGGAAGCGGCGACCGGCAGGAAGATGAAGGCGAGCGCCTTCGAAGGGGGCTCGGCGTGGATCGACTTTCGGGGGCCGCCGGGGACGATCGACTCGGTGTCCTTCTCGGATCTGATCGCGGGCCGGGTGCCGGCGAGGGAGATCGCGGGGAAGGTGGTGGTGATCGGGGCCACCAGCTCGGTGCTGCAGGACCTGCACGCCACGTCCACCACGTCGAGCGCGCCGATGGCGGGGCCGGAAGTGCAGGCGAACGCGATCTGGACTGCTCTGCACGGCAATCCCCTGCGCTCGGGGCCCGGGTGGCTGACGATCTTGTGCATCGTGCTCGCGGGGGCGTTCGCGCCGCTGATGGAGCGCAGGCTGGGGGCGTTGCGGGCGGGGCTGCTGGCGGTGGCGGTGGCGGTGGCGTACGCGGTGGGGGTGCAGCTGGCGTTCGACAACGGCACGGTGCTGGTGCTCACCTACCCGCTGGCGGCGCTGCTCACGGGGGCGGTGGGCACGGTGATCGTGAGCTACGCGGCCGAGAGCTGGCGCCGGGAGCTGATGGCCCGCTACGCGGAGGTGCTCGAGCAGACGGTGCGGGAGCGGACGGGGGAACTGCTGGAGACCCAGCACGAGATCGTCCACCGGCTGGCGCGGGCGGCGGAGCTGCGAGACGAGGACACGGGCCAGCACCTGGAGCGCGTGCGGAGCCTGTGCGAGGGGCTGGCGCTGGAGCTGGGGGTGGAGCGGGGGGAGGCGGAGCAGATCGGGCTGGCGAGCATGCTGCACGACATCGGCAAGCTCGGGGTTCCCGACAGGGTGCTGCTCAAGCGGGGGGAGTTCGACGAGGAGGACTGGCGAGAGATGCGTGGTCACGCGGGGGCGGGGGCGGACATGCTGGCGAACTCCGGATCGGCGCTGATCCAGATCGCGGAGACGATCGCGCGCACCCACCACGAGCGGTGGGACGGAGGCGGCTACCCGGCGGGGTTGGCGGGCGCGGAGATCCCGCTGGCGGGACGGATATGCGCGGTGTGCGACGTGCTGGACGCGCTCCTCAGCGAGCGGCCCTACAAGCCGGCGTGGTCCTTCGATGCGGCGATGGAGAAGATCGTGCGGGACAGCGGCAGCCACTTCGACCCGGCGGTGGTGGCGGCCCTACAGCGGCTCGCGCCGCGACTGAGGCGGCGGCTGGAGCCACGCCCTCGGAGCCGCGATCGGCCGGCCGAGCAGCTCGTGGGCGGCACCTGATAGCTTCCGAGCCGTGATCGGCCGGCTGGTCTCACTGCGCACGCTGGCGCTCGCCACGGCGGCGGGCTGCACGCTGGCGCTGGGGGCGTGTGGGGAATCGGAAGCGGAAAAGGCCAA
>DATJMB010000107.1:0-6452 GCA_035508995.1 Solirubrobacteraceae bacterium | reverse complement strand
CGCCGCCCGCTCGCCGAACTCCCGCTGGCGGCCTTCCAGGCGCCGGCGCTCGAGCGCCGCCCGCAGCTCCCGCACCCCCCGCCGGCACAGGCGCCGGGGATGACGGCCCATCAGCTCCTGGAGCGTGGCCACCATCACATCCGCGTCCCGCACCCCCGCCAGTCGCTCGGCCATGTCCTGCAGGAGCCCTCGCTCCCGCGCCGCCTCACCCGGCCCGAGCGTCGCCTCCAGCAGCCGCAGCAGCGCCCGCAGCCGCTTGATCGCCTTGCGGACCTCGTGCACCGTCACCGCCGGCTGCACCGAGCCGTCGCCCGCCACCATCTCCAGCGCCAGGTCGACCTGGCCCAGCGCGATCCGCCGCACGCCCTCCCCGCTCGACTCGTCCGCCAGCAGCCCGAAGTGTCGTGCCCGCCGCGAGCGCCCCGCCCGCGTGGCCCGCCGCGCCCGCTCCGTGCGCGCGAGCGCCGCGAGCCCCACCGTCACTCCCACCAGCACCGTCGCCGCCACCGTGGTGCGCAGCCCGCGCGCAAGAATGGGCTCGTGTCCCGAGGACTTCCAGCCGCCCGCTGGTGGACGATGCGACTTGCCGCGAATCGCAAGCCGGCGACCTATCGCTGCCCGATATGCGGCCGTCACCTGCCCGCCCTCAGCCGCCACATGCTGATCGCCCCCGAAGGCGACTCCCGCCGCCGCCGCCACGCCCACACCGACTGCGTGATTGCCGCCCGCCGCCGCGGCGAGCTGCCGCTGCGAGAGGACTGGCAGAAGACCCAGCCCCGCCCTCCCTCTCGCTGGCGCCGCCTGTTGGGGCGAGATTGAGGGTCACGGCGGGGTGCACCGTCACGGTCCCCGCCGTCTCCGTCAGCTTCCCCACACGTGCACGCTGTCGGGCTCGAAGCGGATGATCACCCGCTGTTCACCCGGCTGCCGGAACGGGTAGCTGTCCTGGTCGAGGTACTTCTTGGCGAGCGCGTCGATGTGCGCGTCCGCCCCTTCGTGCGTACGCTCACCCACCCGGCCACGGATCGAGACGTACTCGTAGGGGTTTTCGAGGTTCTGCACCGTGAGCGTCGCTCGCGGGTCCCGCTCGAGGTTGCGCGGCCACACGCGTCCCTCGGCGCTGTTCACCACCGGCCGGCCGTCCTGCACGTCCACCCATACCGGCGCCGCGTGCACCGAGCCGTCGGGGTTGATCGTGGAGACGGTGCAGAAGTTCTTGGCCCGCAGCAGCTCCTCGCTGCGGCCCTCGATCGTTGCGCTCATCGATGAAGACCTTTCTCTGGAGTCCTGGAGGATTCTGTTCTCGTGAGCCCCCACGATACGCCTACCGGCCCATCTCGCCCTGCTCCGCCCCCGCTTGCCGCCCGACGCTCGCCGTGCGCGCTTCAGCGCCGGCCCGAGCCGCTCGACGGTTCCACCGCCGGGATCGGGTCCAGCGCCACGAGCCGCCCGTCGTCGAGCTGGAAGCGCACCTTCGCCTGGCCCCCGCCCGGACAGCAGAGCGGATCGCCCACCCGATAGAGGGGGTAGCCGAGCGTCACTTCCGTGTCGCCTTGGGAGAGCACCGTCACGTGCGCGCTGGGAGCGCTCGCGTCGGTGCCGATGTAGTTGCCGTCCACGAAGAAGAACGCCTGCTGGGCGTACCCGTCGGAGGAGCCCTCCCGGGTGCCCACCAGCACCCGCAGGGTCTGGTTGGGGTGGTAGACGGCCGTGTCCTTGGTCACGTATCCGTGCGCCGTGAGCGTGCTCATCGCTGCCGCGAGCCCTTCCGGGGAGGACGCCGAGGAGCTCGAGCCCGAGCTCGAGCCGCCGGAGGAGCCGCCGCCTTCCACGAACTTCGGCTCCGGCGCCGAGCGCGCGGTGGTGGTGGGAGCAGTGCCGCCCGCGCTCGCCGAGCCCGTCGTCGTCGTCGTCGTGCTCGGCTCGGCGGTGGATTCCCCGCCGGTGCTCGTGGTGGACGTTCGGGCGGCGCTCGCGGCCGCTCCGTGCGGAACGCCTGACACCGACGTGGTGGTCGTTGCGCCGCACCCCGCGAGCGAGACCAGGCCGAGCGCCAGCGAGATCGCGGCAGCCCTCGCGAGCGCGAAGCGCGGGGACGGGGTGGGGGAGGGGCGCATCTCCGAAGCATCGTATTCGGGCGCTCGCCTCGGTCCGCCGGTTCACCACCGCGGGAGACTCCCTGACCGCTTAACCGGGCGCCTTTCGCCGCCCCGCCTGGGTGCTTCACACCGCCACGTGGGCAATCCCTTGACAGACTTATTAGTCGCTGCTAAGTTCTGCGTGACAGCGACGAAGGAGACGAGCATGGCGACCACCACCACACACACCACCGCGGCACCGGCGGCGAAGGACAGTGGGGGGCCACGCGGCACCGGCCGCAACGGCTGGACCCTCGGCATCGTCTCGGTGGCCCTCTTCATGGTGGTGCTCGACAACCTCGTGGTGAGTGTGGCCCTGCCCACCATCCACCGCGACCTCGGCGCCTCGATCCAGTCGCTGGAGTGGACCGTGAACGCCTACGTGCTCTCCTACGCCGTGCTGCTGCTCACCGGCGCCGCCCTCGGCGACAGGTTCGGCCGCAAGCGCATGTTCATCGCCGGTCTCGCCCTCTTCACGGCCGCCTCCGCCGCCGCCGCACTCGCGCCCAGCACCGGCCTGCTGGTGGCCGCCCGCGCGGTCCAGGGAGCCGGCGCCGCGGTGGTGACTCCGCTGACCCTCACCCTGCTGGCGGAGGCCTTCCCCCGCGAGCGCCGGGGCATGGCGATCGGCGTGTGGTCGGGCATCAGCGGCATCGCCGTGGCGCTCGGGCCGCTGGTGGGCGGGGCGGTGGTGCAGGGGATCTCCTGGCACTGGATCTTCTGGATCAACGTTCCCATCGGCCTCGCCGTGCTGCCCCTCTCCGTGCGCGCCCTGCGCGAGAGCCACGGCCCCTACGGCAGCCTCGACCTGCCCGGCCTGGCGCTCGCCTCCAGCGGCGCCTTCGGCGTGGTCTTCGGCCTCGTGCGCGCCCAGTCGCTCGGCTGGACCTCCGCCACGGTGCTCGTGTCGGTGCTCGCCGGGGCGCTCCTGCTGGTCGGCTTCGTGATCCGCGAGCTGCGCACCTCCGAGCCGATGCTGCCGATGTCCTTCTTCGCCAAACGCTCCTTCGCGGTCACCAACGTGGCCTCCCTGAGCATGTACTTCGGCATGTTCGGCTCGATCTTCTTCCTCAGCCAGTACATGCAGAACGTGCTTGGTAACAGTCCCCTTCAGGCCGGCCTGAAGCTGCTGGTGTGGACCGGCGCCTCGATGGTCGTGGCGCCCCTGGCGGGCGTCTTCTCCGAGCGCCTGGGCAGCCGTCCGTTCATGGTGGCGGGCCTCGCCCTGCAGGCCGGAGCCCTTGCCTGGCTGGCGAGTGAGATCGGCACCCACCTCTCCTACGGCGCCATGATCGTGCCCTTCGTGATGGCCGGCGCCGGCATGGCGCTCGTGTTCGCCCCCTCCGCCAACGCCGTGCTCTCCTCCGTGCGCACCGAGCAGGCCGGCCAGGCCTCCGGCGCCAACAACGCCATCCGCGAGGTCGGCGGCGTGCTCGGCGTGTCGGTGCTCGCCACCGTGTTCACGGGGGCCGGCGGCTACCTCTCGCCGCAGGACTTCGTCAACGGCCTGCTGCCCGCCATGTGGGTGGGCGTGGCGGTGCTCGCCGCCGGCGCCCTGACGGTCCTCGCCCTGCCCTTCAGCACCCGCGCCGCCGCCCGCGAGGCCGACACCCCGGTGGCCGTCGCGCCCGCGGAGGCCGCCGAGCGCGTCGAGCAGAGCCGCCCCCACCGGCCCGCGGTGGCGGGCGAGGGGGCCCTGTGAGCCCGGCCGGCTCTGCTGGGGCCGGGACCGCCCGGCGACGGGTGCCGGCGGCCGAGCGTCGCGAGGAGCTCATCTCCGCGGCGGTGGTGGAGTTCGCCAAAGGCGGCCTCCACGGCACCCCCGTGGATCGCATCGCCCGCCGCGTGGGCGTCGCCCAGCCGTACGTCTTCAGCCTCTTCCCCAGCAAGCGCGACCTGTTCCTGGCGGCCCTGGAACGTGGCTTTCAGCGGGTGGCCGACACATTCGCCCAGGCCGCCGCCGACTACCGGGAGGGGCGCGCGCCGGCGGACTGCGAGGACGCACTGCAGGCCATGGGCCGCGCCTACAAGGAGCTCCTGGCCAGCGACCGCGACTCGCTGATGCTCCAGCTGCAGTCCTACGCCGCCTGCGACGACGAGCTCGTGCGCACCCGTGTGCGCCGCCGCTACGCCGAGCTGGTGGCCTTCGCGGGCGAGCTCTCCGGAGCGGACACCGAGCAGCTCGACGACTTCTTCAGGCACGGCATGGCCCTCAACGTGGCCGCCGCCCTGGGGGTGGACGACCTCTCCGCCAGCTGTTCCTGGGTGGAGGCCGAGCAGACCGGTTAGGATCGGGGCCAGCCCATGTCGGTGCAGGCCTCAGGACCCCAGAAGCCCAAGCGCGGCACACGCGAGACCGCCCGCATGGCCGGCATGGTCGTGCTGGCGGTGGTGATCACGCTGTTCGCCGTGCTGAACACCGAATCCGTGCAGGTCAACTGGATCCTCGGCTCCGGCGAGGCGCCGCTGATCATCGTGATCGTGATCTCTGTGCTGGTCGGCGTGGTGCTCGGCTACCTGGCGTCCTTGCGCGCCGGCCGCCGCCGCTGAACCGCTCGCGACCGTGACGAGCGTGCCCGTGCGGAGGGCGCGGTGCCCGCGTTGGCGCCCGTGGCGGCCCTCGCGCCGCGCGACCTCGGCTTGCGCTGGGCTTCTCCGGTGACACCCTCGAGGACCACGTCCGCGGCCGATTCCGCGCCGATGTAGGGCGCGATGGCAACGTAGGCGAGATAGTCCGCGAAGGCCGGCAGCAGGTGGATCTGGTTGCTGACAACCTGGCAGCGAATCGTGTGCCACAGGGCCCCCGCGATGCCCTCTCCCGCCAGCTGGCTGCCGTTCTTGGGAGCCCCGTCCGTGAGCAGCGCGCCGATCTTGCGCGCCAGCTCGAAGTCCCGCTCGAGCACCTGCCTGCCAGCCCCCGGCGCGATGCGCGCGATCGTGTGCGCATAGAGGGGGCGATCCGAGAGCAGGCAGGTGAGCTCGCGGATCGAGCGGTGCACCGCCGCCGGCCAGTCCCCCGACGCCAGGCCCGGGTCCGAGGCCGCCAGCAGGAGCTCGTCGGCGAGCTCGTCGAAGGCCGCCAGGAAGCAGTCCTCCTTGGACTCGAAATGGTCGAAGAACAGCTCCGGCTCCACGCCCGCGTGCTCGGCCACCTGGGGCGCGCTGAGGCCTTTGTAGTCGTCCATCGCCGCCAGCTGCAGCATGCTCTTGAGCAGCCGCTCCCGTAGGTCCCCACCCCGCGGCCCGCTCTCGAAGCCCGCGATCATCGGGCCCGGCTCGCCGATGCGCGCGTGCTGGGCCAGGGTCTCCGGCAGCCGGCTGAGGCTTGGGGTCTGGAAGAGCATCGTCCACGCCAGCAGCTCCTCGCTGAGCGTCGATATCTCCTCCGTGCGCCCCGTACGCAGCCGCACCGAGAGAGCTTCGTGCATGCCCCCCACGATCGCCCGCGCCACCGGCACCGGCAGCGGCTGCATGTCCGGCGCCGAGGCGAAGGTGCGGCAGAGCATCTGTTCGAACGCCGCCGCCGCCCTGCGCATGTGGGCCAGCCCCACCGTGCCCGCCGTCTGGGCCTCGAGGATCGCCAGCGAGGCGCCCTTGGGATTGGCGGCCACCCCTTCGGTGAACACCTCGTAGCTGGCCCGCAGCCGCTCCTCCACGCCACCCGAGGTGGATCGGAAGGCGTCCGTGGCGTGCTTCGCTCCCCGCGCGGCGATCAGATCGAAGGTCGCCAGGAAGCATTCCTGCTTGTTGGTGAACTGCTCATAGAAGGCCCGCCGGGAGACCCCCGCGAGGCCGATCACCTGCTTGACACTCGTGCGCGCATAGCCGTTGGCGGCCACCGCCTCCACCATCGCTCCGTGCATGCGGATGCGCTGATGGTGAGCGACCTCCGTGGGCGCCAGTTTGTGGGGCCCACGCGGCAGACGCCGATACAGGGGGGCGATCGGTCCATCGCTCGACGCCCCGTCGCGACGCTCAGACACTCTTCCTCTACCTCCCCAAGACGTTCTGCTGATGCCTGTCAAGGAATCCGACATTCAGCATCATCTCATGTCAGCTATTTTTTGTCTACACCAGATCGACGAATGGCGTACAGGCCCTTGGAACGGCTCCGTCCTATCGGCCGTTTTCGCTGCTCAGGGAGCTATTTCGGTCACTCGCACGAGTTCCGGCGGCGGATCGCAGCCGGACCTGGGCGCCCGGGCTCGGGCGCCCGAGTGCGCCCCCGGCGCGGGCGATCGGCCGCGCCCGTGCGCCATCGGTGCCGGCGTCAGTGGGCGATGACCTTCAGGGCGAGGATCGCCACGCCCATGG
>DATJMB010000106.1:0-18885 GCA_035508995.1 Solirubrobacteraceae bacterium | reverse complement strand
TGCCCTACCACCTCGCCGGCTGGCTGCGGGCGCTGATCGTCTACTCGCGCAACGACGGCGGCTACGCGATGCAGCTCTCCAGCGGCAAGCTCACGGCCCAGGGCAAGGCGCTGGAGGCGTTCGCCGAAACGCCCGCCGCGGAAGCGCTCGCGCCGGGCGCGAAGGTGCAGGCGAGGCTGCTGCGCCTGGGGCCGCAGCCCGGCGAAGAAGCCCTCGGCTCCGGCGAAGAAGAAGCCCTTGCCTCCGGCGAAGAAGCCCTTCGATAGGGTTCCGCGCCGATGTTCACAAAGGTCCTGGTAGCCAACCGCGGCGAGATCGCGGTGCGCATCACGCGCGCCCTGCACGAGCTGGGGATCGGCGCGGTGGCGGTGTACTCCGAGCTCGACCGCGACGCGCCCCACGTGGGGCGCGCGGACGAGGCCTACAACCTCGGCGAGGGGCCCGCGAGCGAGAACTACCTGAAGATCGAGAAGATCCTCGCGGCGGCCCAGCGGGCGGGCGCGGAGGCGATCCACCCGGGCTACGGCTTCCTGGCCGAGAACGCGCCCTTCGCGCAGGCCTGCGAGGACGCCGGCATCGTGTTCATCGGGCCTCCCGCGAGCGCGATCGAGGCGATGGGCTCCAAGACCCGCGCCCGCGAGCTGATGCAGGCGGCGGGCGTGCCGATCGTGCCGGGCACCACCGAGCCGGTGGCGACCGTGAAGGACGCGATGAAGATCGCCAAGGGGGAGATCGGCTTTCCGGTCGCCGTGAAGGCCGCGGGCGGCGGCGGCGGCAAGGGCTTTCGCGTGGCGCTCACCGAGGAGGAGCTCGAGGGCGCCTTCGAGGGCTCGAGCCGGGAAGGCGAGAAGTTCTTCTCCGACGCCACCGTCTACCTGGAGCGTTACCTGCACGACCCCCGCCACGTGGAGGTCCAGATCCTCGCCGATCGCCACGGCAACGTGATCCACCTCGGCGAGCGCGACTGCTCGATCCAGCGTCGCCACCAGAAGGTGATCGAGGAGTCTCCGGCACCCGCATGGGTGGTCGACCCGCAGATCCGCGAGCGCATCGGCCAGATCGGCGTGAACGCGGCGAAGGCCGTCGACTACGTCGGCGCGGGCACGATCGAGGGCCTCTTCTCCACCCCCGACGGCGGCGGCGAGCCCGAGTACTTCTTCCTGGAGATGAACACCCGGGTCCAGGTCGAGCACTGCGTCACCGAGATGACCACCGGCATCGACATCGTCAAGGAGGGCATCAAAGCGGCCGCCGGCGAGGAACTGAGCTACGCGCAGGTCGACGTGGAGCTGCGCGGCCACGCGATCGAGTGCCGCATCAACGCCGAGGACGCGTCCAAGAACTTCGCCCCCGCGCCGGGCAGGATCGGCCGCTACCGCGAGCCCTCCGGGCCGGGCGTGCGGGTGGACTCGGGGGTGGAGGCCCACGGCGAGGTCTCACCCATGTACGACCCGATGGTGGCCAAGCTGATCGTGTGGGACAGCGATCGCGAGCAGGCCACCAGGCGCATGCTGCGAGCGCTCGACGAATACGAGATCGAGCACCTGAAGACGCTGATCCCCTTCCACAAGGCGCTCTTGGCAACCGAGCAGTGGGCGCGGGGAGAGACCTGCCGGGAGCTGCTCGAGGACCGCAAGTGGCTGAAGACCCTCGCCTTCCCCCCGCCCGAGGAGGCGGCCGTCGGGGAGGCGCACGAGGAGGCCGCCGAGAAGGTCACGCGCACCTACGAGGTGGAGGTGTCGGGCAAGCGCTTCGACGTGCGCGTGCGCGGCGAGGCGCTCGCGGGCATCGTGGCCCCCGCCGGCGCGAGCAACGGCGCTGCGCGCAAGGCGCCCAAGCGGGGCGAACGCAAGAGCGCGGCGGGCGGCGGTCCGGACATCCTGCCCTCTCCCCTGCAGGGCAACATGTGGAAGGTGCTCGTCAAGCAGGGCGACACCGTGGAGGAGGGCCAGCTGCTGTGCATCATCGAGGCGATGAAGATGGAGAACGAGATCATGGCCCACAAGGCGGGTACGATCACCGAGCTGCCGATCGCGGAGGGCGCCCCGATCGCGGCGGGCGCCCCGATCGCCACCATCACCTCGCCGGCTGAGTCCTAGCCACGTTTTTCTCGTGCGCCCGCCGCTGGGCGGGCCCTCGGCGGCGCTCGGGGAGCTCCGCGCCGGCGCCGTGCTCGGCCAGGGAGCGCAGGTAGGCGCGATCCTCGGCGAGGATCTCCGCCGCGCGCTCGGGATCGACGACGGGGCCGTGGCCGGGCACCACGTGCTCGACCCGAGCCAGCAGCGCCTCCAGGCGCTCGAGCGTGGCGAGGTAGGCCGCGATCGTGGCGCCCTCTCCGAGCGAGGGAAGCTCGACGGCGGAGAGGTAGTCGCCGGCCACGAGCACGCTCGCCCACGGGATCACGATCGCCATGCCCTCGCCGGTGTGGCCCTCGGCGGGGTGCAGCTCCAGCTCCTGCGCGCCCACGGCGCAGTGGCCGGGCACCGGCAGCGCCTGCACGGCGCCCAGCGAGAGCGGCCGCTCGCGCTCGATCAGGAGCTCTTCGTCGAACGCTCGCAGCTCGCGCTGGGCGACGCCGGGGGCGGCGGCGAGGCGCCGCGCGGTGCTCCGCGCGCAGCCGAGCGCCGCCTCGGGGAAGGCGAGGCGGGCGAGCAGGTGATCCCAGTCGGCGTGGGTGGCGAGCAGGCCGGCGGGCGGCGGGAAGCGGGCCTGCTCGAGCAGCGGGGCGAGCGTGCCGAGCTCCTCGGGGAGCACCGGGGAGTCGATCGCGAAGGTCTCCTGCGCCCCCTGGGGGCCGGCGCCGCGGACGAGCACGCAGTTGACGTGCAGCACGGCGCTCGTGGCGACCAGGACGTCGGCGTGCAGGGCGAGGGCGCGCATCGCGAATCGGCCGGCGAGCTCGGTGCCCGTGCGCCCGCCTCGGCGGGCGGCTAGGGAGCGCCCAGCAGCTTGGCGGCCTCGCGCAGGTTGGGGACCTCGACGGTGGGCTTGCGCTGGGAGGAGTCGAGCTTCTCCTTGGTGCGGTTGACCCAGATCACGGGCACGCGCGCTTTGACGCAGGGCACCACGTCGTGGTAGTGGCTGGCGGCCACGTGCACCCAGCCGCGCTTGCCGCCCATGCGACGGGCGCACTCGGTGAAGTGGGCCGGATCGGGCTTGTAGGAGCGCACCTGCTGGGCGGTGACGACGAGATCGAAGTCGGTGGGAATGTGGCGGCGGGTCTGGCCCAGCAGCTTGTCGTCGATGTTGGAGAGCAGCCCGAGCTTGTATTTCTTGGCGAGCTTGGCGAGCTGGGTGTTGGTCTCCTTGAAGGGCTTCCAGCGGTGCACCGAGTCGGGCAGGAAGCCCGAGCGGGAGGGCTCCAGGTCCCACTCCATGCGTTTGGCGACCTCGATCGCCGTGCGCCGCAGGACCTCGGCGTAGAGCTCGTAGGAGCCGCCCTCGATCTCGCGGCTGATCTCGCGGAAGTGAGCGAGCAGCTCGGCGCGATCGAGCTCGATGCCATCGCGAGCGGCCTCTTTGGCGAAGGCTTCGTAGACGCCGGTATCGCGGTCGATCAGCGTTCCGTAGACGTCGAATGTGACGAAGGTAACGTTCTTGGGGATGGGCATCGCCGGGGCATTATGCCCTGCTCGCGCCCACGAACGCCCCGTGACACCGGGCCTGCACGGTGGACGATGCGTCACGGCCGCTGGAGCGGTGGCCCGAGGACGGCCGGTTTTCGGCTAGAGTCTCGCGCCGCGCATGGACCTGCTCGAGTATCAAGGCAAGCAGCTGTTCGCCAAGCACGGCCTGTCGGTGTCGGCGGGGTCGGCGGTCACCAGCGTGGAGGACGCGGTGGCGGCGGCGAACGAGATCGGCTACCCCGTGGTGGTGAAGGCGCAGGTGCTGATCGGCGGCCGCGGCAAGGCGGGCGGCGTGAAGCTGGCCGACGACGAGGCGCAGGCGCGGGAGCACGCCCAGAGCATCCTCGGCCTGGACATCCGCGGGCACATCGTGCGCACGCTGTGGATCGAGCACGCCAGCGACATCGCCAGCGAGTACTACGCCTCGGTGCTGCTCGACCGGCAGGCCAAGCAGCCGCTGGTGATCTTCAGCGTGGAAGGGGGCGTGGAGATCGAGGAAGTGGCGGCGAGCCACCCCGAGAAGCTGATCCGCCGGCACGTGGACTCGCTCGCGGGGCTCTCGCGGCGGGAGGCGATCGAGATCGCCACCGAAGGCGGCGCCGACGAGGACGTGATCGAGGGCGTGGCGGACGCGCTGGTGGCGCTGTACGAGGTGTGGAGCGAGGAGGACGCGACGCTCGCGGAGATCAACCCGTTGATCGTGACGCCGGCGCGGGAGGTGAAGGCGCTCGACGCGAAGGTGTCGCTGGACGGCAACGCGCTCTACCGCCACCCCGAGAACCAGGGGCTCTCGGACAGCGCCAACGAAGACCCGATCGAGCGGCGGGCCAAGGAGGAGGGCGTGCAGTACGTGGCGCTCGAGGGCGACATCGGCATCCTCGGCAACGGCGCGGGGCTCGTGATGTCGACGCTCGACGTCGTCGCCCAGGCGGGCGGGCGGCCGGCCAACTTCCTCGACGCGGGCGGGGGCTCGGACGCGGCGAAGATCAAGCAGGCGGTGGAGCTGATCCTCGCCAACGAGTCGGTGAAGGCGGTGCTGTTCAACATCTTCGGCGGCATCACCCGCTGCGACGAGGTGGCGAAGGGGCTGATCGCGGCCTTCTCCGACCTGGACACGCAGGGGATCCCCTTCGTGGTGCGCCTGGACGGCACCAACGACGTGCAGGGCCGGGAGCTGCTCGCGCAGGCCAAGCTGCCCGGCGTGCACCCCGCCAAGACGATGAACGAGGCCGCCGAGATGGTTGTGGCGCTGGCGGCAGGCAAGCCCGTGGGAGCACCGGCATGAGCGTGCTCGTCGACGAGACCACGCGCCTGTGCGTGGCCGGCGTCACCGGCAAAGAGGGCGCCTTTCACACGCTCAACAACCGCCGCTACGGCACCAACGTGGTGGGCGGGGTGACGCCCGGCAAGGGCGGCCAGGACGTGGAGGGCATCCCCGTGTTCGACACCTGGGAGCAGGCCGCGAAGGAGTGCGAGCCCAACACGGCGATGATCTTCGTGCCCCCCCGCTTCGCCGCGGACGCGATCCTCGAGGCGGCCGCCGCGGGCGTCGAGCTGGTGGTGGCGATCACCGAGGGCATCCCCGCGCACGACGAGCTGCGGGTCTACAACACCCTGCGCCGCGACCATCGCGGCACGCGGCTGGTGGGGCCCAACTGCCCGGGCATCCTCTCGCCGGGGAAGGCGAACGTGGGGATCATCCCGGCGTCCTTCTTCGAGCAGGGCAACGTGGGCGTGGTGTCGCGCTCGGGCACCCTGACCTACCAGATCGGCAACGAGATCGCCCAGGCCGGCTTCGGCTGCAGCTCGATCGTGGGCATCGGCGGGGACCCCGTGCCGGGGAGCTCGTTCGTGGACATCCTGGAGCTGTTCGAGGGCGATGCCCAGACCGAGCTGGTGGTGCTCTCCGGCGAGATCGGCGGCTCGGCCGAGGAGGAGGCCGCGGAGTACATCGACGCGAGCATGTCCAAGCCGGTGATCGCCTACATCGCCGGCTTCACGGCGCCGGCGGGCAAGCAGATGGGCCACGCGGGGGCGATCGTCTCGGGCTCCGCGGGCACCGCGAAGGCGAAGGCGCAGGCGCTCGAAGCGCACGGGGTGCGCGTCGGGCGCACGCCCACCGAGGTGGCGCGGCTCGCCGTGGAGGCGCTGAGCGGCGCCTCCAGCTCCGCCTCCTGAGCGAGACCCTCCCCTCCCGCACCAAAGTCTCCCGCTACGCTTGGCCGGTGGAGCAAGAGATCGCGCAGACGCTGGGAGAGCTGGAGCGAAAGCTGGGGGAGCTCGAGCGCCAGGTGGCCGCCGTCGGGTCCGGACGGCTCGTGGACGAGGCCATCGAGGACGGCGCCACCGCGACGCCGGCGCCGAGCCCGCCGCCTCCCCCGCCCGCGTGGGCGCCTGGGGCCTGGCAGCCGCCGGCGGCCCCGCCCCCGCCAGCGCCCGCAACGAGCGCCTCCACACCGGTCGGCGCGAGGGCGAACGGCCCGGCCGGCGGCACCGAGGAGCTGTTGCGGTTCAAGGAGCGCCTGGAGCGTACGGCGGCGGAGCTCACGCAGGACTACGACAGGCTGCTGGGACGCCTAAGCTTCAGCACCGAGATGGCGAGCACGGGACAGGCAGTGGAGACGATCTCCTTCGCGCGCGGGGCGCCGTCGCTGGACATCGTGGACGTGGAGGGTCTGCGGGAGGCGGCGGAGCGGGCGTTCGCGAACGACCCCGGCGGCACGACGGCCTACGGCACGGCGGTGGGCTATCCGAAGCTGCGCGAGTGGATCGCGGCCAAGCACGGGGTGGCGAGCGAGAACGTGCTCGTGACCAACGGATCGATGCAGGCGGACGCGTTCCTGTTCGAGCAGCTGGTGGGGGCGGGCGACGAGGTGGTGGTGGAGCGGCCGACCTACGACCGCACGCTGCTCTCGCTGCGCAAGCGGGGGGCGCTGGTGCACGCGGTGGCGCTGCGGGCGGACGGCATCGACACGCAGGCGCTGGCGCGGCTGCTGGAGGGGCAGGCGGGCGCGCGGCCGAAGCTCGCGCACGTGATCCCCAACTTCCAGAACCCCGCCGGGTACACGCTCTCGGAGGCCAAGCGGCGGGAGCTGCTCGCGCTGGCGGCGCGGCACGGCTTCGTGATCTTCGAGGACGACCCCTACGTGGAGCTGCGCTTCACGGGACAGGGGCTGCCGACGATGCTCTCGATGGACCCCGAGCGGGTGGTGTACGCGTCGTCGTTCTCCAAGACGGTGTGCCCGGGGATCAGGGTGGGCTACCTCGTGGGGCCCAAGGAGCTGATCGGCAGCATCAAGGAGCTGGCGACGAACACCTACATCTCGCCGAGCATGGTCTCGCAGTCGATCGTGTACGAGTTCTGCGCCTCGGGCGCGATCGAGCGCTCGATCGCCACGGTCAAGAGCGCGCTGGCGGAGCGGGCGGCGACGCTCGCGCGGGCGCTGGCGCGGGAACTGCCGGAGGCCCGCTTCGTGGAGCCGGAGGGCGGCTACTTCATGTGGGTGATGCTGCCGGAGGGCACCGACGTGGCCACCCTGCACACGGCGGCGGCCGAGCGCGGCCTGGCGTTCGTGAAGGGCACGGACTTCGTGCTGGAGGGCGGCGAGAACACGCTGCGGATCGCCTACTCAGGCGTGACACCCGCGCAGATCGAGGAGGGCGTCAGCCGCCTCGCCGCGGCGTACCGCTCGCTCTACTGACGCTCGCGCCGGCTATCGGACGTCAGTGTCAGCGACCGTATCGCTGCTCGCCCAGCACCAATTGCTCGGGCAGCGCGGTGCGGGGCGGCGGGGAGGGGTCGGCGGTGACGGAGACGGTCTCGGCGACGGAGGGGGTGACGGCGCAGCGGAGGCCGTCGGGCGTCTCGAGCACCACCTCGGCGGCGTCGCGGGCGGCGAGGGTGCCCTCCAGGCCGGGCTCCAGGCCGGAGGCCTTGAGGTAGTGCAGGAGATCCTCGGCCTCGTTCTCGAAGCGCAGCACGCGCACGGAGGCGCCGAGCTCGACGTCGGCGAGGGGGACGCCGGCGAGGCGCTCGCCGGCGACGATGGGGTGGCCGTGGGGGCAGGTCTTGGCGTCGCCGATGGCCGCGCGCATGCGCTCTTCGAGGACGGGGGACATGGCGTGCTCGAGGCGCTCGGCCTCCTCGTGGACCTCGTCCCAGGGCACGCCCAGGATGTCGGTGAGGAAGCGCTCGATCAGGCGGTGGCGGCTGACGATCGTCTCGGCGTGGGCGGCGCCCTCGGGGGTGAAGGAGATCACGCGGTCCTGGCCGCGCTCGATGTAGCCGTCGCGTTCCAGGCGGCCGACCATCTCGTGGACGGTGGGGGCGGAGAGCTGCATCGCGCGGGCGACGTTTGCGCCGGTCATCGGCAGGCGGGCCTCCTGCAGCCAGAAGAGGATCTGCAGGTACTCCTCCTCGGCGACGGTGGCGGTCTCGGTGGTCATGTCTGCAACTGATCATAGGTGCAGGCGCGGGGCGGCTTGTCCTCGCGCCAGCGCCTGAGCTTGGCGCCGTGGCGGATGCGCCCGGCGGAGACGTGATCGAAGTCGATCTCCACCACCAACTCCGGGCGCAGGGCCACCCACTCCAGCTCGCGGCCGGAGGTCCAGCGGCTGGGGTCGGCGCTGCCCCGGTCGCCCGTCTCGTAGGGGGCGAGGAAGGAGACGAGGCGGCGCTTCTCGGCCGCGGAGAGGCCGGAGGTGTGGCCGACGACGCGCAGCTGCTGGCCGTCGTAGAGGGCGAGGATCAGGGCGCCGACCGTTTCCGGCTCCTTGCCCGGACGCCAGCCGGCGACGACGGCGTCGATGGTGCGGACGCGCTTGACCTTGAACATCCCGGTGCGCTTGCCGGGGTCGTAGGGGGCGGCGCGGAGCTTGGCGATGGCGCCCTCGGCCTCGCGCAGCCACACGCGGGCGACCTCGGGATCGGCGGTGGCGGCCATCAGCTCCACGGGCGCGGCCGCGAAGGACCCGTCCGCGAGCAGCTCTTGCAGGGCCGCGCGGCGCTCGGCGAAGGGCAGCTCGAGCAGCGAGCGGTCGTCGCGGGCGAGGAGGTCGAAGGCCACGTAGGTGGCCGGTATCTCGCCGGAGAGACGCTCGATGCGGGAGGCGGCGGGGTGGATGCGTTCCTGCAGTGAGTCGAAGCGCTCCTCTCCGGCGGCGTCGCGGATCACGATCTCCCCGTCGAGCACGTAGCGGCCGGCGGGGAAGGAGAGCTCGGGGAAGTAGCGCTGCAGGGGCTTGGCGCCGCGGGACTGCAGGTGGAGCTCCTCGCCGTCCACGAAGGCGAGCGCGCGAAAGCCGTCGAGCTTGATCTCGTACACGTACTCCTCCCCGGTGGGCAGCTCGCGGCGGGAGAGGGCGAGGGCGGGGGCGAGGGGTGGTTCGACGGGAAGGCTCACGCGGCGTCTTCCCCGGCGTCCTTGCGCGCGCGGCTGGGCTGGACGCGGCGGGGCTCGTTCTTCTGCTTGCGAAAGTGGGGCGGCCAGGGGGCGTCGCCGAGGCCCTCGCGCTCGTCGCGGGCGGCGAGCTCGAGCAGGGAGTCCAGGGAGAAGCGCTCGTCGTCGATCGTGGCGGACGGATCGCCCCTCGCGCGCAGGCGGGCGGGGACGGTGTCCAGGCGCAGCTCGGCGGGCTCCACGTCGGCCACCTCCTCCCACTCCAGCGGAGCGGAGACGCGGGCGTCGGGGACGGCGCGGACGGAGTAGGCGGAGGCGATCGTGCGGTCGCGGGCGTTCTGGTTGTAGTCGATGAAGACGCCCTCGCGTTCCTCCTTCCACCAGCGGCTGGTGGCGCGGCCGGGCATGCGGCGCTCCACCTCCCGCGCGAGCGCCAGCGCGGCGCGGCGCACCTCGGTGAAGTCCTCGCGGGGCTCGACGCGCACGTAGATGTGGATGCCGCGGGAGCCGGAGGTCTTGGGGTAGCCGCGCATGTGGTGCTCGGCGAGCACGTCGCGCACCTCGAGGGCGACGTGGCGGACCTCGGCGAAGGGCACGCCGGGGCCGGGGTCGAGGTCGACGCGCAGCTCGTCGGGGTGGTCGAGGTCGTCGCGGCGCACGGCCCACGGGTTCCAGTCGATGACGCCGAGGTTCACGCCCCACACGAGGTGGGCGGCGTCGTTGACCACCAGCTCGCGGGCGTGGCGGCCGCTGGGGAAGGTGACGGTGGCGCTCTGCAGCCACTCGGGGGCGGAGTCGGGGACGCGCTTCTGGAAGAAGGGCTTGCCGGTGACGCCGTCGACCCAGCGCTTGAGCACGGTGGGGCGCTCGCGCAGGTGCCGGACGGCGGCCTCGTGGCACTCGAGGTAGTAGTTGACGAGGTCGAGCTTGGTGAAGCCGGGGGCGGGGAAGAAGGGCTTGGCGGGGTTGCTGATGCGGATCTCGTGGCCGCAGACGTCGATCACCGTGTGGTCGTCGGCGGCGGCGCGGGCGGCGGGCATGGCTGAAAGGATGCCCGATCAGCGATGAGGATCCCCGACACGCTGCTGATCGCCTGCTGCCCGTTCGCGGGGCGGCTGTCGGCAGAGCGGGTCGCCGCGGCGATCGGCCGGGGGGTGCGGGCGGCGGGCAGGCCGGCGCCGGACGTGTGCGCGTTCGCGCGGGCGCGGGCGGGGCGGGAGCTGGAGGCGGAGCTGGCGGAGCTGGGCTTCGACGCGCGTCTGCGTGAGGCGCGGGCGCTGGTGGTGGCGGCGTGGGGGCTGCGGCGGGAGACGCTGCGGGAGAGCGTGGCCTTCGAGCTGGCCACGCGCGCGCGCCAGGCGGGGGTGCCGGCCTACGGCATCGGCGGGAGCTGGCAGCTCGACGACTTCGACGCGCGCGTGCTCGACCTGCAGGTGGTGCTGGCGGCGGGCGAGGAGCGGGAGCTGCGGGCGGCGGGACGCAAGCTCGCGTCGATCGCCTGAGCGGGCGCTACGGCCTCAGCGTCGGCGCCGCGAGGCCTCAGGCGGGGACCGCGGCGGGCGCGCCGGCGAGCATGCGGGCCACGTCCTCGACGATGCGCACGGCGTCGTGGACGGAGGCGTAGTCGAGGTTCGCGGGGATGTCGCTGGGGAGGTGGTAGTTGGCGGGGGCGCGCCAGTCGGTCATCGAGACGAGGGTGGCGATCGGGTAGCGCGCGCGGCTGGGGATGATGCTGTCGGTGGAGGCGCGGGCACGATAGCCGCGATGTAGGGGGACGCCCAGCGAGCGGGCGCGCTCGGCGACGAGGTCCCGCAGCCAGGGGCCGTGATAGGGCTCCATCCGGATCGGACCCTCGGCCTCGAGCAGCACGAGGTGGGGGGAGCCCACGGCGTCGAGGTTCACGAAGACGGTGCTGGCCGGGTCGAGCTCGTGGCGGTGGCTGGCGAGGAAGGCGCGGATGCCGTCCTGGAGGGTCTCCTCGGCGCCGCAGGAGACCAGCAGCAGGCGCAGGCCGGGGATCGGGCGGGCGCGGACGAGCTCGGCGAGGGCCACGAGGGCGGAGACGCCGGAGAGGTTGTCGTTGGCGCCGGGCACGGTGTCGCTGCGCCACATGTCGGCCACGAGGGCGGTGCCGAGCAGCCCCAGGACCATGCCCACGCGGGTCCCCGCGCGGGCGCGCGCACGCGCGCGCGGGCACCCCGTTTGGAAGACCTTCCCCCCCGTTTGGAAGACCTTCCCCCCACCGGCGCGGGCCCCACCGCCCCCACGCCGTGCGCGCGCACCGGGGGCAGCCGCGAGGACGAGGGCGCCGGCCAGCGTGGCGAGGGGGCCGGAGAGGCCGAACCACCACTGGGGCAGGGGGGTCTTGAAGCGTTCCACGACCTGGGGGGCGCGCTCGTGGAGCTTGCGCTGGAGGGTCTGGTCGAAGATGGCGCCGGTCTGGGGGGCGTCGTGGTGGGCGAGCACCACGAGCGTGCGGGGCGCCCGCGGGTCGCCCAGGCGGGCGACGAGGTTGACGGTGGCGCGGCGGCGGCGGAGCAGGCGACGCGCCAGGCGGGGGCCGTTGTGGGCCTCGTCGACGATGCCGGCGACGGTGGCGGCGGCGAGCAGGGCACCGATGGCCGGGCGGCCGCGGAGGGTGAGGATCGCGCCGAGCACGGCCGTCAGGCCGAGGGCGGTGGCGGTGGGCGGGAAGGTGCCCCAGGAGGGCTCCTCCTCGAGGCTGGCCTGCAGGCCCTCGATCGCGGCGAGGCGATCGTGCAGCCACTCGGCGGCAGCGCGCTCGCCCGGCGAGCAGGGGGTGCGGTCGAGCGGGGCGAGGGTCTCGACGACCTCGCGCAGGGTTGCTTCGACGGCGCTCACAGGAAGCATTGTCCCTCGCCGCGATAGGTGGGGAGGGTCTCGACGATGCGCTCGCCCTCGAGCAGGTGCAGGGCGGGGAAGCGCTCGCAGAGCTCGCCGGCCTTGGCGTGGCGCAGCCACACGCGCTCGCCGACGGCGAGATCGGCGGCGGCGTCTCCCAGCACGGGGGTCTGCACCTCGCCCGCGCCCTCCTGGCGGTCCAGGCGCAGGCCGGCGGGCAGGTGGGGCGCGGGCAGGCGGGCGGCGTCGGCCGGGCCGGAGGCGAGATAGCCGCCGCCCAGCAGCGTGGCGACGCGCGCGGAGGGACGGCGCACGACGGGCAGCGCGAACAGGGCGGCGGGGCGGGGGCGAAAGGCGCGATAGGAGTCGAACAGGCGCGGGCCGTAGAGGCCCGAGCCGGCGGCGAGCTCGGTGACGGCGGGCTCGCGGGCGGTGAGGTGCAGGCTGCCGGTGCCGCCGCCGTTGACGAATTCCAGGGGGGCGGCCGTGGAGGGCCAGATCTCGCGCAGCGCGGCGACGGTGGCGGCGCGGCGCTCGGCGAGCTCGCGGGCGGAGCGGGCCTGCAGGGCGCGCAGCGCCAGGCCGCGCAGGGGACGGCGGGGAGGGGCGTCGCCGAGGCCCGCGGTCTGGCCCTCGTAGGCCATCAGGCCGACGAGCTCCAGTTGAGGGCGGCCGTGGATCTGGCGGGCGAATATCTGGCGGGCGAGGGCCGCGACGTCCGCGGGGGTGTGCAGGGGCGAGCGTTTGGCGCCCACCCGCACGCGGCCCCCGAGCAGCGGGTGGGAGGCGTCGAGCTCGATGCAGACCCGCACGGGGCGGTCGAGGGCATCCTCGGGGCGGGCGGACTCGATCGCCTCCAGGTGGGCGACGTCGTCGACCATCACGGTGACGTGCGCCCGCGGGTGGCTGTCGGGCAGGCGCCAGAGGGCGGCCAGCGCGCCGCGGTCGACCGTGGGGTAGGCGACGAGAACGTCCTCGAAGCCGCTCTCGGCCAGCCACAACGCCTCGGGGAGCGTGAAGGCGAGGGTGCCGCGAAAGCCCTCGCGGGCGAGCACGCGGCGCTGCAGCTCGCGGCAGCGCAGGGACTTGCTGGCGAGGCGGATCGGCTTGCCGGCGGCGCGGCGTTCCATGTCGGCGGCGTTGGCCCACAGCGCGTCGAGGTCCACGAGCGCGAAGGGCGGGTCGAGGTGGGCGGTGGCGGCTTCCAGGCGCGCGAGCTCGCTCATGACGCGGGCACCGGGCCGAGGACGCGCTCGGTGTGGGCGTTGGCGAAGCGGCCGCGGGGGTCCAGGCGGGCGCGGATCGCCTGGAAGGCGTCCCACTCGGGGTAGCGGGGGCGCAGGGTGGCGGCGGTCTGGAAGTGGCGCTTGCCCCAGTGGGGACGGCCGCCGAGCTCGTCCATGATCGCCTCGACGGCGTGGAAGTAGGGCGCGTAGGGCATGCCCTCGAACATGTGCACGGCCACGAAGCCCGACTCGCGCCCGTGGGCGGTGCTGAGCAGGGCGTCGTCGGGAGCGACGGTGCGGACCTCGATCGGGAAGGGCACCGCGAAGCCCCGTGCGGGCACCAGCGCCATCACGCGGCGCACCGCCTCGGGGGTGCGTGCGCGGGGCAGCGCGTACTCCATCTCGGTGAAGCGCACGAGCCGCGGGCTGGCGAAGATGCGGTCGGAGCGGTCCACGCGGGCGCTGGAGCCGGCGAGGCGGGTGACGAGGCGGTTGATGCGGGGGATCTGGGCGGGGAAGCGCCGGCCGGCGCGGCAGAGCAGGCCGAGGGCGTGGTTGGTGAGCAGGATGTCGTTGGCGTAGGCGGAGATGCGGCCGCGGGGCCGGGGAGGCTCCCGCACGCGGTTGTTGGTGCGCGTGAGCGCCGTGTCGGCGTGGGGGAACACGAACAGCTCGAAGTGGTCGTTGCCCAGCGCCAGCTCCTCGAAGCGCTCGAGCACCTCCGCGAGGGGCATCGGCGCGTCGACGCCGCGCAGCGTGAAGGCGGGCACGCAGCGCAGGGTCACCTCCGCGAGCACCCCCAGCGCGCCCAGCGACACCCGCGCGGCGCGCAACAGCTCCGGATTCTCCGCGGCTGAGCAGTCAAGCAGCGAGCCGTCGGCGAGCACCAGCGTGAGCGCCGCCACCTGGGCGGAGATGTTGGGCAGCCGCGCGCCCGTGCCGTGGGTCGCCGTGGCGATCGCGCCGGCGATCGTCTGGGCGTCGACGTCGCCGAGGTTCTCGAGCGCCAGGCCGTGCTCGGCCAGGCGGGCGTTCAGGGCGCGGATCGTGATGCCCGCCTGCACCCGCACGAGCCCGCTGGAGCGGTCCACGTCGAGCACGCCGGCCATGCGATCGAGACGCAGCTGCAGGCCCTCGGTGAGCGCGATGTCGCTGAACGAGTGCCCCGCCCCCGCCACCCGCACGCTCAGGCCGTCTGCCTGCGCTTGCGCGAGCGCCGCCGCGATCTCCTCGAGCGAGCCCGGCCGCGCCACCCGCGCGGGCGCGCAGCGCTCGTCGCCCGCCCAGTTGCGCCACCTGTCGCTAGGCTCGCTCATCGGATGACCCCGCCGGAGCCTACTCCGAGCCCCAGTGGCCGGCCCCCGCGCGGGCCTCGTCTGGCGAGCCCCGGCGGCAGGCGCGCGGCGGTGATCGGCGCCGGCTCCTTCGGCACCGCCCTGGCCGTGCTGCTCGCCCGCGGCGGCCTGCGCACCACCTTGCTGGCCCGCACCCCCGAGCAGGCCGCCACGCTGCAGGCCGACCGCGAGAACCGCGCCTACCTGCCGGGCGTGGCGCTGCCCCAGGAGCTGCGCATCGACACCCTCGCCGCGGGCCTCTCGCGCGCCGACCTCGTGTTCCTGGCCGTGCCCTCCAACGTCCTGGGAGAGGTGGTCGAGGGCCTGCGGGACGCCGGCCTGCACCGCCGCGCCGCCATCATCTCGGCCGCCAAGGGCCTCGTGCCCCCCCACGGCCAGCCTCCCACCGTGGTGCTCAACGCCCGCTTCGACGCCCAGCGCGTGGCCTGCCTCGGCGGCCCCGCCCACGCCCAGGAGATGGTCAGCGCCGGCGCCGCCCTGGTGGCCGCCTCCCACTCCGAGGAGCTCGCCGGCGCCCTCGCCCACACCCTCACCCGCGCCGGTGTCGTCTGCGAGCGCTCCAACGACCCCCTGGGCGTGGAGCTCGCCGGCGCCGCCAAGAACGCCGCCGCCCTCGCCGCCGGCGCCACCGAGGCCCAGGGCCTCAACGCCGCCGGCGCCGCCGCCGGCCACATCTTCGCCGAGGTCTGGCGCCTGGCCGAGAGCCTGGGCGCGCGGCCCGAGTCGATGATCGGCCTCGCCGGCGCCGGCGACCTCGTGGCCACCGCCCTGGCCCCCGAAAGCCGCAACCGCCGCGCCGGCGAACTGCTCGCCGCCGGCGTCCCCGCGCGCGAGATCCCGGCCCAGATCGGCCAGGCGGTGGAGGCCCTGGAGTCCGTTCCCCTGCTCGGCCAGGCCCTCCAGCGCGCCGGCGTCGAGGCCCCCGTCACCGTCGCCCTCGGCCGCCTGATCTCCGGCGAGCTGCCGCTCGCCGACTGGGTCGCCCTCGTCCGGGCCACCGTCCCCCCGCCCGCCCTCTGGCGCCGCCGCCCCAAGCCGGGCTTCTGGCGCCGCTTCTGGCGCCGGGTGCGCTCCGGCGCCGCCTGAGCGCGCGATACCATCGCTATACGCGGCCGAAAAAGGAAGTGCTACACATGCCCCGCTCCAAGGAAGAATTCAACCCCGCCAAGGGCCTCAGCCTCGACCCCGACGTGTTCCTCGCCGCCCAGAAGCGACGCGAAAAGGCCCTGGAGATGCAGGATCACCTCAGGCCCGGCCGCACCACCCCGATCGCCATCCGCTTCGACCAGTTCACCCTCACCCGCCTGAAGGCGCTCGCCGCCATCCGCAACACCGGCTACCAGACCCTGCTGAAGGAGTTCGTCGTCGAGCGCCTCTACGAGGAGGAGAAGCGCGCCGGCATCATCGACTCCTGAAGCGGGACACGGAGGTCCCGCCCAGCCCGCCTTGCCCACTCCCGCGCCGCCAGGACGCGCGCCCCCTCAACCCCCCATCAGGGTCGCCACCACCGCCTCGTAGACGCCGGCCCCGTGGTCGCGCTCGCTCACCCGCACGTTGGCGTGAGCCGCCAGCGCCTCCCCGATCGTCGCGTCCCGCGCCAGCCCGTTGGCCACCAGCCAGAACACGCTCACGTGCGCCGCGCACGCGAGGTCCTCGCGCGAGTCGCCGATCGCGAACGTCTCCTCCCGCGCGTACCCGCGCACGCGGCGATGGAAGGCCACCGCCGCCGCCTTCGAGGCGTCCGCCGGCAGCAGGTGGTAGCCGCGCACGTGCGCCAGCCCCGCCAGCGCCGGCGAGCGCCGGCTCACGACCCCGTTGTCCACCAGCCGCAGGTTCCCGTGCCCGTGCTCGGCCAGCACCGCGTCCACCTCCCCCGCGTCCACCAGCCCCCGGAACAGGTGGGACACTTCACGGCCCACGTGCCAGGGCTCGTGGAACTCCAGCCGGCCCTCGTAGCGCTCCAGCAGCAGCTCCACCGCCCCGGAGCGCCCGATCTGCTCGGCAATGCTCAGCTCCCCCGGCATCAGCTCCCCCGTCAGCCAGTGCTCCTCGCCCCCCAGCGCCGCCCCGCCGCCGAGCACCACGCACGCCCCCGACTCGAAGATGAACGAGTCCTGCCCCAGCAGCCGCGCGTCCTCGTGCACCTGCGCGCGGCGCCTGCCCGACATCAGCACCACCTCCACCCCGCCCCGCAGGCACGCCTGGATCGCCCGCACCCCCTCCAGCGTCACCCGCCCCTCGCCGTCGTGCAGCAGCGACGCTCCCCGCCCCAGCAGCGTCCCGTCGAGATCCACGTACACGCAGCGCATCGCCTGTCTCGGGCTCGCCGCCGTCAACGCCCCGACGGGAGGGCCCGCGCGCGCGCGTGCGGGGGTCGCCCGAGCGCGTGCGGGGGCCGCTCGAGGACCCTCTCCCCCAGCTCCACCCCCGTCAGCCGACCCTCCCGCTCCAGCCGCCCCGCGATCGTCGCCAGCACCGTCCCCGCCATCCCCGTCAGCGCCTGCAGCGACTGGTGGCGGTTGCGGTGCTCCTCGAGATCCACCTGCGCCATCCCCGCGAGCCCCACCTCCCGCCACACGTCGATCAGCATCCCGATCTCCACCCCGTACCCGGTCGCGAACGGCACCCGCTCCAGCAGCTCCCGCCGCGCCGCCACCTCCCCCGCCAGCGGCTGGCGAAAGCCCGCGAGCTGCGGGTAGAACAGCTCCAGCGCCGGCCGTCCCACGAGGTGGTTCACCCGCCCTCCCCCCTGCGCCAGCGACACCCCTCCCTGGCGAAACGGCCGCCGGTAGAACCCCTTCACGAACGCGATCTCCTCCTCCTCGCACACCAGCGGCCCGATCAGGCCCGTGGCGTAGTGGCTCGAGAAGCCCTCCGTGTCCGCGTCCAGAAAGCACACGATCTCCCCGCTGAGCTCCGGCAGCGCCCGCCACATCGCGTCCCCCTTGCCCCGCACCTCCCCCAGCTCGTCCGCCAGCTCGCCCATCAGCTGCGCCTCCTGCAGCACCCGCGCGCCCGCCGCCGCCGCGATCCGCGCCGTTCCGTCCGGCGAGGCCGCGTCCACCACCACGATCTCGTCGATCGCCCCCCGCTCCCGCAGGCCAGCGAGCGCGGCGACGATCTCCCCCACCGTCTCCCCGCATTCCCGCGCCGGCAGGCACACCGACACCCCCAGGCCACGCTCGGCCCGCGCCGCGGCGATGGCCTGCGCCGAGTAGAGGGAATGATGGAAGGTGCGCCTTGCGGACCACTCGGCGGCGATGGGGGAGGCTGCCATCGCTCTACTATCGCAAGCGGTGCCGAACAACCAAATCGTGGACCCCGCGCACGCACGCGCACGCACGCACGCGCGGGCGCGCGGGCAGGCCAAAGAGAGAGTCATCGAGCCCTGGACCGGTCTCCTCGACGAGGGCCTCGCCGACAGCCGCCTCGTGCGCGAGGCCCGCGAAGGCGCCACCGCCGCGCGCCTCTGCGACCCACCCCCGGGCCTGCACCCCGAGGTCCTCGCCGCCCTCTCCCGCGCCGGCGTCGAGCGCCTCTACTCCCACCAGGCGCAGGCCCTGCGGGCGGCCACCGAGAGCACCACGATCGTCACCACCGGCACGGCATCGGGCAAGTCGCTGTGCTTCAACCTCCCGACCCTCCACGTCCTCTGCCAGCAGACCCGCGCGCGCGCCCTCTACCTGTACCCCACCAAGGCGCTCGCCCAGGACCAGGCCCGCGCCCTGAACGCCTTCGGCCTGCACCGCCGCATCCGCCCCGCCATCTACGACGGCGACACCCCCCGCCAGACCCGCGCCGACATCCGCGCCAACGCCAACCTGCTGCTCACCAACCCCGACATGCTCCACGTCGGCATCCTCCCCAACCACCACCTGTGGGAGGACTTCTTCGCCAACCTCGCCCTCGTCGTGGTGGACGAGGCGCACGTCTACCGCGGCGTCTTCGGCTCCCACGTCGCCGGCCTGCTGCGGCGCCTGCGGCGCATCGCCGCCGCCCACCGCGCGCCGGACTCCCCCTTCGGCGCCGAGCCGCGCTTCCTGCTCGCCTCCGCCACGATCGCCAACCCCCGGGAGCTGGCCGAGCGGCTCACGGGCCTGGAGGACGTCGCCGTGATCGACGCCGACGGCTCCCCCTCGCCGGGGCGGCGCATCGCGGTGTGGAACCCGCCCCTCACCGACGAGTCGCTCGGCGCTCGCCGCTCCCCGCTCGCCGAGGCCGCCGAGCTCCTGGCCCGCCTCGTCGCCGAGGACGCCCGTGCGATCTGCTTCATGAAGTCGCGCAAGGGGGTGGAGCTGCTCAGCCGCCTCGCGGCGCAGGAGCTCACCGACCGCGGCCGCCCCGAGCTCGCCGCCCTGATCGCGCCCTACCGCGCCGGCTACACCCCCCAGCAGCGCCGCGAGCTCGAGCAGCGGCT
>DATJMB010000105.1:0-4185 GCA_035508995.1 Solirubrobacteraceae bacterium | reverse complement strand
GCCCCCGCCCAGCTCGCTCCCAGCGCCACCCGCCCGCCCGTCGACACCACCACCGCTCGGTATCTCCCGCTCGCCGCCAGCCTGCCCGTCGCCAACTCCCTCACCCGCCTCGTCGGCGGCATGTCGCCGTTCGACTGGCGTGTGCGGTCTTTCAAATCGGTCGACTGGGGTGTGCCGTCTTTCAAATCGGGGTGCCCGCGCGCGTGTGCGCGCGCGCGCGTGGGGCGCCTTTTTTCGAATCCCTCCGCCAGCTCCCCGATCCCCGCCGGCCCGTGCTTGATCCGCCCGCCGAACAGCGCCAGCTCGATCCCCTCCCGCTCGTGCAGCGCCGCGAACGCTCCCACCCGATCGGCCGAGAGGTGGCCCGTGACGAACAGCACCGGCCGCCCGACATCCGCGCTGGCGCTCATCGCGCCGCGGCTCATCGTCTGGCCCTCATCGCCCGCGGCTCAGCGCGTGCTCGTAGGCCGCGAGCGTCTGCTCGCCGCAGCGCTCCCAGGTGAAGTTCGCCGCCACCGTCTCGCGCGCCCGCTGGCCCGCCTCCCGCAGCCGGTGGGGGTCGGAGAGCAGCTCGTCGATCCGCTGTGTCAGCCGCTCGATGTCCCCGGGAGGCACCAGCATGAAGCCGTCTCCCGCCGCCGCGATCTCCTCCGGTCCCGGCTCACCCCGGCAGCCGATCGCCGGCACCCCCGCCGCCATCGCCTCGATGTAGGCCACCCCGAAGGCCTCCTCGGTGGAGGGCATCACGAACAGCGTGCACCGCCCGGCCCGCGCCAGCGCCTGATCGTGGGGCAGCTGGCCCTCCATCCGCACCCGCTCCCGCACCCCCAGCCGCTCCGCCAATCCTTCCAGCGCCATCCGCTCCGGGCCATCGCCCACGATCGCGTAGCGCAACGTCGGGTGCGCCCGCTCGAGCACCGCCAGCGCCCGCAGCACGTCCCCGTGGCGCTTGCGCGCCACCAGGTGTCCCACCGTCACGAGCGTCGGCGGTCCCTCCCGCCGCCGTCCCGTCGCGGCCGGCGGGTCCGCACCGAGGTGCACCACCCGCACCTCCTCCGCCCCGTGTCGCCGGCAGAGCTCGGCGATGCCCTGGCTGTTGGCCAGCGTGAGCGTCGCCGCGCCCAGCCCCCGCGCCACCGCGCTCGCCCCCGCTGCGCTCCCCCGCGGCGCCGGCGCCGCCGTGTACAGCACGTCCCCGCCGTGCACCGAGATCACGAGCGGCGTCCCCCGCCCGCCTCGCCGCCCCAGCCGTGCCCGCGGGCCGGCTAGCGCCCGGCGCACCGCGTCCCCCGCCGGCACCGCGTTGTGGGCGTGCACGACCTCGAAGGGGAACTCCCGCGCCAGCCCTCTCAGCGCTCGTGCCAGCGCCGGCCCCGCCCAGGCGCCCCAGCGCGCGTAGGAGCCCGAGCGGGGCGGAGACACGTAGGGCACGTAGGTCACCGGCAGCCCGTCGAGCACCTGCCTGCGCGGCTCCGCCAGCCGCTCCCGCAGCTCCCTGCCCACCGTCCGCGGCCCCTGCGCGAGCGACGCCCGCGGCGGCACCAGACGGTGCAGCACGAGCACGTGCACCTCCGCCCCCGCCGCCCGCGCCGCGAGCGCCTGACGGTGGCTCCACACCCCCAGCACCGGGTCCCGCCGGCTGGGGTAGAACTCCGCCACCACCGCCACCTTCATCCGCGCGCCCTCCCCATCTCAGAAGTCCCGGTGGGTCGCGAGCACCCGCTGGCTCTCGAGCGCGTTCAGGTAGGGCCGTCCGGCGAGGAACCGTCGCGCCTCCGCCACCGCCTGCTCCCGCGAGTATCCCGCCGCCGCCGGCGCCGCCCGGTGGCGGATGCTCACCGCGTCCACCACCCCGCAGCGCCATCCCCGCTCGCCCGCGAGCGCCGCCCAGTGGGCGTCGAGCCCCCAGCCCATCCGCAGCCCCGGGAACGGCAGCAGCTCCGCGAACGTCTCCTTCGCGAATGCCGTCACCGGACCGATCTCCACGAACCGCGTCTCCCGCGCCACGCTTCCCGCCACCCGTCGCGTCACCGGCCAGGCGGCGTGCGAGCTGAGCCGGTGCGCCGGCTGAGCCAGCTGTAGCGAGAAGCGCTCGCACAGGAACACGAAGCGGTCGAGGAACCCTCCCGGCAGCTCCACGTCGTCGTCCAGCACCAGCAGCCAGTCGTGTCCCTCCGCGGGATGCTCCGCCAGCAGCGCGTTGAGGTTCTCGAACTTCCCCAGCTCCCCCGGCGGCCTCGTGTACAGCTCCACCTCGTGCCGTGAGCTCAGCAGCTCCGCCCGCGCCGCCCCGGCGAGCCGCTCGTGGGCCGGCCGCACGATCGACAGCGCCAGCACCCCTCGCCGCGGCGGCTCCCGTCGCGCGGCCAGCCGCAGCCGCCGTCGCCGGCCGCTCGCCAGCTCCCACGCCCCCGCCAGCTCGTCGCGCACGTTCCGTAGCGCCCCATCGAGCCCCCCCACCGTGCCGCTCTGCCCGGAGAGGAAGTCCTCGCCGGGTGCCGCCAGGGGGGTTGCCGGGGGGGACGTGGGGGCGGACTCGGCGCCCGGGCCAGGGGCCGCGACGAGCGATGTCCGCGCCCCTCCCAGCGCCTGCCCCAGCTCCTCCCGCAGGCGCCCAGCGCTGTGGGCCACCATCGTCAGGCCCGCCGGGCAGCGGCGGCGCAGCACGTGGCCGGCGCAGCCGCCGAGCGTCGCGAGCTCCCGCGCCAGCGACGGCGCCGCCCCCCGCCGGGCGTCGAAGCGCCGAGCCGCCCGCCCGCGGACGTAGGCCGTGCGCGCGAGCGCCCGCAGGCGGGCGTCGTCGCCGGTCCGCCTGTGATCCACCGCCGCGCCGGCCACGTACAGGACCCGCGCACCGGGCTGCTGAGCACGCAGGCGATCCTGCCACTCCTGCTCGTCGCCCCCGTCCGCGAGGCTCACGTCGAAGGGCCCCACCCGCGCGAGCGCCGTGCGCCGGATCGTGAGGTTCGCACCCCACCCGTAGCGCGTGTCCGTGTCGACGTCGCCGAGCTCCAGCGTGGTGACGGGGGGGTTCTCGCGCCCGCAGCTGTGCGGCGCGGGTCCCTCCAGCGAGGCGCGGATGCGCCCGGCGAACACCTCCACCCCGGGGTTGGCGCCCGCCGCCTCCAGCAGCGCCTGAAGCCAGCCGCGCGCCGCGCGCACGTCGTCGTCGACGAACACCACGAGCTCCCCCCGCGAGCGCTCCACGCCGGTGTTGCGGGCCACGTTGAGGCCGTGGTGCTCGGTGTGGGCCTCGTAACGGGCGCCGAAGCGTGCCGCCAGCGCCCGCGTCGCCGGCGTTGGGCCGGCGTCGTCGATCACGAGCGTCTCCGCTCCGGCCGCCGCCGCCTGGGGCGCGATCGAGGCGAGCGTCACCCGCAGATAGTCCGGCCGCCCGAGCGTGGGGATCACGATCGAGGCCGGCGGCGAGACAGTCGAGGTCATCGCAGGCAGTATGGCCGCTAGGTTGCGCAGGGATGATCCTGTTCCTGCACAACCGCTACCGCAGCACCGGCGGCGAGGAGCGCACGGTCGCGGACCTGCGCTGGCTGGTGCGCGAGCAGCTCGGCGAGGACGCCGAGCTGCTGGAGCGGGACTCCGCTGCGCTCGGGCGGGGGCGCGCCGCCACGGGCCTGCTGCGGGGCGGCCTGCAGCCCCGCGACGTGGCTCGCGCGGTGCGCCTCGGGGGCGCCCGGATCGTGCACGCCCACAACCTGCACCCGAGCTTCGGCTGGCGGGCGCTCGCCGCCGCGCGGGCCGCGGGGGCGCGGGTGGTACTGCACCTGCACCAGTACCGCCTCGTGTGCGCCATCGGCGTGTGCTTCACGCAGGGAGCAGAGTGCACTCGTTGTCACGGTGCCAACACCCTGCCGGGCGTGCGCCTGGGCTGCCGCGGCAACGTGCCCGAGGCGCTCGCCTACGGGGCGGCCCTGTCGCTGTGGCAGCGGCGACTCGTGGCGCAGGCCGACGCCGTGGTGGTGCCGAGCGCCTTCGCGGGCGAGCGCCTGCGCGAGCTGGGCGCGCCGCTGCCGTGGGAGCGGGTGCACGTGCTGGCGCCGCCCGTGCGGGCGCTGGCGCGCGCCGCCGAGCCCGCGTGGGCGGAGTCGCTGCGTTCCGAGCCACCGGGAGCAGGTGCTGAGCCTCCGCGGCCGTATGCCCTGATGGTCGGGCGGCTCGCGCCCGAGA
>DATJMB010000104.1:0-15184 GCA_035508995.1 Solirubrobacteraceae bacterium | reverse complement strand
TGGGAGTCGGCGACCTTCATGATCGGCAGGGTGGGCCCGAAGGTCTCGTCGTTCATGATCTTCATCGTGTGGTCCACGTCCACCAGCACCGTGGGCTCGAAGAAGCGGCCGCCGCCCGCCGTGGAGGAGTGGCCGCCCACCAGCACCCGGGCGCCCTTGTCGATGGCGTCCGCCACGTGGTCTTCGATCTTCTCGAGCTGGGGCGGGAAGGTGATGGCGCCCACCTCCACCGAGCCCGGCCCCTTCGGCTGGCCCACCCGCAGGGAGCGCACTTTCTCGGACACTTTGGCCACGAACTCGTCGTACACGGGCTCCTCCACGTACACCCGCTCGATCGACAGGCACGTCTGGCCGGCGTTCTGCATCGAGTAGTAGGTCGCGAAGTTGGCCGCCCGCTCGAGGTCCGCGTCGGAGAGCACGATCATCGGGTCCTTGCCCCCCAGCTCCAGCGAGCAGGGGATCAGCCGCCGGGCCGCCCCTTCGGCGACCTTCCGGCCGGTGGCGGTGGAGCCGGTGAACATGATCATGTCCGCCTCCTCGATCAGCGCCGCTCCTGTCTGGCCCCGTCCGGTGGCCACCTGCAGCACGTCCTCCGGCAGCCCGCACTCCCGCAGGCCCTCCAGGAGCAGCAGGGAGGTGAGAGGGGTGATCTCGGAGGGCTTGAGGATCACGCTGTTGCCCGCCATCAGCGCGGGGATGCAGTCGCCGAAGGAGTTCGTGAGGGGATAGTTCCACGGGCCGATCACGCCGATCAGCCCGAGCGGCTTGTAGCGCAGGATGAGCTTCTTGCCCTTCACCAGCAGCTGCCCAGACTTCACCCGCTCGTCCGCCAGGTACTCGCCGGCGTGCTTGGCCCAGAAGCCGAATGCTCCGCCCCCGTAGGAGATCTCCGCCAGGGACGCGTCCTCGAAGGTCTTCCCCGTCTCTGACACGATCGTGTCGATCACACGATCGGCGTTGTCCAGCAGCCACTTCTGCGCCCGCAGCATGATCCGCGCCCTGCCCTCGAAGCCGTAGGCCTCCCAGCCGGGCTGCGCCAACCGCCCTTTGCGCGCCATCTCCACCACCGCCGCGCCCCCGAGGTCCGGCACGCTGCCGACGATCGCCCCGGTGGCGGGGTTTTCGACGGCGATCTCATCGCCTGCGTGCGCCACCCCGTTGTGAACCCGCGGTATCTGCTGCTCGACGGTCGCCATCTGATCCCCTTCCTTCGCTCTCGCTCGTGCCTTACGAGAGAGAGAGTACTCCTCCTGGCCCTCCGGCCAGTCGCGCCTAGGAGAGCTCCACGGAGGCGATGCCGATGGGCTCGGCGGGCCGGTCGGCGCCGTCGGTGTCCACCGCCTCCAGGCGATCGACCACGTCCATGCCCTCGGTTACCTGGCCGAAGACCGTGTGCTTTCCGTCCAGCCACGGACAGGCCTTGGCGGTGACGATGAAGAACTGGGAGCCGTTGGTGTCGGGGCCCGCGTTGGCCATGGCGAGGGCGCCGCGGACGATCTTGTGAGGGTTGATCTCGTCCGCGAAGGTGTAGCCGGGGCCCCCCGTGCCGGTGCCCTGGGGGCAGCCGCCCTGAATCATGAAGTCCTTGATCACCCGGTGGAAGGTGAGCCCGTCGTAGAAGCCCTCGGAGGCGAGCTTGCGGAAGTTCTCCACGGTCTTGGGGGCGTCCTCGTCAAAGAGCTCGAAGGTGACGGACCCCTCGCTGGTGTTGATGGTGGCGGTTGACATGCGCTGAGTCTATCCGGGCACCCGCTCGAGGCGGATCGAGCCGCCGCCCAGCTGGCGGCCGTCGAGGGCCTCGATCACCCGCTCGGCGTCGGCCTCGGGGACGGACACGAAGGAGAAGCGCTCCAGCACCAGCACGTCTCGCACCGACTCCCCCTCCAGGCCCGCCGCGGAGGTGACGGCGCCGACGATGTCCGCCACCCGCAGCCTGCTCCCCCGGCCTCCCTTGAGCACGAGCTTGGCGTAGCGCTCCTCCCCACCACCGCCCTCACTGCCGGCGGAGCGCTTGGAGACCCGCGGCTTGGAGTGCCGCCGGGGCCGCTCCTTGACGGGCGTCGGCGCTCCCACCGCGCCGCTGCTCCAGGGTTCGATGGAGGTGCCGATGTGCCGCTCGATCGCCTCCAGCTCCCGCTGCTGGCGGGACTCCACGAACGTGATCGCCCGCCCCGAGCGGCCCACCCGCCCGGTGCGGCCGATGCGGTGCACGTAGGTGTCCGGCGAGGTGGGCACGTCGTAGTTGATCACGTGGGTCACCGAGGAGATGTCAAGGCCCCGCGCCGCCACGTCGGTGGCCACCAGGATCGGCACCCGGCCGCCCTTGAAGGCCAGCATCACCCCGTCCCGGGAGCCCTGGGACATGTCCCCGTGCAGGGCCCTCACGTTCATGCCCCGGTCCCGCAAGGTTTTGAACAGCTGCTCACAGCGGATCTTCGTGCGCACGAACACGATCGTTTGACTGGTGTCCCCGGCCCCCACCCCCACCGCCTTCTCGTCCCGCAGCACCTCCACCAGCTTGTCCGGCTTGCCCCGCGTCTCCACCGGGAGCTGGAACTGGGCCACCGTGTCGATCGTCAGCGTGCTCGCCTCCACCTTGATCGTCTCCGGCTCGTACATGTAGCGGTCCGCCAGCGCCCTGATGGGCGGCGGCATGGTGGCGGAGAAAAGCGCCGTCTGGCGCCCGCTGGGGGTCAGCGAGAGGATCTTCTCCACGTCCTCCAGAAAGCCCAGGTCGAGCATCTCATCCGCCTCGTCCAGCACCACGAAGCGGCAGTCGTGCAGCACCAGGGAGTGGCGCGAGATCAAATCCAGCACCCGTCCCACGGTCCCCACCACCACGTGACCTCCCGCCCGCAGCTGCGCCTGCTGGCTGCGGATCGGCGCCCCGCCGAACACCGCCACCACGTCCACTCCCTTGCGCGCCCCGTACGCCCGCAGCGCCTGGGTCACCTGGATGCACAGCTCTCGCGTGGGCGTCAGCACCAGCGCCTGCACCTCGGCCACCGTGGGGTCCACGTGCTCGAGGATCGGCAGCCCGAACGCAGCCGTCTTGCCGGTGCCCGTCTGCGCCTGCCCGATCACGTCCCGTCCCTGGAGCATCGAGGGGATCGCCTGCTCCTGGATCGGGCTGGGCGCCTCGTACCCCACGTCCCGCAGGGCCGCCAGCGTGCTCTCGGACAGGCCGAGCTCGGCGAAAGTCTTATCGCTCATGCCGCCGGGTCTAGCAGGAGCTTGCCCGTGGTCCGCCGTTCGCGCAGCTCCGTGTGCGCCCGCGCGGCCTCCCCCAGGGGGTAGGTCTCCCCCACGACTGCCCGCAGCTCTCCCCCTCTAGCCCGCTCGAACAGCTCCGCGAGCGCCTCCTCGAACATCCCCGGCCGTTCCAGGCAGTGAAAGAGGTAGAAGCCCACCACCGCTCGCGAGTGTCGCAGCAGGGAGCCCGTGGAGATCTCGTTGGGCTCCTGGCTGGCGATCCCGCACACGACGATCCGCCCGAATGGACCAAGCGCATCGTAGGAGGCCGCGAACACCTCCCCGCCGGACATGTCGAACACCACGTCCACTCCGTTGCCCCCGTTGGCCTCTCGCAGCCGCTCCGTGAGGCCCTCCGGCGAGGGATCGAGCGCCGCGTCCGCCCCCAGCTCCAGCGCCAGCTCCCGCTTCTGTGGGCTCGAAGCCGTGGCGATCACCGGGTGGGCACCGAATCGCGCCCCCAGCTGCACCGCCAGCGAGCCCACCCCACCGGCGCCGGAATGCACCACCACGCTCTCCCCCGCCGCCACCTTGCCGGCCGTTCGGTAGAGGTGAAAGGCAGTCGTCCCCTGCACCAGCAGCGCCAGCGCCGTGCCGTCGTCGACGTCGTCGGGGATCCCGAACACACGCTCCCGCGCCGCCGTCGCGTACTGGGCGTAGCCACCCTCCCCCACCAGCGCCACCACCCGCTGGCCGGTGTCCATCCGCCGTCCCGCCACCTCCGCGCCCGGCACAAGCGGCAGCGTGGCCCTGCGCACATAGGAGTTAACCCGCGTGTGGGTGTCCCCGAAGTTCACTCCCGCCCGCGACACCTCGATCAGGACCTCGTTCGCCTCGGGCTCGGGCTCGGGCAGCTCGGCCAGCGCCAACACCTCCGGCCCGCCGAACTCCGTCATCTGGATCGCCCGCATCGCCCGAGAGGCTATAGGGTCCCGCGACCATGTCTGTGACCGTCGTCGGCTCCATCGCATTCGACTCCGTCCGCACGCCCTTCGGGGAGCGCGAGCGCATGCTCGGCGGCACCGCCGTCCACTTCTCCCTCGCCTCCTCCTTCTTCGCCGACGTCCACGTGGTCGGGCCCGTGGGCGAGGACTTCGGCGCGCCGGAGATGGCCGCCCTGGAGCGGCCCGGCATCCACACCGCCGACGTGGAGCGCGTGACCGGTGGCAAGACCTTCTTCTGGCGTGGCCACTACGACTACGACCTCAACACCGCCCACACCGACGACACCCAGCTCGGCGTCTTCGCCGACTTCCAGCCCAAGCTCTCGCAGGACTCCCGCGACTGCGACGTCCTCTTCCTCGCCAACATCCAGCCCGAGCTACAGCTCGAGGTCCGCGAGCAGTGTCACCGCGCCAGGTTCGTGGCGCTGGACTCGATGAACATCTGGATCGAGAACGCCCGCGAGGCCCTGCTGCGAGTGATCGAGCGCGTGGACTGCGTACTCCTCAACGACGCCGAGCTGCGCATGCTCACCGGCGAGCCCAACCTCGTTCGCGCCGCCCGCCAGATCATGTCTTGGGGCCCGCCCGCCCCCCACGCGGTCGTCGTCAAGCAGGGCGAGTACGGCGCCGCCCTTATCACCCGCGACGGCTTCTTCTCCTTGCCCGCATATCCCCTGGAGACCGTCCTCGACCCCACCGGCGCCGGCGACACCTTCGCGGGCGGCTTCGTGGGCACCATCGCCGCCCACGCCCACACCCTCCACGACGGGCCCCCAGACGACGAGCTGCTGCGCAGCGCCATGGCCCACGGCACCGCCCTGGCCTCCTTCAACGTCGAACAGTTCGGCACAGAGCGCGTCTCCCGCCTCGCCCACAACGAGATCGAAGACCGCGTCCGCGAGATCGCCGACATCACCCGCTTCAGCGGCGCCCCCCTGCCCGCTCGCGCGTAGACGCCTCGCGCACACGAGTCTCGGCTCGCCACATCTCGGCTCGCGCATGTACGTCTCGCATGTACGTCTCAAAACAGGGGGCCCGCGCGCGCGTGCGCGCGCCCGCGCGGGGCGTCGAATTCGAATACACCTCCGCACCCGCCGCCCGCCTGTACGCCCGCCCCCCGCGGTAGTACGATCGGAGGGTGGACGCGTGGACGTTCGTGTGGCTGATGGTCTTCCTGAAGATCCCCATCGTGGCGGTCTTCCTGATCGTGCGCTGGGCCGTCAAGCAGACCCCCGAGGCCGAAGCCGGCGGCGATGGCGGCATCGGGCCCCTGTCCCGGCCCCTTCACCCCCACCATCCCCGCACCCGCCTGCCCCGCTCGCCCCGCCGCGGGCCCCACGGCGCGCCCTCCCCGAGCTCCCCGCCGCGCGTGCGCACGGTCACCGCCCGCGCCCGTCTCGTCTCGCGCTGAGCCGCGGGACGGTTCACGGCGCGGCCATCGGCGCCGACCAGGCCGCGCTCGCCGCCTGTCATGCGAGAATCGCGCCATGAGCCCCGATTCGCCGCCTTGCTCCGTCCTCTCCGACGGCACGATCCTCGCGCTCGTACGCGAGGGCCACATCGTGATCGATCCCTGGGACGAAGCGATGGTGCAGCCGGCGAGCGTCGACCTGCGGTTGGGAGACTCGTTCCGGGTCTTCCACAACCACAGGATCACCGCCATCGACCTTCGCGACCCGCCGCGGGAGCTCACCGAGCAGGTGGTCCCCCCGCCGGGCGAGCCGTTCGTGATCCATCCCGGCGAGTTCTGCCTCGGGCGCACGCTCGAGCACGTGGAGCTTCCCGACGACGTGGTGGCGCGGATCGAGGGCAAGTCGAGCCTCGGCCGGCTGGGTTTGATCGTGCACGCCACCGCCGGCTTCTGCGACCCCGGCTGGAAGGGCACCCTCACGCTGGAGCTCAACAACCTCACCCGGGTCCCCATCAAGCTCTACCCCGGCCTGCCGATCGCCCAGCTGTCGTTCATGACCCTCGACGCCCCCGCCCGGAGGCCTTACGGTCACGCCGAGCTGGGCAGCCACTACCAGGGACAGGTGGACGCCACCGAGAGCCGTTACGGCGCTCCCGCCTGAGCCTCGGGGCGAGCCACCGCCTCGGCGTGGCGAATCGCGCATAATCGGGTAGAACCCCCTCACAGGAGAACGCTCATGAGCACGCCCGAGACAGCGACGACGGGACAGGGATCGGGCAACGGCGCCGGCCCCCAGGACAGCCTCACCGTCACCGACAACCGCACCGGCAAGACATACGAGCTGGCGATCGCCGACAGCACGGTGCGCGCCACCGACCTGCGCCAGATCAAGGTGGACCCGGACGAATTCGGGCTGCTCTCCTACGACCCCGCCTTCATGAACACCGCCTCCTGTCGCAGCTCCATCACCTACATCGACGGCGACGCCGGCATCCTCCAGCACCGGGGCTACTCGATCGAGCAGCTGTGCGAGCACTCCACCTACCTGGAGGTCGCCTACCTGCTGATCAACGGCCGCCTGCCCAACCAGGAGGAGCTCACTGGGTGGATCGACGAGATCACGATCCACACGTTCGTACACGAGAACGTCAAGGACTTCATGCAGGGCTTCCGCTACGACGCCAACCCGATGGGCATGCTGGTGGCCTCGGTGGGCGCTCTCTCCACCTTCTATCCCGACGCTTACAAGATCCGCGAGGAGCGGGTGCGGGCGATCCAGATCATCCGCCTGCTGGCGAAGATGCCCACCCTCGCGGCCTTCGCCTTCCGCCACAACATGGGCCAGCCCTACGTCTACCCCGACAACGACCTCGACTACGCCGGCAACTTCCTCTCGATGATGTACAAGATGACCGAGCTCAAGTACGAGCCCGACCCACGCCTCGCGCGGGCGCTGGACGTGCTGTTCATCCTCCACGCCGATCACGAACAGAACGCCTCCACCAGCGCCGTGCGCTCCGTGGGCTCCACCAACGTGGACCCCTACTCGGCGGTGGCCGCCGGTGTGGCCGCCCTCTACGGGCCTCTGCACGGCGGCGCCAACGAGGCTGCCCTGCGCATGCTCGCCCGCATCGAGAAGGTGGAGAACATCCCCGACTTCCTCGAGGGCGTGAAGGCCGGCAACGAGCGCCTGATGGGCTTCGGCCACCGCGTCTACAAGAACTATGACCCCCGCGCCCGCATCATCCGCAAACACATGGACGCCGTGTTCGAGGTCCGCGGCACGAGCCCCCTGCTGGAGGTTGCCAGCGAGCTCGAGAAGCGCGCCCTGGACGACGAGTACTTCACCTCCCGCAAGCTCTATCCCAACGTGGACTTCTACTCGGGCCTCATCTACGAGGCGCTGGGCCTGCCCGTGGCGATGTTCCCGGTGATGTTCGCCATCGGCCGCACCAGCGGCTGGATCGCCCAGTGGAAGGAGATGGTGGAGGACCCCGAGCAGAAGATCGCCCGCCCCCGCCAGATATACACGGGCGCGCGCGATCTCAGCTACGTGCCCATCGCCGACCGTTAGCGGCCGCTGGCACGGCGCGGGCACCAAGCCCGCAGGGGGTGGTCGGCGCTCACGGCCCGCCCGGGGCGACTCCTACAGGATCAGGGTGGCGCCGTTGGCTCGCAGCCACTCCTGGGGCTCGCGATAGCCCGGCAGCCGCCGGCCCAGCAGCGCCCAGAAGCGGGGTGAGTGGTCGAGGATCTCCAGGTGACACACCTCGTGCCAGATCACGTACTCGAGCACCCTCTCCGGAGCCAGCAGCAGCCGCCAGTTGAAGCTCATGTGGCCGGCCACCGAGCAGGAGCCCCAGCGGGTGCGCTGGCCGCGGATCGACAGGCCGCTGTAGGAGAGCCCCACGAGCGCCGTCGCCGCATTCAGCCGCGGCTCGATCTCGGCGCGTGCCGCCCGCCGGTAGAAGCGCTCCAGCGCCGCCCCCCCGTCGCTTGCAGGCACGAGCAGGCGTTCCCCGTCCCGATGCACCCGCGTGCGCCCCCGCTGGGGCACCAGCCGCAGCGTCGCCCCGAGATAGGGCACCGTGCCGGCCCGCTCCGCCACCCGCGCGAGCGCCGCTTCGGCCTCCCCCAACCGCCGCTCGATCCATGGCCGCAGCTCCCTCACCGCCGCCGCCGCCGCCCGCTCGGAGGCCCGCTGAGGAAGCACCACCTCCACACCCACCGAGCGTCCCTCGGGCAGTGTGCGCACGTTCACCCGCACCCGTCGCGCCCTCGTGGAGCGCCGCACCGTGTAGGGGATCTCAGCTGGCCCGGCGATGAGGAGGAGGATAATCGGGCCGGCGATGGCCAAATCCAGGGTGCCGCTGCCGCGAGACGTGCGAGATCCCTACGAGGTGTACGTCAACGGCGTGCGCCAGCAGCTGGGCGTGGACTTCTCGGTCCGCCAAGGCGCTCTCGTGTTCGAGCGCGAGCTCCGCAAGGACAGGATCAGCGGCTGGCGCTGGTTCCTCGGCGCCTGGGGGGTCGGCACCTACCGTCAGAACGACTCCGTGGACGTACGTTACGAGGCCCCCGACGGCTCCCCCCGTGTGGCCGAGGGGTTGGCGATCGAGAGCGAGAGCGGCGCCGGTTAGAGCGTGGCGCCGGGCATCGTCCCTCCGTGGGCCCGCTCCCACGGCCGGGCGAGCTTCAGCGCCGAGAGGATCGCCCGCGTCGCGGGAGAGCGGTTGAGCGTGTAGAAGTGGATTCCCGGTGCCCCCGCAGCCAGCAGCTCGGCGCACTGCAGGGTGGCGTAGGCCACGCCGAGGTCGAGCACCGCCTCCGGATCCTCGCCACGGGCGTGCAGCTCCCGGCGCAGCGGCTCGGGGATCGCCGCCCCGCACAGCTTCGCCATGCGCTCCACCTGGCCCACCCGCGTGATGGGCATGATCCCGGGGATGATCGGCACCCCGATGCCCGCCGCCCGGGCGCGGGCGAGGAAGTCGAAGTAGAAGACGTTGTCGAAGAACAGCTGCGTGATCAGGAAGTCGGCCCCAGCCTTCACCTTCTCCGCGAGGTGCTGGAGATCCTCCTGCGGGCTCACCGCATGGATGTGGGTCTCGGGAAAGCACGCCGCCCCGATCGCGAACGGGTAGTCGGCCCGGATCAGCGCCACGAGCTCGCTCGAGTACTCGAGCCCCCCCTCCGTCTTGACCCACTCGCTCTGACCCGCCGGCGGGTCGCCGCGCAGGGCCAGCACGTTGTCGATGCCCGCCGCCAGCATCTCATCGAGGGTTGCCCGCAGCTCCGGCACCGTGGCGCCCACGCACGTGAAGTGGGCCATCGCCTCCAGGCCGTACTGCTCGCGGATCCGCTTGACGATCTCGATCGTCTTGGCCCGCGTGGAGCCCCCCGCGCCGTAGGTGACCGACACGAACGACGGCTCGAGCGCCCGCAACTCCGTCAGAGCCCCGTAGAGGTTGTCCTCGCCGGCCTGCGTCTTGGGAGGAAAGAACTCGAACGAGAACACCGGCCCGTCACCGGCGCGGAGAATGTCATCGATCCGCATCAGTCGCTCGCCGTCCAGCGCTCGGGCTCGCCGGGGAGACGCCGGGCGCGGCCCACGACGGCGAGGTGGGTGAGGAAGGAGAGCGTCTCGGTGAGCAGCCACTGGGCGTTCAGCGGCGAGAGCTCCTCGCCGTGGATGCGGGGCAGCACCTCGAAGGCCGTCAGCGGCTGCCCCTCAGCAAGCGCCGCTTCGGTCTGGGCCAGGCGCTCGGCCACCAGCTTGCGGTTGCCCTCGATGTGGGCATGCACGTCGGCGAAGGTGCGGCCGTGGCCGGGCAGGCACAGGCGCGCGTGCAGCGCCTCCACGACGTCAAGCGAATGCACGAATTCCCCCACCGGATCGGCTGAGTAGCCGTAGTCGAAGAACAGCGAGATGCGCCCCAGCAGATGATCTCCGGAGATCAGCAGCCGCCGCTCGGGCTGGAACAGGCACACGTGTGAGGGGGCGTGGCCGGGCGTCTCGTGCACGGTCCAGGGGCCGAGATCGGTGTGCACGAGCACGCCCGGCACGAGTGGCCGGTCGGGCTCGATCGGGGCGGCGATGCCGGAGTCGAGGTTTTTCGCGCGGGCGGCCGCGTAGCGGCGCAGGGGCTCCTCGGGCACGCCGCTCTGGCGGGCGATCTCTAGGCGCAGCTCGAGCGCGGCGTCCGGATCGGCGGCCCAGTGGGACATGTGCTCGTGGTTGGGATGCATCCACAGCTCACAGCCCGCCCGCGCCACGATCGTGGCGGCCTGGCCGTAGTGGTCGGAGTGGGCGTGGGTGCACACCACCAGGCGCACGTCCTCGATCGCCAGCCCGCACATGCCGAGCGCGCGTTCCAGCTGCGCCACCGAGCCCGGCTGGTGCATCCCCGTGTCGAACAGCACCACCCCGTCGCCGGCGGCCACCGCCCAGGCGTTGCAGTGGGGAACCCCCGGCCAGGGCAGCGGCAGGCGCAGGCGGTAGACACCCGGCAGCACCCGCTCGCCGCGGCCCAGCTCCCCCTTGGCGGGCGGCGCCCCGAGCGCCGCCGTCCGCTCGGAGGAGTCCTCGTGCGAGGACTCGCCCGATCTTTCGCCGCTCGCCGCCACCGCCGTCAAGCCTATAGCGCACCCGCCGCCGAGGGCTTAGACTGAGAGCTTCAGTCGAGATCCGGACGGTCGGTCAAAGGAGGCTGGGATGGCGGAGCGGGAGAGCCCGAGCGAGGGCAGCGCGGCCACGAAGGTGCAGGAGGCGGCGGCGAACGTCCAGCAGGCGACGTCCGCGAGCCGCCGCAAACGGATCTCCGGGAGCAAGGTCGAGGCGGTGGTGCGCCGTTACTTCGAGGCGATCGGCGATCACGATGTGGAGGCGGCGGCGGCGATGTGGGCGCCGGAGGGCCGTGAGGACGTGCGCGGCCAGGGCCTCTACATCGGCCCCGAGGGCGTGCGGGACTTCATCGGCGGCATCGTCGAAGCGATCCCCGACCTGCGCGTGGAGATCCTCGAGACCACCTCCCAGGACGACCGCTGCGCGATCCAGTGGCGCTTCAGCGGCACCTTCGCGGGACCCGGCTCCCTCAGCGGAGTGGCTCCCACGGGCCACAGCATCAAGCTCGAAGGCGTGGACGTGCTGTGCGTGCGGAACGGCCTGATCCAGTCCAACGACGCCTTCACCGACACGATGGCGGTGCCCCGCCAAATCGGCATGATGCCCCCGCTCGGCTCGCCCACGGAGCAGCGGATGATGGGCGCCTTCAACGCCAAGACCCGCGTCACCGCCGGTTTGACGGGGTCGGGCGAGGCGAAGCTGGTGGCCGAGGGCGTGTGGTGCGTGCAGGGCCAGCCGGGCCGCTGCAACGTGTATCTGATCGAGGACGAAGGGGGCGTGACGATGTTCGACGCGGGCGCCCGCACGATGACCCGCGCGGTGGCCGCCGCCGGCGCCCGCCTGGGCGGCATCAAGCGGATCGTGCTCGGCCACAGCCACACCGACCACCGCGGCGTGGCGCCAGCCTTCGACGTGCCCGTGCTCTGCCATCCCGACGAGGTCCAGGACGCGGAGGGCAGCGGCGGCTGGCGCTACTGGCCCGCCGATCTCGCGGGCCTGCCGCAGGGGGCCAAACAGATCCAGAAACTGCTGCACCGCTTCGCGTGGGACGGCGGTCCGGTGAGCATCGCGGGCACGGTGAAGGAGGGCGATGAGATCGCGGGCTTTCAGGTGATCGACCTGCCCGGCCACGCTCCGGGGCTGATCGGCCTGTGGCGCGAATCCGACCGGCTGGCGCTTGTCACCGACTGCTTCTACACGCTCGACATGTGGGGCCGGAACTGCCCGCCGAACATGCCCGTGGACACTTACAACTACGACCCCGACGCGGCCCGCGCCAGCGTCCGCAAGCTCGCGGAGATGGAGCCCGCGGCCGCCTGGCCGGGCCACGCGAAGGCCCTCACGGGGGACGTGCGCGGACAGTTGCTGAAGGCCGCGGGCAAAGGCGCGAACGCCGCCGCCGGCGACGAGGCGAGCGCGGGCGCGGGCGCCGCCTGAGACGTGGGGAGGCGCAGCCGCGGGCGAGCGGCCCAGGACGACGGGGAGCCCGACAAGCTCAAGGCTCCCAACAGCGACTACCGCGACGGGGAGGGCAACGTGCTCACCCTGCGCGGCTCGCTCAGCGCCTCCAGCCGCCGCCAGTACGCGCGGGCGCTGAGCGGCGAATGGCGCATCCCGGCGACTCGCGAGGACGCCTGGCAGCGAGCCACCGAGCTGCTGTTCGAACGGCTGGCCGTGCGCTGGACGATCGCCGGCGCGCCCCTGGAAGGCCAGCGCGAGCTGCTCCGCCGCTACCGGGCCGCGAGCCAGCAGGAGCGGCTGTGGGTTCGGGTGGTGCTGCGGGAGCACTGCGCCGAGAACTTCCCCGGGCTGGAGGCCCCCTGAGCGGGCGGCCACGCTGGCTCGCCGGCGAGGAGGGAGCTCGCCGGCGGGGAGGGAGCTCGCCGGCGGGGGCTCAGTCGCCGAGCAGCTCCAGACGTGGACCGTGGGCGACGCCCTCGGCGACGAAGCGGGCGGTGGCGGGGTTGAGCACGAACTCGAGCGTCTCCCCCGACCGCACGCGCACGCCCAAACGCCGGCCCTCATCGGCCACCGCCACCACCACACCGGGCTCGAGCTCGCCGCCGAAGTGCACGATGCGGGCGCGGGTTCCCTGGTGGGGTACGGGTCGAGTGGGGCCCAGCATCGCCCGATCATAGGCCCGTCATAGGTCCGCGTGAGCGGCGGCCTGCGCGGATCCGCACGGCGTCGGGGGCTGGCGACCGCTACCTTGCGAGCCATGCGCCGCACGAAGATCGTCGCCACCATCGGACCCTCATCGCGGGAGCCCCGCACGCTGTTGCGGATGGTGCAGGCGGGCATGGACGTGGCGCGGCTGAACTACTCGCACGGCACGCTCGAGGAGCACGCGGAGACGGTGCGACGGGTGCGAGACGCCGCCGGCCAAGCGGGCCGGCCGGTGGCGATCCTGCAGGACCTGCCGGGGCCGAAGCTGCGGATCGGGGCGCTGCGGGATGACGTGGTGGAGCTCACACCGGGGGAGCGCCTGACGATCTTCGGGGGCGAGGAGCAGGAGCCGGGGACGGCCCAGCGGATGAGCATCTCCTGGGCGGGCCTCGCCGACTCGGTCTCGCCGGGCGAGGTGCTGTATCTCGCCGACGGATCGGTGCGGCTGCGGGTCACCGAGGTGACACCGACCAGCCACGAGCTCGAGGCGGAGATCGAGGTGGGCGGTCCGGTGGCCTCCCGCCAGGGCCTGAACATCCCGGGGCCGCTGGACTCGCTCCCGGCCACACCGGAGCACGACCTCGAGCTGCTGCGTCACGGGGAGTCGATCGGCGTCGACATGGTGGCGCTGTCCTTCGTGCAGCGCCCGGAGGATGTGGAGACGGTGCGCAAACACACGCGGCTGCCGCTGATCGCCAAGATGGAGAAGCCCCAGGCGGTGGAACGGGCGGAGGAGATCCTCAAAGCGGCCGACTGCGTGATGGTGGCGCGGGGCGACCTCGGCATCGAGCTGCCGATCGAGCGGGTGCCGATCGTGCAGAAGCAGCTGCTGCGTCTCGCCGGCCACCTCGCACGTCCCGCCATCACGGCCACCCAGATGCTCGACTCGATGGTGACCTCCTCGCGGCCCACGCGGGCGGAGGTGGCGGACGTGGCCAACGCGATCCTGGACGGCACCGACGCGGTGATGCTCTCCCAGGAGACGGCCATCGGCGCCTACCCGGTGGAGGCGATCGCGATGATGGCGGCGATCGCCGAGCAGGCGGAGGCGATCGCCCCCTACGAGGACTGGAACGCCTCGCGGGTGCGCCGCATGGACACCGACGCCGCGTACACGATCGCCCACAACGTGAGCGTGGCCGGTCGCGAGCTGGCGCTGGACGCGCTCGTGGTGCCCACCCTCTCGGGCCGCTCGGCACGGCTGATCTCCGCGCACCGCCCCACGGTGCCGATCTACGCGCTCTCCCCGGGCCGGGAGACGGTCAGGCGCTGCGGGCTGATGTGGGGGGTGCGGGCGGCCTCCATGCGCCGGCACGAGACCACCGAGGCGCTGATCGCGGACGCCGCCAAACGGGTGGTGGAGCTCGGCTGGTGCGAGCGGGGCCAGCGGGTGGCGATCACCGCGGGCCTGCCCTCTGGACGGCCCGGCACCACGAGCCTGATGCAGATCCAGGTGCTCTGAGCGCAGAAGCGTCGCGGGCAGCCGCGGCGGCGCGAGGGCGCTCGGGCGGCGACGCCGGGGCTCAGGCGGCGACGCCGGCGTGGCCGTAGAACTCAGCCTCTTCCCGGCCCAGCTCCGTGACAGGCGGGTCGCCGTACATCCACTCGCGGGCGATTCGGTGCCAGTTCGCGCGGGCGCGCAGCTGGGAGAGGACGGCGAGCGTGAGCATCTCCATGCGCCGGCCGAAGAGGTGCTCGGGGCGCATGTCCTGGTGGCGCATCTCGCCGAAGTAGCTGGAGCGGGGATCGGAGCTCTCGATCATCACCTCGGTGGCGATGTCGGGACTGAGCGCCACGGGCTCGTCGGCGGTGGTGTACCACCAGATGGCGGAGCGTACGAACGCCAGCAGGTGCTCGGGGTCCACCCGATCTGGCTCGGGCAGGAAGCCGGAGGCGGCGAGCAGCCGGTGCAGCTCGGCGGCGTCGCCCTCGCACACGGCGCGCTGGCAGGCGAGCTCGAGCTCGACGGGCTCGCGGCCCATGCGCTTGAACAGGCCGAAGTCCAGGAAGGCCACGCGGCCGTCGTCGAGCAGCAGGAAGTTGCCGGGGTGGGGGTCGCCGGAGAACTGGCGGTGGCGGTAGAGGCAGCCGAGGAAGAAGCGAAACACGATCTCCCCGATGCGGTCGCGCTCGGCCTGGGGGCGTTCCTTGAGCTCCTCGAAGCCGATGCCCTGCACGTACTCGGTGACGAGCACGCGCTCGCGGGATCGTGCGGTGAGGACGTCGGGGACGACGATGAAGGGGTGGCCGGCGTAGATGCGCGCCAGCGAGCGCTGGTTCTGCGCCTCG
>DATJMB010000103.1:0-5748 GCA_035508995.1 Solirubrobacteraceae bacterium | reverse complement strand
TCGGACTCAACGGTGCGCTCTTGGCGGCGGACCTCGCGGCAAAAGAACTGCTCGGCGTTCTGTGGTGGACTCCCCTGTTGGTCCTGGCATTCTCGACGGTCCTTCTTCTCATAACGCTGTTTGGCGCGGACCGAAAGGGCTACGACCTCAGTGTACGCGCGGCCGTGTTCTACGAGAGCGAGGCCACCAAGCGTGCCATCCCTGCACGCGAACTCCTACTGGCAGAGCTTGATAAGGCGTTTGGCTTCAACGTAGAACGTCTCACTCGAAAGCGCAGGCGACTCCAGGGCGCCCTGGTGGCGTTGCTGGCTGGCCTTGCGTTTGCAGGGCTGTTGATCGCGCTGGACCAGCCGACTACAATAAGGCCATGCCACCCAAAGTCCCTGTATCGGGACCAGCTAAAAAAACGCTGCAGCTTCCCAAGCCAGAACTTCCCCACACCGGGGCCACGGGAAGCATCTAGCCGGTAATCGACGTTCCAGGCAGCTCAGCGGCCGCGGTCAGAGGACTGAACCACCCGATCGAACAGCCCGCGGCTCGGGCACATGCGGGCCAGGGCGCACTCCCCGCAGGCGGGCCGGCGGGCGTGGCAGGTGCGGCGGCCGTGGCGCAGGAGGTTGACGTGCAGCTCGAGCTCCTGGCCGGGGGGGGTGAGGGCGAGCATCTGGTCGTGGAGCTCCTCGAAGGGGGCTCCCGGGCGCAGCAGCGCCAGGCGGGTGCCGACGCGGGAGACGTGGGTGTCGACGGGCACATCGCGCAGGCCGTAGGCGAACAGCAGCACGCAGGCGGCCGTCTTGCGGCCCACGCCGGGCAGGGAGACGAGATAGTGGCGAGCCTCCGCGAGGGGGACCTCGGGCAGCCAGTCGAGCGAAGGCTCGCCGCCGGGACCCTGGCAGCGCTCGGCCACGGCGGAGAGGATGGCCTTGATGCGGGCGGACTTGACCTTGGAGATGCCGCCGGGGCGGATCGCCGCCTCGATCTCGGCGACGGGGGCATGCAAGACCTCCGCCCAGGTGGGCAGGCGCTCGCGCAGGCGCAGGTAGGCGACGTCGCGGTTGCGGTCGTTGGTGCTCTGGGAGAGGACGGTGAGGATCAGCTCGGCGACGGGATGGCCGTGGGGCTTCATGCGAGGAATGCCGTAGAGCTCGCGCAGGCGTTCGCGCACGCGCAGCACGCGGGCGTGGGAGGGGGGTCGCCAGGACCTGGAGGCGCGGGCGGGCACGGAAGGACGTATATATGCTCGCTCGGGTGCCCGCTATCAGCGATCGCGACGGCCGGCTCGGCGACCTGCCCGTGTTCTGGCGGCAGGGACAGCTCGGGCAGGGCGTGCGGGCGCCGCCGCTGTACCTGCACGGGGTGCCCAGCAACAGCGACGAATGGCGGCCGTTCCTTCAGCTGACGGGGGGCCTCGCGCCGGACCTGCCGGGCTTCGGGCGGTCGGGCAAGCCGGGACACTTCCCGTACACGATCGAGGGCTACGGGGACTTCATCGAGAGCTTCCTCGAGCTCGCCGGCCGCGACTGGCCGGGAGGGCTCGAGCGGGTGAGCGTGGTGGTGCACGACTGGGGCTCGGTGGGGCTGACGTTCGCCCAGCGCCACCCCGAGCGGGTGGAGCGGCTGGTGGTGATCAACGCGGTGCCCTTCCTGGCGGGCTATCGCTGGCACCGCACGGCGCGCATCTGGCGCACGGCGCTGCTGGGAGAGCTGCTGATGGGAGTCACCACGCGGCGGACGCTGCGGATCTCCACGCGGGAGTCGAACGTGACGCCCGGGCCGCTGCCGGAGGCGTGGATGGACTCGGTGCTGGCGCACTTCGACCAGGGAACCCAGCGGGCGATCCTGCGGCTGTACCGGAGCTCTCCGCCGGAGACGCTGGCGGGGGCGGGAGCGGGGCTCGGCGAGCTGAAGATGCCGGCGCTGGTGGTGTGGGGGCAGGCGGACCCCTACATCCCGGCGCGCTTCGGGCGGGCCTACGGGCGGGCGCTGGCGGGCAGCGAGCTGCTGGAGCTGGCGGACGCGGGCCACTGGCCGTGGCTCGACAGGCCGGACGTGGTGGGACGGGTGGCGGGGTTCCTCGGGGCGGACGCCGGCCAACCGGCGTGAGCGCGGCGGCCCCCTCGCTCTCCGGCGGCGCGCGGGCGCGGCGGCGGAGCCTGCCGCTGGGGCGGGTGCCGGCATGGGCGATCACGGCGTGCGCGGGAGTGGCGTACGTGCTGGCGGCGCCGCCGAGCGCGGATCTCGCGGCGGCGGCGTACCGCAGCGACCTGTTCGCGCGGGCGGGCTTCACGATCTGGGACAACGGCTGGTACGGAGGCCACCACCTGCCGGCGTACTCGCTGCTGGCGCCGGCGCTGGGGGCGTGGCTGGGCCCGCAGGTGGTGGCGGCGCTGTCGATGACGGCGGCGGCGGCGCTGTTCGCGGCGCTGATCGAGGGAGCTTTCACGGCGCGAGCCACGCGCCTGGCGGCGCTGTGGCTGGCGGTGGGGGCGGCGGTGTCGCTGCTCTCCAACCGGGTGCCCTTCGACCTTGGCCTGGCGATCGGGCTGGGGGCGCTGGTGGCGGCGCGGCGGGGCAGCCGCTGGGGAGCGCTGGCGCTGGCGGTGACGTGCGCGCTGGCGAGCCCCGTGGCGGGCGCCTTCCTGGCGCTGGCGTGCGTGGCCTGGGGTCTGGCTTACAGGCGGCGGTGGGCGTTCGTGGTGGCGATCTGCGCGTTGGCGCCGATCGGGGCGCTGGCTTACGCGTTCCCCGAAGGGGGCAGCCAGCCGTTCGCGAGCTCGGCCTTCTACCCGGGGCTGCTGGGTGTGGCGATCATCGCGGCGTTCACGCCGAGCACGCCGCGGGCCACGCTGGCGCTGCGGATCGGGGCGGCGCTCTACGGGCTGATGCTGATCGGGGCCTACGCGCTGCCCACGGCGGTGGGCAGCAACGCCGACCGCCTGGGGGCGCTGTTCGCGGGGCCGGTGGCGGCCTGCGCGCTGCTCGAGCGCCCGCCCCGGTGGCTGTTTCTGGCGCTGGCGCCGTTCCTGCTCTACTGGCAGGTGAACACGCCCGTGTCTGACCTCGTCACGGGGATCACCGACCCGGCCACGAGCGCCTCCTACTACGCGCCGCTGCTGGGGGAGCTGAGAACGCTGGGGGTGGGCTATGGAGGCCCGCCCACCCGGCCGGCGCGGATCGAGGCGGTGCCGGACACCGAGCACTGGGAGGCGCGCTGGCTGGCGCCGCACGTGGCGCTGGCGCGGGGCTGGGAGCGCCAGCTCGACCAGAGCCGCAACAACCTCTTCTACGACGGCCGGCCGCTGACGGCGGGGCGCTATCGCGGCTGGCTCTCCGAACAGGCGATCTCCTACGTGGCGCTGCCGGACGGGCCGCTGGACTACTCGGCAAGCGAAGAGGCGCGGCTGCTGCTGGGCGGGGCGCGAGCGGGCCAGGCGGCCCACCCGCCGTCCTACCTGCACGAAGTGTGGCGCTCGGCTCACTGGCGGCTGTTCGCGGTGGCGGGGGCGCAGCCGCTGGCGAGGGCGCCGGCGACGATGACGCAGCTGGGACCGGAGTCCTTCACGGTGGCCGCGCCGCGGGCGGGGCGATACCTGACGCGGGTGCGCTTCACGCCCTACTGGAAGGTGAGCGGGGGCAGCGGCTGCGTGGCGGAAGCGCCTGGGGGCTGGACGTACGTGACGGCCACGCGGGCGGAGAGGGTGGCGGTGAGGATCGGCTTCTCGCTGGAACGGGTCTTCAGCCGCGGCGCTCGCTGCGACTGACCCGTGGGGCGGGCGCAGGAGAGCTGGCGCGCAAACGTTCCTTTTCGCGGTGCCCGCGCGCGCACGCGCACGCGCACGCACGCACGCGCGGGGACCCACTTTTGGAGCATGGTCTAGGCTTCTGCGATGGCCGCCCGCGCTCGTGCCCTGCAAGCCCGGCTGACGCCGCAGGGCTGGCTGGACGTGGTGCGGCAGGTGGGGCTGTTCGCGGCGGCTTACGTGGCCTACAGGATCGTGCGAGGGCTGGTGGAGGGAGACGCGGCGGAGGCGTTCGCGCACGCGCGGGACCTGATCTCGATCGAGCGGGGAGCGCACCTGTTCGTGGAGCCCTCGGTGCAGGCGTGGGCGTCGGGGAGCCACGTGTTGATGGACGCCTCCAGCTGGCTGTATGTGAACGCGCAGACGACGGTGACGGTGAGCGCGCTGATCTACCTCTACCTGAGGCACAACCGGAGCTTCTACTTCGTGCGTAACATGTTCATGATCGCGATGGGGATCGCGCTGGTGGGCTACACGGTGTTCCCCACGGCGCCGCCGCGGTTCCTGCCGGAGTGGGGGTTCATCGACTCGGTGTCGAACTTCACGGGGGTGCACGTGTCGCACGCGAGCGCCTCGATGAACGCGCTGTTCAACCCCTACGCGGCGGTGCCGTCGATGCACGTGGCGTTCGCGCTGATGATCGGCTGGCCGCTGGCGCGGCTGACGCGCAACCCGGTGGGACGGGTGCTGTGGTTCCTGTACCCGTTCCTGATGGCGTTCGTGATCATCGTGACGGCCAACCACTTCATCTTCGACGCGATCCTCGGAGCGCTGACGGCGGGGGCGTCGGCCTACGGGGCGACGTGGCTGGCGCGGGCGCGGCCGCAGGTGTGGCGCTTCGCGGACCCGGCGGGCACGGCGACCGCCGGAGCGCCGGGCGGATGAGCGAGCGAGACGGAGGGCAGCGGGTGGCGCCACGCAGGCACGAGGGGCCACGGCGAACGCGGCGGGCGAGCGGGCGAGGCGGGCACGGGCGGGTGCGGGCGCCGATCGGCTCGGGCCAGCGACGGGAGCTGATGCGCAACGCGCTGATCGAGTCGCGGCTGACGCCGAACGCGATCTCGCTGACGGGGCTGGCGCTGAACGTGGTGGCGGCGGTGCTGGTGTGGGAGCGTTACTTCTTCCTCGGCGGGGTGGCGTTCGTGGTGGGCTCGGTGATGGACACGCTCGACGGGCGGTACTCGCGGATGTCCGGCAAGGGGACGCCGTTCGGGGCGTTCCTGGACTCGACGCTGGACCGGATCGAGGAGGGGATCGTGCTGGCGGCTGTGGCGGGAACGTTCGCGGCGCGGGGCGAAGAGGTGGCGGCGGCAGCGGTGGTGGTGGCGGTGCTGGGGTCGCTGATGGTGAGCTACACGCGGGCGCGGGCGGAGGCGCTGGGGGTGGAGTGCAAGGTGGGGATCGCGACGCGGCCGGTGCGGGTGGTGATCCTCTCGATCGGTCTGATCTTCGCGCGGGGGGCCTCGCTCGGGGACTTCAGCCTGCTGGCGGGAGCGGTGTACGTGCTGGCGGGGCTGAGCGTGATCACGGTGGGACAGCGGATCGCGCACGTCCGGCGCGAGCTGTCGCCGCCCAGATAAGCTCTGGCGATGCAAAATTCCAAGAGCAACGGCAGCGGGGCGCACGCCAACGGAGCGGGGCGCTACCAGCGGGACAAGGTGCGGGTGGCGATCGTGGGGGTGGGCAACTGCGCGAACTCGTTCGTGCAGGGGGTGCACTACTACCGGGAGGCGGACCCCACGGAGCGGGTGCCGGGCCTGATGCACGTGGACCTTGGGGGCTATCACGTGCGGGACATCGAGTTCACGGCGGCGTTCGACGTCGACCGGGCGAAGGTGGGCAAGGACCTTGGGCAGGCGATCTGGGCGGGGCAGAACAACACGATCAAGTTCGCGACGGGAAAGCGAGCGGTGCCGGCGAAGCTGGGGGTGCCGGTGTACCGGGGGAT
>DATJMB010000102.1:0-16444 GCA_035508995.1 Solirubrobacteraceae bacterium | reverse complement strand
TGCCCACCCCATGCACCGGCACGCCGGCCGCGCCGAGCTCCTGCAGGTAGCTGCGCCTGGGCGGCGCCAGCGCGAAGTCCCGGCGTCCCGCGGTGCGCTCGAAGGCGCCCGGCTGCCCCGCGAAGGGGCGCGCGATCACCCTGCCCACGGCGTGCTCGCCGCTCATCGCCTGCCGTGCCGCGGCACACGCCCGCCAGAGGTCCTCCACCGGCAGCCGCTCCACGTGCGCCGCCAGCTGCAGCACCGAGTCCTGGGAGGTGTAGAGGATCAGGGCGCCGCTTCGCAGGTGCTCGGCGCCGAAGTCCTCGATCGCGGCGATGCCGTTGTAGGGGAGGTTGCAGATCATCTCCCGGCCCGTCGCCTGGCGCAGGCGCGCCACGATCTCCGCCGGAAAGCCCTCCGGGTAGGTGGGCGGCGGACGGTCGAGCACCACCCCCATCAGCTCCCAGTGGCCGGCCGTGGAGTCCTTGCCGGGACCGAGCGCGTGCAGGCGCCCGTGCAGCGCCGGTTGTGTCGCGGGCGCCACGCCGGGAAGCTCGAGGATCGAGCCGAGACCGAGCATCTGGAGCGTCGGCAGGCGCAGGCCCCCAACCGCCTCGGCGACGTGCAGCAGCGTGTTCGCGCCCGCGTCGCCGTACTCCTCCGCGTCGTCCAGCGCCCCCACGCCGCAGGCGTCGATCACCAGCACCACCGCCCGGCGCGTCGCGCCCGCCTGATGCCCGCGCGGCTGTCCTCGTAGCCGCTTGCTCTCACCGGCCATGCTCGCGCTCCTCAGCTGCGCCGGCGCGCGCGCGGATGGGCCTCGAAGTAGACGTCCTTCAGGCGCTCCGCCGAAAGATGGGTGTAGACCTGGGTGGTGGCGAGGTCGGCGTGTCCGAGCATCTCCTGCAGCGAGCGCAGGTCGCAGCCGCCCGCGAGCAGGTGCGTGGCGAAGGTGTGGCGCAGCGTGTGGGGGCTCATCTTGCGCTCCAGTCCGGCACCGCGGGCGTGGCCCTGCACGATCTTGTACAGGCCCTGGCGCGTGAGCCCGCCGCCGCGCCCGTTGACGAGCAGCTTGGACTGGACCCGCACGCCCACGAGCGCGGGTCGCCCCCGCTTCAGATAGGTGTCGGTGGCCGCCACCGCCCGCCCCCCGATCGGCACGATGCGCTCCTTGGCGCCCTTGCCGCGCGCCAGCAGCACCCGCTCCTCGAGATCCACGTCCGCCAGCTCCAGGCCCACCGCCTCGGAGGCGCGCAGACCGCATGCGTACATCAGCTCCAGCAGCGAGCGGTCGCGCAGCGCCAGCGGCGCGGTGCCGCGGGGCTGCTCCAGCAGCCGCGAGACCTCGCCGCGGGTGAGCGCCCGTGGCAGCGTCTGGCCGCGGCGCGGGCCCCGCAACTCGGCCGTGGGATCGTGCGCGATGGCGTCCTCGCGGCGCAGGTAGCGGTAGAAGGAGCGCAGGCAGGCCGCCTTGCGCTGCAGCGTTGCCGCCGCGGCGCTGCCGCCCGCGAGCTCGGAGAGGAAGGCCGCGAGGTCGCCGTGCTGGGCCGCGAGCACCGCCACCTCCCGGCTGCGCAGGAACCCGCCCAGCTGCAGCAGATCGGTGCGATACGCCTCGAGCGTGTTGCGCGAGAGGCCCCGCTCGAGCTCCAGGTGCGCCAGGAAGTCGAGCAGCAGGGGCTCGATCTCCACGCTCTCGTTCTCGGGCGCCCGGGTCGCGGTCACGCTCCGAGCTTCGCCCCTCCCCTCCCCGCTCCTTCTCCGGCTGTCCCTTCCTCGCCGTCCTCACCGTCCGTCCGCTCACTCGCGCTCGCCTCGCTGTCCTCCGGCGGATGCTCATCGCCGGGCGCCTGCGCGGCGAGCTCCGCCAGCGCCGCTCCCGCCGCGAGCGCCGCCGCGAAGAACAGGGGATCCTCGAGCAGACCGCGTCCCATCGTGCGCGACGGCAGCCCCGAGCCGGCGAAGCCCGGCAGGTCCACCGGAGCCCGGCGCCAGTCGTGGCGGGTGATGCGCGCCGGACGCTCGACGTCGAGCTCGAGCCCCGGCCGGCCGGGCACCGTCCCGCCGAACACCGCCCCCAGGCCCGCTCGCAGCTCGGCTCCCACGGGCGAGCGCATGCCCGCGGGCAGCGCCACCGTGACGGGCTCGAGCAGCAGGTCCAGCACCGTGAGCGTGTGGTGGGAGATGCCGCGGTGGCGAGCCCGCGGATCGCTCGAGGACATCCGCGCCACGAGCAGCGTGGGGCAGCCGAGCGCCAGCGCCACATGGGCCGAGTCCAGCGCCGCGAGGCCTCCGTGGCCGAGCGTGGAGCTCGAGCCCACGATCCCCGGCCCGGGTCCGCACACCGCCGCGTCCCAGCCGAGGGCCGTGAGCCCGTGGTGGATCGCCCCGGCGGTGGTGATCGCCTCGCCCTCGCCGCCGTAGGCAGCGCCCGCCGTGAGGTGGCCTGCGAGCAGGCCGCGCGCGCGCAGCTCCCGCGCCACCCCCGAGCGTCCCGCGGGCAGCGCCCCGCCCGCGGTCTGCACGTAGCCGAGGCGCAGTTGCGGCGCGGCGCCCGCGAACGCCCACGCCACCGCCGCGAGCTGGCCGTGCAGCGCGAGCACCGCCGCCGGCCGCTGCAGGTCCACGCTCAGCCGCTCGCCCTCCACCGGCGCCACCGCGTGCTGCACGCTCGTGTAGTTGAGCTTCATCACGCTCGCCCCCGGCGCGCCGTCGCCGGCGAGCCCCCGCGTGAGGTTGGCGTGCACGATGTCAAAGCCCCCCGAGCCGAGCCCGAGGTCGAGCGCCTGCACGTTGACGATCACCTCGTCGCCCTCCTGCGCCGCTCCCACCAGGGCCACGTCGGCGATCGCCGCCCGCGCCCTGCCCGCGCCCGCGGCGCCGCCGAGCTCCACCAGCAGCTCCTGCTCGGGTCCGTCGGGAGACCCCGCCTGCACGACGATCGCGCGACGCAGCTTCAGCATCGCTCGCGCAAGCTACAGGGCGCCGTCGGCACGAGCGCCGTCTTCACGGGCCGGCAGCACCTCGACGCTCACGTCCACGTCGCACTCCCACGCGGGCGTGTTCGCGAGCTCGTGCGCCCGTGCGATCAACTCGGCGGAGATCGCCTGGGCGGTGTGCTCGTCCACGTCGTGGAAGACCGCCTGCACCCGCACCCCGCCCGTGTCTCCGACCACCGCCGGCACGGACCCGCCAGCGGCCGTCGCGCGTGCGCTCACGAACGACCCGCGCCACTCGGCGCCGCGCCCGCGGGCGCGGGGCGCGCCTCTTCCTCGCTCTCGTGCTGCACCGGCTCCGAGCCAGTCGCGGGTCGCGTGCGCCGCGCCTGGGCCAGCGCGGCGGCGACGAACTCCCGGAACAGCGGCGCCGGGCGCTCGGGGCGGGACTTGAACTCGGGATGGAACTGGGAGGCCACGAAGAAGGGGTGCTCGTCGAGCTCGATCGCCTCCACCAGGCGCTCGTCGGGCGAGGTGCCCGAGACGATCAGCCCCGCGCTCTGCAGCCGCTTGCGCAGCAGGTTGTTGACCTCATAGCGGTGGCGGTGGCGCTCGTAGACGACCGCTTCGCCGTAGATCTCTCGCGCACGGGTGTCCGCGTGCAGCTTGATCGGGTCCGCCCCGAGGCGCATCGTGCCGCCGAGGTCGGCGATCTCCTTCTGCTCGGGCAGCAGGTCGATCACCGGGTAGGGCGTCTCGAGGTCGAACTCCGTGGAGTTCGCGCCCTCCATGTCCGCGAGGCTGCGCGCCAGCTCGCACACGGCGACCTGCATGCCCAGGCAGATGCCGAGATAGGGGATCGCGCTCTCGCGGGCGATTCGCGCCGCCACGATCTTGCCCTCGATCCCGCGCCCGCCGAACCCACCGGGGATGAGGATGCCGTCGGCCTCGCGCAGCGTGTGCGCCGAGGGCCCGTCGAGATCCTCGAGGCCCTCGGAGTCGATCCACTCGATCCGCACCCGCGCGTCGTGGGCACCGGCGGCGTGGCGCAGGGCCTCGCTCACCGACAGGTAGGCGTCCTCGAGCTTGACGTACTTGCCCACCAGCGCGATCGTCACCGTCTCGCGCGCCCGACTCGCCCGTTCGATCGGCTCCCGCCAGGCGGAGAGCTCGGGCGCGGGCGCCTCCATGCCGAAGTGCTCGAGCACGAAGTCGTCGACGCCCTGCTCGCGAAAGACGAGCGGCACTTCGTAGATGTCGGGAACGTCCCGCGCCGAGACCACGGCCTCCACCGGCAGGCTCGCGAACAGGGCGATCTTCTTGCGGATCTCCTGCGAGAGCGGCCCCTCGGAGCGGCACATGAGCATGTGCGGCGCGATCCCGATGCGCCTGAGCTCGTTGACGGAGTGCTGTGTGGGCTTGGTCTTCAGCTCGCCGGCGTGGCCGATGTAGGGCACGAGCGTGAGATGGATGAACATGCAGCGCCGCGCCCGCACGTCGACGGGGAACTGGCGGATCGCCTCCAGGAACGGCAGCGACTCGATGTCCCCCACGGTGCCGCCGATCTCGGTGATCACGAAGTCCACGTCGCTTGACTCCGCGATCAGGCTGATGCGCTGCTTGATCTCGTCGGTGATGTGCGGCACCACCTGGACGGTCCCGCCGAGGTAGTCGCCGCGGCGCTCGCGCCGGATGACCGTGTCGTACACCCCGCCCGCGGTGACGTTGGAGGCGCGGCTGGTGTTGGCGTCGGTGAAGCGCTCGTAGTGGCCGAGGTCGAGGTCCGTCTCGGCGCCGTCCTCGGTCACGAACACCTCGCCGTGCTGGTAGGGGGACATGGTGCCGGGATCGACGTTGATGTAGGGGTCGAACTTCTGCATCGCCACCGTCAGGCCCCGCGCGACGAGCAGCCGCCCGATCGAGGCCGCGGCGATGCCCTTGCCGAGCGAGGACACCACGCCGCCGGTAACGAAGATGAACCGGGTCTTGGAGGGGCTTTCCGCGCGGCGGTCGGATCCGTGTGCAGTCATGATGGCCTGCCCCAGGAGTCTAGAGCCCGCAGCAGCGGCAGCCTCCGAACGAGCGCGGAGATCGACCAAAGCTCCCCAAATAGCGCGATCGCGAGCAGCGCCGCGAGCGCGATCAGCTGGCCGGCGAGCGAGAGCGTGCCGATCAGCCACAGTCCGGCGAGCCCGCCCAGCACGTTCGCGCCGGTGTCGCCGAGCATCGCCCGCTCGCGCAGGTCGTAGGCGCCCGCCACGAGCGCGGGCCCCGCGAACAGGCCGAGCGTCCACAGCGGCGTGAGGTCGCGGGCGCCGAGCGTGAGCGCCGCGGCGAGCACGGCGAAGGACTTCGTCGCCCGGCCCGGGCGCAGGTCCAGCAGGTTCAGGGCGTGCGTGGCCAGCACCAGCACCGCCGTCGCCAGCAGCCAGCGGCCGACGGAGAGGCCGGCGCGGTCGGTGACCAGCAGCGCGAGGCCAAGCGAGCCGATCGCCTTGACCGCGCCGGTCGAGAGCTCCCCTCGCGCGAGCGCCCGGGCGTGGCCACGCAGGCCGCGCGGCGCCGCTCGCGCCACTTCGCCCGCGCCGTCGGCTGGCGCGCCGCCGCCGAGCGTGTCGTCGATAAGGCCCAGCAGCGCCACGCCGAGCACGTATGTCGCCGCCGCGAGCGCTCCCGGTTCGAAGACGCGGCTGTGGGTGAGGCGTTCGAGCGCCATGAGCGGCACCAGCGCCGCCAGCGCCGCCACCGGCGCGAGCAGGCCGAACGGCACGGGCAGGCGCCGGCCACGATAGTTGGGCGCCGTGTGGCCGCCGGATCGCAGCAGCTCGAGCAGCGGCTTTGCGAGCAGCGCCGCCAGCAGGAGCGCGAGCAGCAGCGGCAGGGCGTGCATCGCCGCGGACGCTAACGCGAGGCGCTCGGCAGCAGCGCTTCGGCCGTCGGCTTGATCCCGAAGGTGCCGTGGGCGCCCGCGAGGGCGTAGACGAGCGCGGTGCGGCCCACGGGCGTTTCGAGATCGTCCACGCTCGAGAGCCCGCGGCTCTTGTACCACGGCGCCTGCGAGGGAGCGGTGGAGCTCAGCTCCACCCCCACCGCCGGCGTGCCCTTCGCCGCCGCTCCCGCGAGCAGTCCCGCCTGGAAGGCGGCGATGGCTTCGCTCTGCGTGGCGCTCATGCCGGGCGGTTCGACGCGCATCACCACGAGCCCGTCGAGCTTGGCGGGCCGGCCGTCGAAGGCGCTGAACAGGCTCGACCGTACGCGGCCGAGCAGCTCTCCGTCAACCCGCCGGCCACCGCTGAGCAGCTGGCGTCCGACCAGCTCGCCGAAGCGTTCGATCGCCTGCGGCGAGCCCGCCAGCGAGGCGTAGCGGGTGCCCGCCGCCGCGTGCCCGATACCGGCGAGGTCGAGCGGCTCGCGCACCGCCGCGACCGTCGCAACCGCGCCCCCGGCCTGGCCCACGGTGGAGCGCACGAGACCGGCGACCGTGTCGGAGGAGCCGCCGAGGAACACGAGCCCGACCTGGCGGCCTTTGAGCACGTCCTGGGCGGCGAGTGGATACAGGCCGTTGGCGAACGCTTCCTGCTCGGCCAGCTGGTCCTGCAGCTGGCCGATCTGGTGGTGGGCGCCCGCGACTTCGCCCTGCAGTTCGTGCACGATGCCGCTCTTGGCGGAGGAGACGAGGTTGGAGTCGCCGATCGCCACCCCGATCAGCACCCCCACCGCGAGCGCCAGCAGGACCGCCGCGAGCGAGAGCGCGTGATACCGGTAGTCGAACATCGCGGCGGGAGGCGGTGGCGCTCAGCCGTCGCCGAACAGCAGCTGCAGCTTCAGCCACAACAGGTTCGCGACGTCGTGGAGCGCCGGCGTCAGCCACACCACGGCGATCATCGCGATCAGGCCCGCCGCGATCACCGCCAGCAGTGGCGCGACCCCCGGGCGCGGGCGGTAGAGGCGGCTCACGCCCTTGGCGTCCACGAGGATCTCCCCGATACGCAGCCGCGTCAGGAAGGTGGAGGACATGCCCTCGCGGTTGCGATCGAGGAACTCGACGAGGTTGAACTGGGATCCCACCGAGACGATCAGCCGCGCCCCCTTCTCGGCCGCGATCAGCATCGCCACGTCCTGGCTCGTGCCCGGCGCCGGCACGAGCTGGAAATCGAGCCCCAGCCGCTCCAGTCGCGCCCGCCCCGGCGCGCGGCCGTCGATGTAGGAGTGCACCACGAGCTCCGCGCCCTCGCGCACCGCCCGGCGCAGCGTCTCCTCGCCGGCGGAGTCCATGTCGCCCACCACCATGTCCGGCACGAGGCCCGCTTCGAAGAGCGCCTCGGCGCCGCCGTCCACGGCCACCAGCACCGGGCGCATGTCGCGGATGAACGGCCGCAGCGCGCGCAGGTCGCGCCGGCAGCCCACGCCGCGTACGACCACGAGGGCGGAGCGATCGCGAAAGTCGGTGGCGAACCGCGGCAGCTCGATGCGCCCGGCGAGCAGCTCCCGCTCCTCGCGCATGTGCTCGATCGTGTTGTGGGCGAAGCGCTCGAGCGCCTCGCCGATCTCCCTTCGCCGCGCCTCGGTCTCGGCGCGCACCCGCTCGCGGTCGAGCACCTCGCCACGCGCGAGCGGCACGCCGGCGGAATCGAGCACCTCTCCCCCGCGCAGCACGATCCGCTGGCCGTCGGAGATCCGCGTGAAGAGGGAGTCGTCGGGCAGGTCCACGAGGCGCACCCCGGCCTCCACGAGCAGTTGCGGCCCGAGGTTCGGATAGGCGCCGCTCGCGGAGGGCCGGCAGTTGAGCACCGCGACCACGCCGGCCTCGATCAGCTCCTCCGCGGATACGCGGTCGATGTCGAGGTGGTCGATCACCGCGATCTCGCCGCGGCGCAGGCGTCGCACGAGCAGCTTGGTGCGCCGGCCCATGCGCACCGGCCCCGCGAGCGCGCGCTTGGGAGTCCTGTCCCGGGCGCCTGCCCCGGCGCGCTCGGGCGTGGCCGCCAGCGGCTCGATCGGCGGCCTCGCGCTCGGTGGCTGCCTGGTAGCGGCCATGACCGGCGAGAGTACCGCCTCCGCCCCGGCGCGGCGTCGCGTGGGCCTGTCCTCAGGCCGCCCGGCGCAGCTCGCGGGCGTGGCGCAGCGCGCCGCCGTCGCCCTCCTCGCCGCCGAGCATGCGCACCAGCTCGGAGACCACCTCGGGCTCGTGCAGCTCCGCCACGGTGGCGCGTGCGGGGTCGGCGGCGGCGTCCTTGACGACCGCGAAGTGCCGCTCCCCCAGCGAGGCGATCTGCGGCAGGTGGGTGATGCAGATGACCTGGCGCTCGCGCGCCAGCGCCCGCAGCCGCTCGCCCACCGCCCGCGCCGTGTGGCCGCCGATGCCCGCGTCGATCTCGTCGAAGACCACCGTCGCGGGCACGTCCGTGCGGGGGTCGCGACGGCCGCGCCCCCGCGACCCCGCGGCCTTGGCGTCCTCGCCGGCGCCGGCCACGATCACCGCGAGCATCACACGCGAGAGCTCGCCGCCGGAGGCGATCTCGCGCAGGGGGCCGGCGGGCACGCCGCGGTTGGGGGCGATCATCAGCTCGACGGCGTCCGCGCCGCTGGGGCCCGGCTCCATGGCGGAGAGCGCGACCTCGAAGTCGGCCTCGGCCATCGCCAGCGCCGCGAGCTGCTCGCGCACGGCCCGCGCGAGGCGCGGCGCCTCGCGCTCGCGGACCTCGCGCAGCTCACCGGCGTGTGCCTGCAGCTCGGCCTGGGCCGCCGCCAGCTCGCTCTGGGCCCGCGCGAGCTCGTGCTCGGCGCTCTCCAGCGCCGCCGCCCGCTCGCGGGCGCGCGCAGCGTGCTCGAGCAGCGCGGCGATCGTGCCGCCGTGCTTGCGCACCAGCCGCTCGCATGCGGCCAGGCGCTCTTCGACCTCTTCCAGCGAGCCGTCCTGCTCGATCAGGCCCTCGGCGTAGTCGCGCAGCTCGCCGGCGAGGTCCTCTGCCTCGACGCTCACGCCGCGCAGCCGCTCGCACAGCCCGTCCAGGCGCTCGTCCACGCCGCCCGCGGACTCGAGCGATGCCACGCCGGCGCCGAGCAGGGCGAGCGCCCCGAGCTCCTCGGCGGCCTCGGGCGCGAGCGCCCTGTGCGCGCCCGCCGCAGCGCCGCAGAGGGCGTCCAGGCGGCGCAGGCGCTCGCGCGCGCCGCGCAGGCGCTCGTACTCGGCCTCCTCGATCGCCGCCGCGTCGATCTCCGCGAGCTCGTGGCGGAGCAGCTCGAGCTCGAGGTCGCGCGCCCGCGCGAGCTCCTCGCGCTGTGCGAGCTCCCCCCGCAGGCGCACCGTCTCATCGTGAGCCGCCGCGCAGGCCCGCAGGCGGGCGGCCTGCTCGGGACCGCAGCGAGCGTCGAGGATCGCCAGCTGGCCGCCGGCGAGGGTGAGCCTGTGGTGCTCGTGCTGGCCATAGAAGGAGATCAGGCGCATGGCAACGTCGCGCAGCTCGGCCACGGTGGCGCTGCGCCCGCCGATGTAGGCGCGGGTGCGCCCGTCGGCGCCCACGCGGCGGGCGAGCACGATCTCGCCCTCCTCGCGCGCCCGCGCGGGCAGCCGCTCGCCGAGCTCCTCGCGCAGATGCTCGGGCAGCTCGAAGATCCCCTCCACGTACACCTCGGGCGCCCGCGGGCGCACGATCCCGGTACGCGCGCGCCCGCCCAGCAGCAGGTCGAGGGCGTGCGCGAGCACCGTCTTGCCCGCGCCGGTCTCGCCGGTGAGGATGTTCAAGCCCGGCGCGAGGCGCAGCTGCGCGTGCTCGATCAGCAGCAGGTTCTCGACTGTCAGCTCGACCAGCATCGCTCGATGTCTAGCAGCGCACAAGGACGGACCTGGCGCGCCGAGAGCCCGCCAGCGCCTCTTCCCAAGCGGCCTCGCTGGGGCCTATAATCCGGAGCGACGGCACCGGGAGGGACCCCGCGAAAGCGCGTCGCGCACCTAGACTCGTGCGCACAACGGCATGGCTGCCAGCGATCCAGATCCGAGCATCGGCCGAGCCCCGCTCAGAGGGGAGCCCGGCGTGGACAATCCCGGCGCGCTGCACTGCCTCTCGGCGGAGGACCTGCGGGAGCGGATCGTCGAGGAGATCAACCGCGCGGGGCGACACGGCACGCCGCTGTGCTGCCTGCTGGTGGCGCTCGAGGACCTCGAGCAGCTCGCCGCCCGTCACGGCAGCGAGCTGCCGCTGCAGGCGCTCGCCTACGCGGGACCGGCGCTCAGCCGGGAGCTGCGCCGCTTCGACCGGGTGGGACGGCCGAGTGAGAGCGAGCTGCTCGTGCTGCTGCCGGGCGCCGACGGTCCCAGCGGGGAGATCGTGGCGCGGCGCATGATCGACCGGCTGCGGGCGATCAAGATCGAAGCGGGCGGCGTGCGGCGCTCGCTGCGGGTGTCGGTGGCGCTGGCCGCCTGGCGGGAGGATCTCAGCGGCGAGCAGCTGCTCGCGCAGGCCAGGCGGGCCGCCCGGCGCGAGCGCAACGGCGCAGGCTCGCTGCCGAGCCGCTAAGCCGGGCGCCCGCGACCAGCGCGGCGCCGAGCGCCCCGTGGAGGCCTCCGGCCCATAGGCCATAATCCGCCGCGGTGCTCTCCGGATCTGAGCTTTGGCTGCTGCGCCTGATGGCCGACCGCGGCCTCGCGCTGCTCGATGCGACCACGCTGATGATGGTGATCGAGGAGCGAGGCGAGCTGCGCGTGGCTGCCGCCAGCGGCGAGAGCGCCCCGCGGCTGCGGATCGTGCCGGTCGAAGGCAGCGCCCTGGGCGCCGTCTTCCAGGCCGGCCAGCCGGTGGCGCTGGACCGTCCGCGCGGACAGGACGCCGCGATCCTGCACGAACTGGGCGTTGAGGCGCGAGCGGTGTTGATCGAGCCACTGAACATGGAGGGCCACGGCGGCGGCATGGTGATCGCGCTGCGTCGCGACAACAGCTTCCGTGGGCCCGACGCGCAGGCGCTGAGCGCGTTCGCGGCGAGCGTCGCCCAGCGGCTGCAGGCGGAGCGCTCGGTGGAGATCGAGCGGCTGCGCTACGGCATGGAGGCACGCGAGCGCGAGCGCACGCGTTGGGCGCGGGAGATCCACGACGAGACGGTCCAGGGCCTCGGCGCGTTGCGCCTGAAGCTCGCCAACGCCCGCGACATCGACGACCGCGAGGCGCTCAGCGGCGCGGTGGACGCGGTGCTGGAAGGGCTCGGCGACGAGATCGACGGCCTGCGCCACCTGATCACCGAGCTCCGACCCGCGGCGCTCGACGACCTCGGGCTCGAGGCCGCGCTGCAGGCCCTGGCGCGCCGGGCGCAGGCGATCGACGGCCTGGACGTGCGCACCGAGATCGAGCTGGGGCCGGGCCACGAAGACGAGCGCCTGGATGCGGAGCTCGAGAGCACGATCTACCGGGTTGTGCAGGAGGCGCTCACGAACGTCAGCCGCCATGCGGAAGCCGAAAGCGCGGTCGTGCGGGTGAGCGAGCGCGAAGGCGAGGTGATCGCGTCGGTGACCGACGACGGCAAGGGGCTGCCCGAAGCCGACCGGCTCGGTCCGCGCGGCGACGGCCTGGAGGGGGGCTTTGGCATGTCCGGGATGCGCGAGCGCGCGGAGCTCGTGGGCGGAGAGCTCGAACTGGTGCCGGCGCCCGAGAAAGGGACCGTCATGCGCCTCACCGTTCCGCTCGCCGGCCGTCCGGTCTCGCAGCCGGCCGGCCACCAGTAGCGAGGCCGATCGCTAGTCCACGAGGCCGAGCTTGCGGGCGTAGGCGGTTATCTCCGCCCGCGAGGAGAAGCCGAGCTTCTCGATCGCGCGTGCACGATAGGTCTTGACGGTGCGCTCGGCTACGTGCAGCTGCTCGGCGATCTGGGGGTTGGTGTAGCCGTTGGCGATCAACCTGATGACCTCCCGCTCGCGCTCGCTGAGCGCCACCCCGTCCGCGGGGGCGTCCTCGCCGGTGGCCATCTGCGCGCCGAGGCGGGGGTGCAGGTAGTTGCTGCCAGCGACCGCCAGGCGGAAGGCCTGCAGCAGCTCGGCCGGCTCGGCCTCCTTGAGCACATAGCTGCGGGCGCCGGCGCGCAGGGCCTGGCGGGCGTACTCGGGATCCTCGCGCATCGTGAGGATCGCCACCGCGAGCGTGGGATGGGCCAGGAAGCAGGCCGGCAGCGCCGCGAGGCTCGAGCCGCCGGGCATCGTGAGGTCGAGCGTGAGCAGGTCGGGCTTGTGCTCACGCACCTCCTTGATCGTGGAGGGCACGTCAGCGGCTTCGGCGACGATGTCGAACTCGCCCACCTCCCGCTCGAGCACCGTGCGCACCCCGTCGCGCACGACGGAGTGATCGTCGGCGATGATCACCCTGATGGGGCGATCGACGCCCGGCGTGACCTCGTCCATAGGGGCACACCGTAGCGGCTCGATCGGCGGCTTCCTCGGCGCGAAAGGCGACGCGGGGGCCGTTTTGTAGTCCGGCGGGCAATTGGCCGTGGTGCGCCTGGCACCACGCTGGGGTTACCCCGGAAACATGCATTCCAAAGCCATTCTCGTGCCGGGCCGGCCCGCGAAGGACGACACGATGCGCCGCTCTGGGACGACACAGATCGGCACCTTTGGGACGACACGATCGGCACCCTCCGGACGACAGACAAACGGCCCGGAAGGGCGCATCATGTCGGCTGTGATGACGCACATCCCCTCGACCCGATCGCAGCATGAGCGCGTCGTCGCACGGCGAAAGGAGGCAGCGCGATGATCGTCCTTGGAATCGCAGGCACCTGGTTGACGCTGACGGCCGCCGGCTTCGCGGGGCTGTCGGCCTTCGGGCGCGGAGCGGCGCACGAGGGCTGCGCGCGGGAGTCCGCGGGCCGCACGGCTCACGAGCCGCTCACCGGCGCGAGCGGCGAGCCGGCACCCTCGGTGGCGGACATGCGCTCGCTGATCGCGAGGGCGCTGCTCTGATGAGCCCGATCGTCTCACCGGCCAGACCACGCGAGCACTTCCCGCGTCCGCGGCTGCGGCTGCTGCGCGGCAACGGCGAGCCCCACCCGGAGGGGCTTCCGACGAGCGATCGAGGACGACCGGGACTGCAAGCGCTCGGGGGCGAGCGTGTCGCGGCTCCGGTCGTCCTGCTCGCCGGCGGCGAGGTCACGCGGCGTGCGGGGCTGCGCCAGGAGCTCGCCGGGACGGTGTCGCGGCGCACGGTGTTCGTGGAGGCTGACTGTGCGGGCGAGGCGCTCGAGCACGCGCCGCGGAGCCGCCTGGTGGTGCTCGCGGGCGATCTGGAAGATCTCTCCGGCGAGGACATGATCCGGCTGCTCGCCCAGCGCCAGCCGCGATTGCCGGTGATCAGCGTCGATGCCGGCCTGCCGGTGGCGGCGAGCGGGCGCGCCTGAGGCGTATGCCCGCGCCCACGCGCACGCACGCGCGCGGGCAGCCGTTTTTTGACGCGTCGCTCCCACTTCGATCGGCACCGATCGGCACCGGGCGAGAGCGTTCTTGCAGCGCTCGGCGCGCCGGACGCCAGCCGTTAGCGTGAGCGCCGCCGATGCCAACGACCACGGCTGCGACGCCCCTGCATTCCTCGCGGCTGCGACGGATCGTCGCCGCCTACACGGTCAACCGCCTGGGCACCTGGTTCGGCTTCATCGCCCTCTCGGTGGCGGTGTTCGACCACACGCACAGCGCGATCGCGGTGGCCGGGCTGCTGCTCGCGGGCCAGGTGCTGCCGGCCTTTCTCGTGCCCGCGCTCGTGGCCCGCGTCGAGGCCTCGGCGCGGCGGGGCGAGCTGAGCGCGCTGTACTTCTTCGAGGCGGCCGTGAGCGGCGCGCTGGTGGCGCTGCTGCTGTGGGACTTCTCGCTGCCGGGGATCATCTTCCTGGTGATCCTCGACGGCACCGCGGCGCTGGCCGCGAGTGCCCTGTTGCGCGCCGCGGCGGCAAGGGAGGCGCGGGTGTGGGCGCGCGCGCAGGCCGAGGCGGGGTCGGCACGTCAGGGCGCCTCGGCGGAAGACTCCCCGGCCGAGCGTGACGCGGCGCTGGAGAGCGCCGCGGTGGAGGCGGAGCGGCGCGCCAACGCGGCGCTGAACATCGGCTTTGCGATCACGTTCACGCTGGGGCCGGCGCTCGCGGGCCTTGTGGTGCCGGCCTTCGGCGTGCCGGCGGCGCTGGTGGTGGATCTTGTGTCGTTCCTGATCTGCGGGATGATGCTGCTGGATCTGAAGCCGCACGTGGAAGACGCGGAGACAAGCTCGGTACGGGCGCGGGTAAGGGCTGCGTGGCAATACATCAACGCCGCGCGGGTGCTGCGACGGCTGCTGATCGTGGAGGCGGTGGCGCTGGTCTTCTTCGAGTTCTCGCCGCCGATCGAGGTGGCCTACGCGAAGCTCTCGCTGCACGCGGGGGACGCCGGCTATGGCGTGCTGCTCGGCGTGTGGGGGCTTGGGGTGGCGATCGGCAGCATCGTCTTCGCACGCTCGATCGAGCGCTCGCTGGGGGCGCTGCTGAGCGCATCGACGCTCGCGGTGGGCGTGGCCTATCTCGGCTGGGCGGCGGCGCCCTCGCTGTGGCTGGCGTGCGCGGCGGGACTGATCGGCGGGGTGGGCAACGGCGTGCAGTGGGCGGCGCTGATCAGCGCGGTGCAGCGTCTCACTCCACCGCGGCTGCAGGGCAGGCTGATGGGGGCGGTGGAATCGCTCGGCGCGATCTGCCCGGCGCTCGGCTTCGTGCTGGGCAGCGTGATCACCGCCGTGAGCACGCCGCGCGGCGCGCTGCTGGTGGCGGGCGTCGGCGCCTCGCTGACCACGCTGGGCTTCATCGGTCTCGGTCTCGGCGTGGGAGCGGCCAGCGAGCACGAGGAGGGCCAGGCGCCCGGCGAGCACGCCGCCGCGGAGGCCGCCGCGGCGGCCGCGATGCCGGCCTCCGAGCCGCTGCAAACCACGCCCTGACGCAATTGAGCGTCCACGGGGGCGCGGGCACCTTAAGGACCACGCGGCAGCGGCCGTTAAGTACGACAAGGCCCGATGACCTCCCACCGGCTGACCATCCGTGTCTTCTGTGCGCTCGAGGCGCTTGTGCTGACGGGCGCCGTGGCGGCGGCCGCGTGGCTCTCGAAACCCGAGGAATGGCAGCCGCTGTTCCTGGTTGGCCTGCTGCTGGCGCTGTCGATGGGCGGGCAGCGGCTGGTGTTCACGATCCGCGGGCAGCACCTCTCGGCGGGACTGGTGGCGCAGGTGCTGGCGATGTGCCTGCTCGGGCCGGCGCCGGCGGTGGCGGTGTCGATCGCGGCGGCGCTGTTCATCTCCTTCGGGCGCAAACTGCCGGTCACGGCCTGGCTTACGAACCTCACGACCTTCGCGCTGTTCCCGCTCGTGGGCGGGGTGCTGGCGCAGACGCTGATTGGGGACGTACACGACCCCACCAACCAGCTCGCCAAAGGGGTCACGTTCGCGCTGGTCGTGTTCGGCGTGTACTTCGTGTCGCTGCTCATCGACTTCGGCTGCATCGCCCTGGACAACTGGATCATCGAGAACCGGCGCGTGCCGGAGCAGATTCGCGACGTGCTCGGCCCGGTGCTGCCGGGCCACGTGGCGGCGGGTGCGCTCACGGCGATCCTCGCGGTCGCCTATACGACGCTGGGAGCGCCAAGCCTGATCGCGGCGGTGCTGGTGATCGTGATCTTCCAGCACCTGATGGTGGCGCTGCTGCGCTCGGAGGAACGGGCCGACCAGCTGGAAGCGCGCTCGGTGCACTTGGCCTCGCTGCAGCTCGGGGTGCTCACCACGCTCGTGGAGACGCTCGCGCTGCGCGATCGCATGACCGCTCGTCACGCGGCGGCGGTGGCGCGCTATGCGCGGGAGCTCGCCAGGGAGATCGGACGGCCCGAGTCAGAGCAGGATCTCGTGCACACGGCGGGCCTGCTGCACGACATCGGCAAGTTCGCGCTGCCCGACCGGATCCTCAAAGCGGAGGTGCTCTCCGACGAGGACTGGGCCGTGATCCGCCGCCACCCCCAGGACGGGGCCACGCTGGTGGGACGCCTGGACGGCTACGGGCCGGTGGCGGACGCGATCCTCTACCACCACGAGCGCGTGGACGGCAGCGGCTACCCGGCCGGCCTGATCGGCAGCGAGATCCCGCTGGCCTCGCGGATCATCGCGGTGTGCTCGACCTACGACACGATGACGGCGCGCGAAACGTACCGCACGCCGATGACCCCGCAGGACGCGATCGCCGAGCTGCGGCGGGTGGCGGGACGCCAGCTCGACGGGGAGCTGGTGGAGAGCTTCATCGCGATGCTCGAGCGCGAAGGCGCGGTGACGGTCGCGGGCGGCGACGACGCCGACTTCGAAAGCGAGCTCGCCTTCGAGCGGCGCGCCCGTAAGATCGCCCAGCCGGCGCTGAGCTGAGGCGCCACGCCCTCGCGGGCGCAGACGGCGGGTTAAACGGCGAAGACGCCGCACCGAAGAAACGGGCGACGCCTTCGTCAGGGCCGCCGGTGTATGGCGACCACTCCGTCCATTTACTTGTGGAAACGCACGATAGCT
>DATJMB010000101.1:0-8479 GCA_035508995.1 Solirubrobacteraceae bacterium | reverse complement strand
GCATCGCCGCTCAGCCTATCCGCTCACACCGCCGCCCGTCAGGCGAAGATCGCCTGACGCGTGAGCGTGGTGGCGCTCCAGCCCGCTGGCAGCCGCGTCAGCGACACGCCCGCCGGCCGCTCCGCGTCCTCGACCGCGCTGTCCGCCGCGCTCGCGGCCGCGCCGTCGACCGCGTCGCCGTCCGCACCCCCGTGCTCGTCGGCCTCCCCGCCGCCGTGAAGCAGGCAGTACTCCGGCGCCGGCCCGAGCACGAACTGGCGGCGCCAGAGGCTCGCCGTGCCCGGCGTGGCTCCGTCGACCAGCATGTCCGCGAGCAGCTCCCGCAGGCCCCGTTTCACCGCGCCCGGCGGCCGCGCCACCCACACCACGCTTGTCTGCTCGCCCAGCGAGCCCGCCATCTGACCCTCCACGAGGCCGTACAGCCCTCCCGTGCCGGCGCCCATGCGTCCGGCCACCGCGTCGTGGGGGCTGCGGTGGCCGCGTCCCACCGCGGCCTCGTTGAGGACGCCGAGCGCCGTGTAGTCCTCGAGCAGATACCAGTCCTCATAGCCCCCCAGCCGGTCCCGCGGCGCCCGCTCCTGGGCCGCCGCCGCCGACCACGGCCACGGCAGGGCCGCCACCCGGAATACGGCGGAGCCGCGAAAGCCCGCCGGCGGCGTGCGCGCCAGCGAGCGGTGGAAGGCGATCTGCGCCCGCTCGTACTCCGCCGCCGCCGCCGCGTCTCGGGGCCGGTGCCAGAACAGGTAGGCCAGCACCACGCGGCCCGCCTCAGAACGAGGGCTTGATCCAGTCCATGTGCGAGCGCAGCTCCCGCCCCACGTGCTCCACCTGGGTGTCGGCCTGCTCGGCCCGCATCCGCTTGAAGCTCTCCTGGCCGGCCCGGTTCTCGGCGATCCACTCCCGCGCGAAGTCTCCGGACTGGATCTCCTGCAGGATCTTGCGCATGTTCGCCCGCGTTTCCTGCGTGATCACCCGCTTGCCGCGCGTGTAGTCCCCGTACTCCGCCGTGTTCGAGATCGAGTAGCGCATCCCCGCCAGGCCCTTCTCGTACATCAGATCGGCGATCAGCTTGAGCTCGTGCAGGCACTCGAAATAGGCCATCTCGGGGTCGTATCCGGCGTCCACGAGCGTCTGGAAGCCGGCCTGCACCAGCTCGGAGGCGCCCCCGCACAGCACCGCCTGCTCGCCGAACAGGTCCGTCTCGGTCTCGTCCTTGAAGGTCGTCTCGATCACCCCGCCCCGCGTGCAGCCGATGCCCTTGGCGTAGGCGAGCGCCAGCGCCCGCGCTTTGCCGCTGGCGTCCTGCTCCACCGCGATCAGGCCCGGCACGCCGCTGCCTTCGGTGAACTGCCGCCGCACGAGATGACCGGGGCCCTTCGGCGCCACCATCGCCACGTCCACGCCCGGCGGGGGCTCGATCTCCTTGTAGTGGATCGAGAAGCCGTGCCCGAACAGCAGCATGTTCCCCTCCGCGATCCCGTCCCTGACCTCGCCCTCCCAGATCTGGCGGTGAAGCTCGTCGGGCACCAGCATCATCACGAGGTCCCCCCGGCTCGCCGCCTCCACCACCGGCAGCACCTCCAGGCCGTGCTCCCGGGCGGAGGCCGCCGAGGAGGAGTCCTCGCGCAGGCCCACCACGACCTGCACGCCCGAGTCCTTGAGGTTCAGCGCGTGGGCGTGGCCCTGTGAGCCGTAGCCGATGATCGCGACGGTCTTGCCGTCGAGCAGCTGCAGGTCCGCGTCGTCGTCGTAGAGCATGTCGATCGCGCAGGCTATCGATTCGCTCACGCGCTCGCCGAGGCCACGAGCGTGCGACCGGGGATCTCGAGCCCGCCGTCTGAGCTCGTGAAGGGCTCGAGCCGCGCCGCCAGCGCCTGGCGGATCTCCTCGATCTCCGACTCCCGTTGGCTCATCACCGCGTCGTGAAAGCCCCGTGAGATGTCCAGCGTGCTCTGCCAGAACTCCTCGAAGGAGCCCTGCCGGCGCGTCACCTCGAGCGCCTGCACGTCGATCTCGGCGAAGCCCGCCCCCGCGAGCAGCCCCCGCACACGCTCCGCGTCCCCCAGCGCGAACGGCCCGGGCACGCCCGGATTCGGTGGCTCCACGAGTCCCCGCTCGAGCAGCACCGCTCCCGGCAGCGCCGCCCAGGGGTTCTCCTGGATCCCGTCCCACACCGCGAGCGCCAGCCGCCCCCCCGGCGCGAGCACCCGCCGCGTCTCCGCGAGCGCCGCCGCCGGATCGGCCATCAGCATGTACCCCCAACGACACAGCACCACCTGCACGCTCGCCAGCGGCAGGTCGATCCATTCGCCGCCCAGCACCCGGAACTCCACGTTCTCCACGCCCAGCTCCGCGCCCCGTTCGCGCGCCGCCGCCACCATCGCCTCCGCCTGGTCGGAGACGATCACGCTCCCCGCCTCCCCCACCATCCGCGCCGCCATCAACCCGATCTCCCCGTTGCCCGCCGCCAGCTCGAGCACCCGCTCGCCCGCCGCCGGCGCCGCGGCGTCGAGCATCCAGCGCGCCACCGGCATGCCGAGCGCGTCGATCGCCTCACGCTGGCGTCGCCACCCCGCCGCCGCCTCTTCCCAGCCCGCGAGGCTCGCCTCCCGATACTCGTTCGCGTCGAACCCCACCGCCGCCTCCTTCCTCCCGCTCGCGCCGCTCACATTCGCGCCCACCGGGCTCACCGGGCTCGCCGCCCGCGGCCTCGCGCCCGACGGCGTCCTCAAGTGAGCTTCCTGCGCAACAGCTTGCCAGACGCCGTCCGCGGCAGCCGCTCGCTGGAGAGCTCGATCTGCTTGGGCACCTTGTAGGGCGCCAGCCGCTCCGCGCAGTACGCTCGCAAGCTCTCGCCCGCCGGCTCCGCGCCCGCACGTGCGATCACGATCGCCGTCACCGCCTCCCCCCAACGCTCGTCCGCCCGCGCGATCACCGCCGCCTCCAGCACGTCCGGGTGCGCCTCCAGCACCGCCTCCACCTCCGCCGGCGCCACGTTCTCACCGCCGCTCACGATCGTCTCGGACTTCCGCCCGCTCACCCTCAGGAAGCCGTCGCCCCGCAGCTCCCCGAGGTCGCCCGTGTGAAGCCAGCCGTCAGCGCCACGCGAGCCGCGCGCCACCGTGGGGCCCGCCACGAGGATCTCCCCGTCCGGCGCGATCGCCAGGCGAGTGCAGAACAGCGCCGGGCCCGCGTGCGCCTCCTCGCCCGCCTCCGCCGCCAGCGCCAGCGCCACGGGGACCGTGCTCACCTGCGAACAGGCCTCCGTGAGCCCGTAGGTGAGACTCACCGGCACCCCCGCCTCCCGCGCCCGCGCCAGCAGCGCCGCCGGCACCGGCCCACCGCCCGTGAGCGCGCAACGCAGCGCGGACGGACGCTCGAGGCCCGCGTCGAGCAGCCGCGCGAGCGTGGTGCCCACGAGCGACACGAGCGAGACCCGCCCTTCCCGCAGCGCCCCGAGCACGGCCTCGGTCTCAAAGCGCTGGTGCACCACCGCGGTGGTGGCGTAGATCGCGCTGCGGATCAGGATCGAGAGGCCTCCCACGTGGGAGACCGGCAGCGCGCACAGCCAGCGATCCTCGCCGCCGCGGTCGAGCGCCACCGCCGAGCCGATGGCGCTCCACAGGAAGTTGCCGTAGGTCAGCTCCACCGGCCGCGGCGCGGCGCTGGTGCCGGAGGTGTGGATCACGGCCGCTACCCCGTCGAGGTCGTGCCCGCCCGCAAAGCGCTTCGAAAGCGACGCCCCGCGCGGGCGCGCGCGCGCGCGTGCGGGGAGCGGCTCGCGGAGGACGAGATCGGCCCCGCGACAGAGCCGCTCGCGCTCGGACGTCGCGAGGCGCACGTCCACGGGCACCGCCACCGCGCCCAGCAGCAGGCACGCGTGCAGCGCCCGCGCGAACGCAAGCCCGCCTGGCAGCTCGATCGCCACCCGCCGCCGCGGCTCCACCCCCCGGGCCGCCAGCTCCCCGGCGCCCGCCAGCGCCGCTGCGTGGAGCTCCTTATAGGTGCAGCTCCCCTCCGGGGTCTCGATCGCGATCCAGCTCGGCCGCATGCGCGCGGCGCGCGAAAGCCATGCCTCCACGTGCATTCCCGTCAGGCTATCCACGACGGCCCACGTCGCGCCGGGTCGCCCGTTCGCTCCCCGGACTTGCAGATAGCCTTCACGGTCATGGACATCACATGGACTCCAGCCGGCAGGTACGAGGACATCCGCTACGAGAAGTCCGGCGCCGACGCGCCCGGCATCGCCAAGATCACGATCGACCGGCCCGAGGTGCGCAACGCCTTTCGGCCACGGACCATCGTCGAGATCTCCCAGGCGCTGGAGGACGCCCGCGAGGACACCGAGGTGGGAGTCGTGGTGCTCACCGGCGCGGGCGAGCTCGCGTTCTGCTCAGGCGGCGACCAGCGGGTGCGCGGCGACTCCGGCTACCTGGCCGAGGACAGCGCTGGAAGGGCCGGCATCGGGCGCTTTCACGTCACCGACCTGCACGTCCAGATCCGCCGCCTGCCCAAGCCCGTGGTGGCGATGGTCGCCGGCTACGCGATCGGCGGCGGCCACGTGCTGCACCTCGTGTGCGACCTCACGATCGCCGCCGATAACGCCCGCTTCGGCCAGGTGGGCCCGAAGGTGGGCTCCTTCGACGGCGGCTTCGGCGCCGGCCTGCTCGCCAACCTCGTGGGCCCCAAGAAGGCCAAGGAGATCTGGTTCCTCTGCCGCCAGTACTCCGCGCAGGAGGCGCTGGCGATGGGGCTCGTCAACACCGTGGTGCCGCTCGAGCGTCTGGAGGAGGAGACGGTGGCGTGGTGCTCTGAGATGCTCGCCCTCTCCCCCTTCGCGCTGCGGCTGCTGAAGGCGAGCTTCAACGCCGCCGAGGACGGCCTCACCGGCATCCAGCAGCTCGCCCACGACGCCAACCTGCTCTTCTACGGCAGCGAGGAGGCCCAGGAGGGTCGCGACGCCTACCGCGAGAAGCGCGTCCCGGACTTCGGCCGCTTCCCGAGGCGTCCATGAGCGGACGCGCACAGCCATGACGACGGTCGCGCCCCCCGGCACCAGCGCGATCTCGCTGCCCGGCGCCACGGGCAGGCCGAGCACGGTGCGCATCTGGGTGATGGCCGCCCGCGTGCGCACGCTGCCGGCGGCGATCGCGCCGGTGCTGGTGGGCACCTCGCTCGCCCTCGGCGCCGGCCACTTCCATCCGCTCGCCTTCGTGGCGGCGCTGCTCGGGGCGATCTTCATCCAGGTCGGCACCAACCTCTCCAACGACTACTCCGACGCCCGCCGCGGGGCCGACACCGAGGAGCGCCTGGGTCCTGTGCGCGTCACCGCCGGCGGCCTCGCGCCGCCGCGGCAGGTGCTGACGGCGACATACGTCTCGTTCGGCCTCGCCATCGCCTGCGGCGCCTACCTGATCGCGGTGGCCGGCTGGGAGCTGCTTGCGGTGGGCGCGGCCTCGATCCTCGCGGGCGTGCTCTACACGGGCGGGCCCCGCCCCTACGGCTACGAGGGGCTGGGAGAGCTGTTCGTGTTCCTGTTCTTCGGCATCGTCGCCGTCGCCGGCTCCTATTTCGTGCAGGTACAGCAGCTTCCCTGGCAGGCGTTCGGCTGCGCGGTGCCCGTCGGCCTGCTCGCCAGCGCGATCCTCGTGGTCAACAACGTGCGCGACATCGACACCGACCGGCGCGCCGGCAAGCGCACGCTGGCCGTGAGGCTGGGCCGCGCCCGCGCCCGCGACCTCTACACGGCGATGCTCGCCACCGCCTTCCTCAGCGCGCCGCTGCTGTGGGCGCTTGGCATGTCGCCGTGGCTGCTGCTGTGCTGGATCTCCGCGCCGCTGGCGGTCGGCCTGGTGCGAATCGTGCGCACACGCGTCGACGGCCCGTCCCTCAACGGCGCCCTCGCCAAGACCGGCGCGCTTCAGCTGCTGTTCTGCCTGCTGCTCTCCGCGGGAATCCTCGCGGGCGGCGGTATCGGCGGGTGAGCGCCACGCCGGGCCTCCATCTGGAGGTGAAGCCCCGCGGCCTGCGCCTGCGCGAGCCACTGCGAAGCGCTCACGGCGACACCGCGGAACGGGAGCTGCTCGAGGTGAGGATCAGCGATCGCGATGGCCTCCATGGCCGTGGTGAGGCGGCGCCGCTGCAGTCCTATGACGGCGTGAGCCTGGCTCGCGTGCGGCAGGCGCTCGAGCGCTACCGGCCCGCGTTGGCCGCCGCCGGCGAGGCCAACGGCGCGCGAATCGTCGAAGCGTGTCGCCGCGTGGATGACCTGCCCCAGGCGTTCGCCGCGATCGAGATGGCGCTGTGGGATCGCGCCGGCCGGCGCGCCGGCCGGTCGGTGGCCGCGCTGCTGGTGGACGATCCCGCGCCCGCCGTGGAGGTGAACGCGACGATCGGCGTCGACGACCGCGAGCGAGCCGCCCAGCAGGCCGCTGGCGCCGTGGCGGAGGGCTTTCGCTGCGTCAAGCTCAAGGTCGGCGCCGGCGACGACGCCGCCCGGGTGGCGGCCGTGCGCGCCGCGATCGGCCAGCGCACGACCCTGCGCCTGGATGCCAACGGAGCCTGGAGCGTGGAGCAGGCGGTCCGCAGCATCGAGGCGCTCGAGCCCGCCGGCCTGGAGCTGGTGGAGGAGCCCACCCATGGTCTGGAGGGAGTGCGGGCGGTGCGCGAACGCGTCAGCACCCGTGTCGCGATCGACGAGACCGCCGCGCTGCCGGGCGCGCTTGGCGCGGGCGTCGCCGACGCCGTGTGCCTGAAGGTCGGCCGCTGCGGAGGCATCTCCGGCCTGCTCGCCGCCGCCGCCCTCGTGCGCGCATCCGGCGCCGAGGTATACCTCGCCTCCACCCTCGACGGACCACTCGGAGTCGCCGCTGCCCTGCACGCCGCCGCCGCCCTCGCCGCCCGCGGCCCGATGCCCCCTTGCGGCCTGGCCACGCTGCGTCTGTTCGAGGGATGTGACGGGCTGCTGCCGGTGGAGAACGGCCAGATCGCGCTGCCCGCGGGACCGGGCCTCGGAGTCGTCGGAGACGAGTAGGCGCTCAGCCGCCCAGCGTCCTCGCCAGCTCCGCCGGGCACTCCAGCGGCAGGCGGTGACCGCCGGGCACCACAATCAGATGCGCCTGCGGGAGCAACTCGACCATCCGCGCCCCGATCGATTTGAACTTCGCGTCCCGCTCGCCCACCAACACCGTCACCGGCATCTCGAGCTCGGACAGGCGCCCCCACAGCGACCGCATCTCCCCTGTGCCCACTCCCCGCAGAACCGCGGCGAGCGCATCGGGACGACTGCGGCCGTAGTCGGCGCGAGCGAGCTCCTGTACGGCGGGCGGATCCCGCGCGAACATCGGCTGCGCGCACCAGCGCGCCACGAAGTCCGCCAGCGAACCACTTTCCAGCTCGTCGGCCAGGCGCCGGTCGGCGGCGCGGCGCGCGGCCCGCTCAGAGGCGTCGACGATGCCCGCGGTGCTCGAAACGAGCACCAGCCGGCTCACCCGCGCGGGCGCCGCCAGCGCCACGTGCAGCGCCACCCGTCCCCCGAGCGAGTAGCCGCAGAGAGCGAATCGCTGCGGCGAGGCGCCGAGCACCCGCTCCACGCAACCCGCGAAGGTGACCGGCCTCGGCGCGTCAGCGTTGGCGCCGTGGCCGGGCAGGTCGAGGGCCAGCGGCCGGATGCCTGCGTCGGGCAGCCGCGCCAGCACCGGCTCCCAGGTATGGCGGCTGCCCGCGAAGCCGTGCAGCAGCACGAGGTTCTCCTCCATGCCGACGATCCTACGGCCCGCGCCGTCACCTCAATACCCTCTTCCCATCGCCACCACCGCCACCGACACCTACCTGCTGCTGCGGGCCTTCGCCCAGGAGCTCGCCCGCTGCGGCATGCGGGCGGCGTGCACATCGCCCGGCTCCCGCTGCGCGCCGCTCGTGGTGAGCCTCGCACGCGAGCCCGGCCTGCGCTGCTACTCCCACGTGGACGAGCGCTGCGGCGGCTTCTTCGCGCTGGGCCTCGCGAAGGCCTCGCGACTGCCCGTGGCGGTGGCGTGCACCTCCGGCACCGCCGTGGCGGAGCTCCTGCCGGCGGTGGTCGAGGCGCGCGAGGCGCGCGTGCCGCTGCTCGTGCTGAGCGCCGACCGGCCCGCGGAGCTGCGCGAGAACGGCGCCGGCCAGGCGATCGACCAGCTCAAGCTCTTCGGCGACGCCGCAAAGTGGTTCTTCGAGGTGCAGGCCCCCGACGCCAGCCCCGCGAGCCTGCGCTGGATCAGGACGCTCGCCTGCCGCGCCTACTGGAGCACCCTCGAAGGCAGGCCCGGAGCGGTGCACCTCAACTTCCCCCTGCGCGAGCCGCTGGTCTGCGAGGAGCCGCTGCCCGCCGACCCGAGCCCGCGCGCCGACGGTGTGCCCTACGTGCGAAGGGCGGCGACCGCGCCCGCCGGCGGGGAGGCCCTGGAGCGGCTCGTCGCGGCCGTGTGCGGCGCCAGGCGCGGCG
>DATJMB010000100.1:0-2838 GCA_035508995.1 Solirubrobacteraceae bacterium | reverse complement strand
CGTGCCCGCCTGCGAGGGCGAGGCGAAGCGCGCCGGCGAGGTCGTCGGCGACGAGGCGCTCGTCCAGCCGGCGGGCGATCGCCAGCGCCGCGTAGGGCCCGGGGGCTGGCGCGGTGACGAGCAGGCAGCCGTCGGCGAGGGCCTCGAGCTGGGCGAGGCCGTAGTCCTCGCGGCGTGGGGCGGTGACGAACACGCGGGAGCGGCGCAGGAGGGCGCGGTACTCCTGGTGGGGAAGGGGGCCGGTGAAGTGGACGCCGGCGGTGGGGCCGGGCACCGGGATGGAGGCGGCGGCGAGCTCGGCGGGGGTTGTGCCGGCGACATAGAGGAGCTGGCCTGGAGGGCGGACGGAGGCCCAGGCGGAGAGGACGCGATCAAGGCCCTTCTTGGTGGGGTTGGCGGCGTAGGTGATGGCGGGGATGTCGCGTATCGGAGCCCGGCCACCCGGGCCGGCGGGCGGTGGGGAGGGCTCGACGGGAACGGGGAGGGGCACGAGGACATCAAAATCGGAGTGCCCGCGCGTGCGCGCGCGCGGGCGGGCACGCGCACGCGCGGGCACCCCAAAAAGAGAGCCCTCACACCACGGCACCAGCACGGAGGCGCGAGCGAGGCGGCGGCGCTCGAGGGGACGCTGCCAGAGGCCGTGGCGGCCGGGACGGTTGGCGGCGGAGAGGGCGTCGAAGCGGATGGCGCCGGGACGGGGCCAGAAGAGGGCGGCGGTGGTAGTGGAGTAGAGGACGGCGCGGGGATCGTGGACGGCGAGGGCGCGCACGGCGGCGCGGCGGGCGGAGAGGGCCCAGGCGAGGTCGGTGAGGGCCAGAGTGGGCAACCGGCGGCGGGGCGGAGCGGCGGTGGCGAGGACGACGGTTGCGCCGGCGCGGCGCAGGGAGGCGAGGAGCTCGGCGTCGGCGTGGCGGAGGCCGTGGGTGGAGGCGAGGGAGACGAGCAGGACGTCGCAGGGGCCGGCGGGGGGGCCAGGGGTCGCGGAGGCGGCGGAGATGGCGGGGGTGGCAGGGGTGGCGGGCAAGGAGGCGCCGGTCAGGGGATGGCGCCGTTGGTGGGCTCGGGGCGCATGGCTTTGAAGCCGGGGAGGCGGTCGAGGGCGATGGGGCGCAGGGGCGAGGTGCGGCGGACGTAGAAGCTCACGCCGTCGCGCTCCTCGATGGCGGTGACGGCGGCGTGCTGGCGGCGCCAGGCGAGCGCCCAGATGAGGGCGAAGCCGGTGGCGATGGCGGGTATCTGGGGGGCGAGGAAGGCGAGGGCGCCGGCGACGACGGTGAACACGAGCAGGGGCCAGAGGCGGTTCACGAGGATGGCGCCGGGATGGTGCTCGGGCAGGGCGGTGGAGGCGCGGGCGGTGGCGAGGAGGCGGGCGATGGGGGGGCTGGTGTCGGCGCGACGGCCGAGGTAGGCGCCGATGAGGGCGGCGATGACCCACCAGCCGAGGGCGATGGCCACGAGGCGGGTCTGGGCGGAGGCGCCGAGCTGGGAGGCGGCGGCGAGGACGGTGACGGTGGCCAGGGCGGTGGCGGCGCCGGCGCTGAGCATCACGGTGCTCTTGAGGAATTCGACGAAGCGCACGGGAGGTCTGGATGGGGGGCTAGAGGAGCGCCTCGAGCAGTTCCCGAACCCCGGGGGCGGCGTCGACGATGAGGTCGGCCTCGGAGGCGAGCTCGGGGGGTGTTTCGTCGGAGTCGACGGCCACACAGAGGGTGTAGCGGAGCTGGCTCGTGCGGGCGAGGGCGCGCAGGCCACGGAAGGCGTCGAGGTCGGTGGTGTCGTCGCCGACGTAGACGGCGGTGGCGACGGGGCGGTCGCGCAGCAGGGCGGCGACGCCGAGGCCCTTGTCGAGGTGGACGGGAGGACGGATCTCGAGCACCTTGCGGCCCCAGTGGACGGCGAGGCCCTGGGCCTCGGCATCGCGGGCGATCTCGGCGGCGGCGGCCTGGGCGGCGTGCTCGTCGGGGGCGCCGCGCCAGTGAAAGGCGGCGATGGCGTCCTTGTCCTCGCTGCGGATGCGGATGCGCTGGCGCTCGGGGGTGTAGGCGCGGGCGGCGAAGTCGCGCACGCGGGAGGCCCAGGCGGCGGCCTGGGGATCGACGGCGGGGCGGGTGGCGCCGGGGAGCAGGAGCTCGCCGCCGTGGTTGCCGACGTAGGCGATGGTGCCGATTGCCACGATCTGGCGGGCGGTGGTGGCGCGGCGGCCGCTGACGCAGCCGACCAGCAGGTAGCGCTTGGCGATCTCGATCAGCAGCGTGCGGGTGGCCTCGGGCACGTGGGCGTCGGCGGCGTGACGGACGATCGGGGCGAGGGTGCCGTCGATGTCGAGCAGCACTGCGGCGTGGCGCGGATCGGAGCGCAGCGGCTCGAGCGCCTCCACGGTCGTGGTGGCGGGTGACACGGACACTAGTATGGCGCGCACTGTGGAGGGGACGACGCGTCGCTACGAGCGGTCGCTGAAGCTGGCGGCGATCGGCACGGCGGCGGGCCTCTTCAGTGGCCTGTTCGGGGTGGGGGGAGGCAGTGTGATCGTGCCGCTGCTGGTGCTGTGGCTGGGGTACGGCGAGCGGATGGCGACGGCGACGTCGCTGGCGGCGATCGTGTTCATCGCGGCGTTCGCGGCGAGCGTGCAGGGGGCGTACGGGAACGTGGACGTGAGGGACGCGGCGCTGGTGGGGATCCCGGCGATCGGGGGGGTGCTGGCGGGCACGTGGCTGCAGCAGCGGCTGCCCAGGCGGACGATCGGGTTGATGTTCGCGGGGCTGCTGGTGGCGAGCGCGGTGGAGCTGGTGGTGCGGTGATCGGAGCGATCGCGATCGGGCTGGCGGGGGGAGTGGTGGC
>DATJMB010000099.1:0-3260 GCA_035508995.1 Solirubrobacteraceae bacterium | reverse complement strand
CTCGACGATCATGCGGCGGTTCGGATCCAAGGAGGGGGTGCTCGGGGCGGTGGTGGCCTCCGATCGGGGGCGCAGCAAAGTCAGCGACCGGGACCACCTCCTCGCAGGCGACGTCGATGGGGCGGTGGGAGAGCTCATCGCGGAGTACGAGCGCACGGGCGACGCGGTGATGCGAAATCTCGCTCTGGAGGAGCGCATCCCGGCGATCGGCGAGGTGGTGAGAGTGGGGCGGGGCATGCACCGGGAGTTCGTGGCTCGTGTGTTCGCCCCCTGGCTGCCGGCGCGGAAGGGGCGGGCGTATGAGCGACGGCTGGCGCAGTTCATCGTGGCGTGCGACGTGTACACGTGGAAGCTGCTGCGTAGGGATCAGGGCTTGAGTGAAAAGGAGACCGAACGGGCGATGCGCGATCTGCTGGATCGGCTGATGACAGAGGAGAAACCATGAAACCGAAGAGATTCCTGTTCGTGATGTGGGAGGGCGGCGGCAACGTCCCTGTGCAGCTGGGGCTCGCCGCCAAACTCGTGACTCGGGGCCACGAGGTGCGTGTGCTCTCGGAGCCGAGCATCGAGGAGGACGTGCGTGGCACGGGCGCGGCGTTCGTGTCGTTCACGAATGCGCCTCATCGCTCAGACCGCTCCCGCGAGAGCGCCCTCCTGCGCGACTTCGACGCGAAGACCCCGCTGGGAGCCTTTGCGGCGGCACGCGACCACCTGCTCCTCGGGCCGGCGCGGGCCTACGCGATGGACACGGCGGCAGAGATCCAGCGCTTCGAGCCCACCGTGCTGGCCGCGGACTGGACGCTGATGGGGGCTGCGGTGGCGGGAGAGGCCGCGGAGGTCCCCACGGCGCTGCTCGGCCACGGCATCAGCCTCGTCCCTGAACCTGGCAAGCCGGCCCCGGGGGCCGGCTTCCTGCCGGCTAGCTCCGCGCTCGGGCGGGCGCGGGACCGGCTGTTCGTGGCGATCCTCCTGCGGTTGTTCGACAAAGGGTTGCCGGCCCTCAACGATGCCCGGAGCTCGTTCGGGCTCGAGCCACTCGGTGACGTGCTCGAGCACATGCGACGTCCAGAGCGGTTCCTGTGCCTGTGCTCGGAGGCGTTCGACTTTCCCGCCGAGCGCCCCGCCGCGAACGTGCGGTACGTGGGTCCGACACTGGAGCAGCCGGCCTGGACGCAGCCATGGACATCGCCGTGGCCCGCCGACGACAGGCGGCCGCTGGTGGTGGTGAGCATGAGCACCACCTTCATGTCCCAGGAACGGGCCATCCAGCGCTGCATCGATGCCGTGGCGGCCATGGGGGTGAGGGCCCTCGTGACGGTGGGGCCGGCGCTAGACCCGGCGTCGTTTCGAGCCGCCGAGAACGTGGCGGTGGTGGGCTCAGCGTCACACGACGCGGTGTTTCCGCAGGCCAGCGCGGTTATCACCCACGCGGGCATGGGAACGGTGACCCGGGCGCTGGCCTACGGCGTTCCGCTCGTGTGCATGCCGATGGGCCGCGACCAGGACGACGTCGCCGCCAGGGTTCGCTGGCACCGGGCCGGCCTGCGGATCGGTCACGGAGCCTCGGCCATGAAGATCCGCCGAACGCTCGATCGGGTGCTGCGCGAGCCGTCCTTCCGCGAGGGAGCAGGGCGGCTGCGGGCGGTGATCGAAGCCGACGTGAGAGCCGATCGCGGCGTCGCGGAGCTCGAGGCGCTGGCCGCTGGGAAGCCCTCGCCGGAGGAGGTTGCTCAGGCCCGCTACTCCGCGTCGATCGGCTGAACGGGCCCGCTGTACGGATAGGCGTCGGTGACCAGCAGCAGGTAGCCGCTGGTCTGGGCGAGGTAGCGCATGGCCAGGGCGCCCGCGTTGCGCAGCCCCCGGGGCATCTCGCCGGTGGCCAGGCCGGCGAACCAGCCGAGGAGGGCCACGAGGGTGAGCAGGCCGCCATAGGCGCTCTCGAGGATCAGGGCCGGCAGGATGAGCACGATGCGAAAGGCCACCTTCCAGCGGTTCTGAGGAGCGACCGCGGCGATGGTGGCGTCGATGGGATAGGCGCCGCGGGCGCCGGCGAAGGCGGGGAACGGGTTGGCGATCAGAAACAGATAGCCGTAGACGTGGACCTGATAACGGATGTAGGCGGACAGGAAGCGGTGGAAGGCCGCGGGCGACTCTCCCCGCACGAGCGTCACCAGCCAGTTGAGGATGGCCAGCAGATAGGCGGCGATGGACCACAGGGTTAGCCACACCAGGTGGGGCAGCGCAAGCAGCAACCGCAGCAGCACCGTCACGCGGGAGCGCACCAGGTCGTCGCTCACCGCCAGCCCGATGGGGTCCTGCGGCCGGGCGGGCACGTCGGGAATGGCGGTGAGGGGATCGCTGTCGGGGTAGCGGTCGGTGAGGAGCAGCAGGTAGGCATCCAGCTGGGCGGCGTAGCTGAGGCCGTAGGCGATCACGTCCCGCAGGCCCCGTGGCAGGCGCGCTTGGGCGAGGGCGGCGAACCAGCCGAGGAAGGCCGCCGCGCTCGCCAGGCCGAGGCCGTAGTTGACGCCATAGTTGCGTGCCCCGCCTGAGAGCAGGGCGCCGGAGATCATCAGGGCGGGGATCGCGAGCACGATGCGAAAGGCCACCTTCCAGCGGTTCTGAGGCGCCGGCGGGGCGATCTGCACGTCGATTGGGTAGCCCGGATCGCCCAGGAAGCCCGGGAAGGGCTCGGAGGCGAGCAGCACGTAGGCGATCACGTGCACCGCGTAGCGCAGGTAGGCAGCCAGGAAGTCGTGCAGGCCCGCCGGGGACTGGCCGGCGATGAGGGTGGCGAACCAGTTCAGGATCACCGCCCCAAACGCCGCGATCCCCCACAGGCCCAGCCAGATCAGATGGGGGATCGCCAGGAGCAGACGGAAGAACACGCTCAACCGCGAGCGTTCCAGGTCGTCGGTGATCAGCAGCTGGACGGGTCTGTCGCTCACGTTCACATTCCTAACGGCGGGGTCGGACGAGTGCCTACTGGCGCACCCACCGCCGTCGGCGACGGACTCATACACTGTCGGGAGGATTCGGATGGACACAACGTGCCGTGAGATCGGAGGCTCCGTTGGCTGACGTGCTTGCCTTGGAGGGGGTGTGGAAGGGGTTTTCGCGTGGTGGTCAGTGGACTGAGGTGTTGAGGGATGTGTGGTTGGTGGTGGGGGGGGGGGAGGTTGTGGCGGTGGAGGGTTTGCGGTTGTCGGGGAAGACGACGTTGTTGAAGGTTGCTGCTGGGTTGGAGGATGTGGATCGGG
>DATJMB010000098.1:0-2132 GCA_035508995.1 Solirubrobacteraceae bacterium | reverse complement strand
GTCCAGCGCCGTCCCCGCACGATCGCCGCCCTCTCGTGCCTGGTGCTGCTGGCCATCGCGGCACCCGCCACGGCCCTGCGGCTGGGCTCCAGCGACGCCTCCAACGACCCCGCCAGCCGCACCACCCACCGCGCCTACGAGCTGCTGGCCGAGGGCTTCGGGCAGGGCTTCAACGGTCCTCTGCAGGTGGTCGCGAAGGTCCCCCACGGCACCGCGACGACCGCGGCGCTGGCAGGGCTGCGCAAGGCGCTCGAAAGCACCCGCGACGTCGCCTCGGTGACGCCCGCCAGAGTCAGCCCCAGCGGCGAAGTTGCGACCTTCAGCGTCTACCCCAACTCCTCCCCGCAGGCCTACGCCACCACACAGCTGGTCGAACGGCTGCGCGAAGATGTCGTGCCGCCGATCGTGGCCTCCACCAAGATGACCGTCTACGTCGGCGGCGTGACCGCCGGAGCAGTCGACTTCGCCTCGACGCTCGGCCACAAGCTGCCGCTGTTCATCGGCGTGGTGGTGCTGCTCAGCGCGCTGCTGCTGATGGTCGTGTTCCGCTCGCTGCTGATCCCGCTTCAGGCCGCGGCCATGAACCTGCTCAGCATCAGCGCGGCCCTCGGCGTGATCGTCGCGATCTTCCAGTGGGGCTGGCTCAGCGGCCTGATGGGCGTCGAGAAGGGCCCGATCGAGTCCTTCATCCCGGTGATGCTGTTCGCGATCGTGTTCGGCCTCTCGATGGACTACGAGGTCTTTCTGATCTCGCGCATCCATGAGCGCTGGCGCCAGACGCTCGACGGCAACCGCGCCGTCGGCGAGGGCCTGGCCCTCACCGGCCGCGTCATCACCGCCGCCGCCGCGATCATGGTGCTGGTCTTCCTCTCCTTCATGCTCGGCGAAGAGCGGGTCATCAAGGAGTTCGGGCTGAGCCTCGCCTCGGCGGTCTTCCTCGACGCGCTCGTGGTGCGCTGCCTGCTGCTGCCCGCCGTGCTGCACCTGGTGGGGGAGCGCACCTGGTGGATACCGGCGTGGCTGGACCGCGTGCTGCCGCGGCTGAACATCGAGGGCACGGAGCTGCCCGCCGACGCCCCCCCGGAGGGCGAGGCGCCGCCGCACACGCCCCCCGCCGGCGCTCCCCGCTCGCCGCGGCCGGCCACCGAGGGAGCCGAGGGCTGAGAGCCCTTCGCCGGCGCCGCGCGCCACACTTGATGCTGGCCGGCGCCTGCGCGCTCGCGTGCCTGGCAACCGCCTCCCAGGCACCGGCCGCGACCAATCCTCCGGCCTCCGGCGTGAAAGGACGTGGGGAACAGTCCTCCGTGGTACTCGCGTTCCTGCCCACCTCAGAGGCGGCGCTCGAATCGATGCCTGGCATGTCGTTGGGCATCGCCTCCGTCAGCCAAGGCGTCTACGACCCCACCCAGATGCTGCTCGACATCACCCAGGGAGCTCGGGTGGCGGACTCCGCCTACCCCTACTCCCCACCTCCACCCCTCACGCCGGCTCCCGCGGGCACGGCTGCCAGGATCGAGGGCTGGAGGAGGGTGCGCGCCCGTGCCCTTGCCGCACCTCAGCTGCTCGTGCCCGGCCTGCTCGCCAGCTCCATCCCAGGGGGCGTCGCCTACGTGGGCATCGCCGGCCAAAGCCACCGCGACGCGATCGCCGCCGCCGACCGTCACGGAGATGTGGCCGCCTTCTCGATCGGCTCCGCCGCCTCCCTGCCCACCCGGCTCACGCGGCTGCGGGAGCGCTGGAGGCTGATCATGGCCGATCTCGCCACCGGCGCCACTGGTCTTCGCCAGCTGCGCGACCTGGCGAGGAGCCGTCCGCCGGGCGAGCTGCTGCTCGTGGCAGAGCGCGCCGGACGGGGCACGGGCAACGAACTGCTGTGGATGGGGGCGACCGGACAGGGAAGGGCGAGCTCATCGGGCGGCACGAACGCTGCCCCACACCAGGAGGAGCTCACCTCCCAGACCACCCGCCAAAGAGGCCTGATCGCCTCGATCGACATCCCCCCCACCGTCCTGCACCACCTCCATCTTCCGGTGCCCGCACAGATGCGGGGCACCCCGATCGAAGCTCGCAGCCCGCTCGACGGCGCCGGCCTGCGCGCCCTCGTGAGTCGCCTGCGTGTGATCGGCACGCGG
>DATJMB010000097.1:0-6721 GCA_035508995.1 Solirubrobacteraceae bacterium | reverse complement strand
TACGTTCCCGTCTGAGTCTCTGCCGGCCGGCGGTGGCGGCTGGGAGGTTCCCCTTTTCGAGGCCCCGCGCGCGCGCGCCCGCGCGCGCCCGCGCGCGGGCATCCGGTCGAGAGAAGATGTGCACGGTCGAGAGAAGATGTGCGACCCCCCCCCGGCGTCGTCTGTCACGGCGGCAGGAGCAGGCGGGGAGGGGACGGCGGCGAAGTAGGCGACATGGACGGCGCCTGGGAGCAAGCTCTGCAGCTGCTGGAAGAGGATCTGGCCCGGCGGGACGCCGCCGGCAGGACCAGGCGTGCCTATGGGGTGGATTTGAGGCAGTTCGCCGAGTGGGCCGCCGAGCGGGGCCTCGGCCCTGAGGGGGTGCGGGCGCGGGACGTGCGCCGCTACCTGGCGGGGCTCTCGGAGGAGGGCGCGGCGCCCAGCACGAGCGCGCGCAAGCTGGCGGCCCTGCGAGCCCTGTTTCGCAGCCAGCGGGAGCACGGAATGATCGCGCAGAGCCCCGCGGAGCTCGTGGGGGCGCCCCGCCGGGCCAAGACGCTGCCGCGGGTGCTCAAGGCGCGGGAGGCGGAGTCGCTGCTGGACTCCATCCCCGCCGGCCACCCTCTGGAGATGCGGGACCGGGCGATGTTCGAGCTCGCGTACGCGTGCGGGGCGCGGGTGGAGGAGCTGGTGTCGCTGGATCTCGGGGACTTCGATCACGACTCCGAGCAGCTGCGGGTGGAAGGCAAGGGCCGCAAGACCCGCTACGTGCCGTTGGGGGAGCAGGCGGGAAGGGCGGTGGCGGAGTACTTGGAGCGGGGTCGCCCGGCGCTGGCTCCCGCCGGGGAGCGGCAGGCGCAGGAGGGGGCGCTGTTCCTGAGCAAGAGCGGCCGGCGGCTGGGAACGGGGGACGTGCGGCGGCGGCTGCGGGGCTGGACGCGGCGGGCGGGCCTGGAATCGGCGGGGGGAGCGATCGGGCCGCACGCCCTGCGTCACAGCTTCGCCACCCATCTCCTGGACGGGGGGGCGGATCTGCGGACGATCCAGGAGCTGCTGGGCCACGCGAGCGTGTCGAGCACCCAGATTTACACTCGGGTAGAGTCCGCGAAGCTCAAGAGCGCCTACTCGCGCAGCCATCCCCGGGCCTGATCGCGCCGGCGGCTCGACTCAATAGGGCGAACCTGAATGGAGACGAACGTAAAGACGATCGAGCTGCGGGAACTGTGGCGGCGGTACAAGTCCGACGGCGACCGCCACGCCCGCGAGCGGCTGGTGGTGGCGTACTCGCCGCTGGTGAAGTACGTGGCGGGACGCACCGCCGCGGGCCTGCCTCCCCACGTCGAGGAGGCGGACCTCATCTCCTACGGTCTCAGCGGGTTGATCGCGGCGATCGAGCGCTTCGACCCCTCGCGGGAGATCAAGTTCGAGACCTACGCCATCATGCGCATCAAGGGAGCCATCATCGATGAGCTCCGGGCGATGGACTGGGTGCCCCGCAGCGTGCGGGCGCGGGCCCGGGAAGTGGAGCGGGCGAACGCCAAGCTCGAGCACACCCTCCAGCGGGCGCCCACCGACCAGGAGCTAGCGGACGAGCTGAAGGTGACGGTGGAGGAACTCAACGATTCCCTGCTCGCCATCTCCCACTCCTCGATGGTGGCCCTCGACGAGCTCTGGAGCACCTCGGACTCCAGCGGCGACCAGGTGTCCCTGATGGACACCCTCGAGGACACCACCGCCCCGGACCCCGCCAAGGCGCTGGACGTGGGCGATCTCAAGGACCGCATCGCCGAGTCCATCGCCACGCTCCCCGAGCGGGAGAAGCTGGTGATCGCGCTCTACTACTACGAGAATCTCACCCTCCGGGAGATCGGCGAGGTGCTCGGGGTGACAGAGTCCCGCGTCTCCCAGCTGCACACCAAGGCCGTCCTGCGGTTGCGCTCCCACATGCAGGCAGACGCCTTCGACGCCTGATCTCGCTCGCGACAGCTCGCTCATGAGGCCTGTTTGGGCTGTTCCGGCTGGCACACGTGCCAGCCGGACGAGCGGCGCATGCGCCGCTCGGGGACCCGCGCATGTGCGGCCTCCGTCGGCGTCGCATGCGACGCCGACACCTCAAGTGGCTGCGGCCGCATGGATCGTCCAGCCCCCTGGCGCGCATCGCGGGGCGGCGGTATGGTGGACGAACCCGTGTGAAAGGAGCAGCGTCATGCAGCCAGCTGACCGGATTCGGAACGTCGCCCTCGTCGGTCATCGAGGGTCCGGGAAGACGTCGCTGCACGAGGCGCTGCTGTTCGAGTCCGGGGCGGTCGACCGGCTGGGTTCGGTGACGGAGGGGAGCACGGTGTCGGACTCCGGCGCCGACGAGCAGGCGCGGCAGATGTCGATCGGGGCGAGCCTCTCGTCGCTGAAATGGGACGGGCGCAAGGTCAACCTGATCGACACCCCCGGGGAGCCGAGCTTCGTGGCGGACGCACTGGGGGCGCTGCGGGTGTGCGAGTCGGCGGTGTTCGTGGTGAACGGTGTGATGGGGGTGGAGGTGTCCACCGCGCGGCTGTGGCGGCGGGCGGCGGAGCTGGACCTCGCGCGGATGGTGTACGTGAACATGCTCGACCGCGAGCGGGCGGACTTCTTCCGCGCTCTGGAGCAGCTCAAGAAGGCCTTCGGCCAGCACGTGGTGGCGACCGAGATACCGATCGGCGCAGAGCACGAGATCTCGGGGGTGATCGACCTCGTGGACATGACCGCCTTCCGCCAGGACTCCGCGGAGCGGGCCAGCTGGAGCGAGATAGCCATCCCCGACGATCGGCTGGAGCTCGCACAGGAATACCGGGAGAAGCTGATGGACGAGGTGAGCGAGGTCTCGGACGCCCTCATGGAGCGCTATCTGGAGGGCGAGGAGATCTCCCACGAGGAGATCGTGGGAGCCCTCAAGGAGGGCACCAACCACGGCAAGATCTTCCCGGTGGTGTGCGGTGTGGCGACCCGCAACCTCGGCACCAGCCGGCTGCTCGAGGCGATCGTGGAGGACCTCCCCTCGCCGGTCAAGCACGGGTCGCTGCGGCTGGGGGAGGTGGAGCTGACGGCGGACCCCGAGAGGGAGCTGTTCGCCTACGTGTTCAAGACCCGCGCGGACCCCTTCGCGGGACGCGTGAACCTGCTGCGCGTCTACCAGGGCACGCTCAGGGCCGACAGCCAGGCGCTGAGCTCCCGGGGCCACGCCAAGGAGCGCATCGGCCAGCTGATGGCCTTCGCGGGACGCGAGGTGGAGCACCCCGGGGAGATCGGCCCGGGGGACATCGGGGCGGTGGCCAAGCTCAAGGAGACCCGCGCCGGGGACTGGCTCACGACCAAGGAGGCCGCCGTCGAGATGCCCGCCATGGCGCTGCCGGCACCCGTGATGGCCTTCGCGATTGAGGCGGGGAACCGGGGAGATGAGGAGAAGGTGTTCGCCTCCCTGCGGCGCCTGCAGGAGGAGGACCCCACCATCGACCTCCACCGCGACCCGCAGACCGGCGATCAGATCGTGGCGGGCCTCTCCCAGGTGCACGTGGAGGTGATCGTGGACCGACTGCGGGACCGCTTCGGGGTGGAGGTCTCCCTCAAGCCCCCCCGGGTGCCCTACCAGGAGACCATCCGCGGCGCCGCCAAGGCGCACGGCCGTCACAAGAAGCAGTCCGGCGGCCGGGGCCAGTTCGGGGACTGCCACATCGCCGTCGAGCCCTCCCGTGCCGGCATGGGCTTCGAGTTCGTCAACGAGATCAAGGGCGGCGTGATCCCCAGCTCCTTCATCCCGGCCGTGGAGAAAGGCGTGCGGGAGGCGATGAGCGAAGGCGTGGTTGCGGGCTACCCGGTGAAGGACGTGCGGGTGCGACTCTACGACGGCGCCTTCCACAGCGTGGACTCCTCGGAGATCGCCTTCAAGCTCGCCGGCGCCCAGGCCATGAGGGAGGCCCTCAGGCAGGCCGATCCGGTGCTGCTGGAGCCGATCATGCTCGTCACCCTCTCGGTGCCCGAGGACCACGTGGGGGACGTGATCGGCGATCTCAACAGCCGCCGCGGCCGTCCCCAGGGGATGGAGCCGGCGGGGGGCATGACGGAGATCAAGGCGGAGGTGCCGATGGCGGAGATGCTCGCCTACGCACCGGACCTGCGCTCGATCACCGGCGGACAGGGGGACTACACGCTCGAGTTCCTGCGCTACGAGGAGCTGCCCGGTCATCTCGCCCAGCAGGTGGTCGCGGGCGCCGTTCGGGAGCACGCCACGACGCCGGCCTGAGCGGACGGGTACCCTTCCCCGCTTCATGGCCACCCGCTCCATCGTCACCTCCCAGCCGGACATCGCCTGCGACGTCTGCGGCCGGCGGCTGCTGCGGGGGGAGCGCCCGGACGTGTTCATCGCCGGTGGACGCCGGCGGGAGGTGTGCGAGCTGTGCGCGCCGCGGGCCATCGACGAGGGGTGGCTGCGGGAGTCCGACCGTCACAGCGTCACCCTCCCTCCCGCTCGCCGGCGCCGCACCCGGGGGTTGCTCGGGCGTCTGCGCCAGCTGCGGGAGCCCGCCGGCGAGGAGTCCGTGGTGTTGGCGGCTCGTGAGGACGGTTCGTTTTCGGGGGCCCCGCGCGCGGGCGCGCGCGGGCGCGCACGCGCGGGCGCGGGCACCGCAATCGGGGACGAGAGCTTCTTCGAGGAGGGCCTCGACGATCCGGCGCTCGCCAAGGCCGCCTTCGTGCCCGACCTTCCCGCCGCCCACATCCAGCCGGTGCCCGCCCTGGCCCCCCAGGAGGCACAGCCCGAGGCCCTAGATCCGGCAGGCGCGGTGGCGCTCGCGGGGGAGCTCGCGCACGCAGGCGCCCCGACCGCGACCGGCGGCGAGGAGACCGCGCCGGCGGAGCCGCTGCAGGGAGGGGATCTGAAGATGGAGCGCGCCCTGGAGGTCTTCAACGCGGGCCCCCACCCGCGGCGCATCGCCGGCATCTCACGCTCTCTGGGGACCCCAGAGGCGAGCGTGAGGCCCCTCGCGGAGTCCGGTGGGGCGGTGGCGGTGGTGGTTGCCTGGGAGCTCTGCTGGTACCGCTACGAGCTGGATCTCGGCGACGAGGCCGCCGGCGTGAGCGTGGCCGCGGAAGGCTCCGAGCTGGGAGAGCTGTCGGGGGAGGATCGCCTGCAGAACGCCACCATGGGCGAAGATGGTCGTCTGTCGCTGGTAGCATTTGCGGGACAATGATCTATTGCGTGGTGCCCAAGCCGCTCGAGGACGAGCTCTACGACAAGCTCGTGGAGCACTACCGGGACGAGGAGAACGTGACGGTGCTGGTGGACCGCCGCGAGTTCGACCGCCGTGCCCGGGGTGGCCGTCCGGCGGCTCCCGGCGTGCAGCGACGCACGATTCGCGATCGCCGCCGCGCGCGCGTCCCCGGCGACCTGCCGTCTCTCGTCGCGCCCTGAAGGCGATCGTCCACGTCGACGGAGGCGCGCGCGGGAATCCCGGCCCGGCTGCCGCTGCCTGTGTGATCTCCACGCCCGCGGGAGAGCTGCTGGCGGAGGACTCTGAGCTGCTGGGGCAGACCACCAACAACGTGGCCGAGTACCGCGCCGTGCTGCTGGGTCTCGCGCGCGCCCGCGAGCTGGGGGTGGGGGAGGTGGAGGTGGTCAACGACTCGGAGCTCGTCGCCAAGCAGATCAACGGCCAGTACAAGGTCAAGCACCCCGCCATGCGCCCGCTCTATCTGGAGGCGATGGCGGCGCTGCGGGGCTTCGAGCGCTGGCGGGTGCGCACGGTGCCCCGGGCGCAGAACGCGGATGCTGACGCGCTCGTGAACGCCGCGCTGGACCAGGCCCGCGACAGCCGCGCGATCTGAGGCGTCGCCGGCGCTCAGTGCAGCGGCTGGGCCGATTTGGCCAGCGCTAGCATCTGCTGGTTGGAGAGTTCCTCCAGCAGCGTGTTGGTGAGCCAGTAGACGACGTTGTGGCTGCGCCAGCCGATCACGTGGATGTGGGAGCCGTCGTTGACGAACCAGTATTCGCGCCCGTCGATCGACTGGGTGCGCGCGTGGGCGAACAGCGGCGGGTTGGGCCAGTCGGTGCCCTCGAAGTCGTAGTAGCCGCCGATGGGGTTCTCCTGCCAGACGATCACGTAGGCGTGGCGCAGGTCGTTCTGCTGGTCTTTGAGGGTGTAGGCGCGCACCTGCTGCTGTTCGCTCACGCCCGTCTGCAGGGCGGGATAGAGGACCGGGAAGGGCACGTTCACGGAGGCTTTCACCGCTTCGTTCTCGCCCGCCGAGGAGGTGGGGTAGAGGTCGAGCCCCTTCAGGTATTCGTCGCCGCCGCCGCCGTGGTGGGCGCTGTGGCCGTGGTGTCCGTGGCTGGCGTGCTTGGCGGCGTGGCTCACGGGCAGGCGCAGCTGCTGGTCGCCGTGCAGGAATTCGTCGAGCGTCTGGCGCTCCAGTTCCGGGGTGGAGGTCACGTAGGAGCCGCCGTGGGGGCCCGCGAAGGCGTCGTTGTTGGTGCGGAACTTCACCTGCCGCAGGGGCTTGCCCTGGGAGAAGGCGATCAGCTTGGACAGTTCGATCAGCTCGCCGGCGGAGGCGTGGAAGGTGGTGGCGATGGCGTGGCCCACCGCTTTGGCCACCGTGTCGATCTGCCCCAGCTCGTCGCCCGGCGAGATCTGCTCGCGCAGGTCCCGCAGGAAGTCCTGCTGGCGGGCCACCCGCACGAAGTCCGAGTCCGTGTGCCGGTAGCGGACGT
>DATJMB010000096.1:0-6588 GCA_035508995.1 Solirubrobacteraceae bacterium | reverse complement strand
CGGGGACGAGCGCCACGTAGGGGTGGATCTCATAGCCGGTCACGAATGTGGACACCGCCGGCAGGGGCCCGAGCACGCGGACGCTCTCGGGGCGGAGGCCGATCTCCTCGTGGGCCTCACGCAGAGCGGTGTGCAGGAGATCGGCGTCCTCCGGGTCCCGGCGGCCGCCGGGGAAGGAGATCTCACCGGCGTGCCTGCGCAGGTCCGAGCGGCGGCGGGTGAACACGGCGTGCAGGTCGCCCGCGGGTGCGGCCTCGAAGAGAGGCACGAGAACGGCGGCCTGGATCTGTGGAGTGGGAGCGGGGATGGCTGTGGGGCGAGTCCCCGGGGGAATGGTCAGGCGGCCATGTGGAGGCGGTCGACGCGTTCGGCGAACATGACCTCGCCGTCGAGGGCGCGGTGGACGGGGCACTTGGCGGCGATGACCATCAGGCGCTGGAGCTGGTCCTCGGGGATGTGGTCGGGGACGCGGAGAACGAGCTCGAACTTGGTGGGACAGCCGCGGTCGGCGAGGGTGTACTCGACGTCGACCTCCACGTGGCCGATGTCCCAGCCCTTGCGGGCGGCGTACATCTCCATCGTGATGGCGGTACAGGAGGCGAGGCTGGCGGCGAGGAGCTCCTGTGGAGACGGGCCGGCGTCTTCGCCTCCGCTCTCCAGGGGCTCGTCGACGGCGAGTGTGTGGTCGCGCAGCTGAACGGTGTGTTTGAGAGTGCTCCCGTCACGACGTGCGGTGGCTTTCATGCCAGATCACCTTTCTCCTCGATCATCGATCCCAGGCCCTCCGATCGATCCCCCCTAGATCCCGGCGGCGTCTCAAATGGTACTCCTGAGCAGCGACTTTGAAAGGGTTGGGCCGGGGGCCGGCCGGCGGGGCGCCGCAGCAGCCGGCCGGAGAGGGCTCAGGCGAGGGGGTTCAGGAGCAGGCCGGTGAGGAGCTTGGGATAGAAGAAGGTGGACTTGGGGGGCATGTTCTCGCCGGCGGCGGCCACGTCTCTGACCTGGGAGACGGGGGTGGGGCGCATGAAGAAGGCGGCGTCGTAGGAGCCGTCGCGGACGAGGGCCACTGCCTCCTCGGTGGAGCGGGCGTAGAAGAGGCCGTGGAGGTGGGAGATGTGCTCGTCGGTGAGACCCAGGGGACCCTTGAGCAGGAGCGCCTCCAGGACGCCGGTGTCGAGGTGGCGGTAGGCCTCGGAGTGGCCGCCGAGGGCGGCGTCGGCGATGGACTGCTCGCGCAGGGTCAGACGCAGGGGCCGGTTCTCGCGGTGGTCGATGTAGCCGAGCTCGAGCAGGCCGCCGGCGTGGTCGAGCTGGGGCTCGGGGGCGATCCGCTCGAGGGGCACCTCGGCGATGTGGAAGTCCCGCTGGAGCGTCTCTCGCAGGGCGGCGCGGCGGTCCTCGTCGAGGTCGCCGATGAGGCGATGGGTGGGAAAGACCGTGAGGCCGGGGTCCTCGAGGGCGACGAGGCACATGAGGATGTAGTTGTGATCGCCCTCGCCGCCCACCTCGTGGGCGTAGGCCTGCATGGTCTCGTAGCGGTGGTGGCCATCGGCGATCAGCAGCTCGGAGTGAGAGGCGGCGGCCTGGACGGCGGCGATGGCCTCGGGGTCGGAGACGCGCCAGAGGCGGTGGGTGGTGTTCTCGCCGTCTGTGACCTCCCCCCAGGGAGCCTCCGCGGTGTGGGCCTCCAGGGCGCTCCAGGCGGCCTGTTGGGGATCGGAGTAGAGGGAGAAGATCGGCGAGACGTTGGCGCGGGTGGCGCGGGTGAGGCGCAGACGGTCCTCCTTGGGGCCCGGATGGGTGCGCTCGTGGGGGCGGACCCGGCCGGGGCCGTAGTCCTCGATGCGGACCCGGCAGAAGAACCCCCGGCGGGTGCGGCGCAGGCCGTCGGGGCCGGTGTAGTCCTGCTCGTGTGCCCAGATGGCGGTCTCGCGGTCACGCACGAGGATGCCCTGGAGCCGCCACTGCTCCAGCAGGGAGGCGGACACGGCGTAGGGGTCCGGCGGGGGCCCCTCGCCGGCGGGCGCGTCGGGCTGCTCCTCGCCCCAGGCCTGGGGGAGGTCCACGGCGACGATGTTGTAGGGGGAGCGCTCCAGCAGGGCACGGCGCTGATGGGCGTCGATGACGTCGTAGGGCGGCGCGGTGACGTCGGCCAGGGAGCTCACCGCGGAGAGGTCGTAGTGGAGAGCGCGCAGGGGCTGGATCTCGGCCATGGCGGGCGGGAGGCTAGCAGCGGGGGTGTGGTGGCTCGCGCGGGCGGCGGCCGGCAGCCCGCGCCCGCCGCGTCTGCGCCGCCGTCCGGCCGCAGACTTCTGTCCGCACAGTATGGGAACATGTGTTCGTGACGCACGCGCCCCATCTACGCGAGAAGGCACGATCGATGCGGGTCGAGCGGAAGCTGACCATCGACGAGTTGGCCGAACGGCTGGCGTTGTCGCGGAGCACCATCTACTACTGGGTGCGGGATCTCCCGATCCCGGGGTCGGGGTGCGGGGGCGGGTGGCCGGAGGGGGCCCACCGGAAGGGGACGCTGGCGATGCAGCGGAAGTACCGGCGGCTGCGGGAGGAGGCTTATCGGGAAGGGGCGGCGGAATTCGAGGAGCTCGCGGCCGATCCCGCGTTTCGGGACTTCGTATGCATGTACATCGGGGAGGGGTCGAAGCGGAATCGGAACACGGTTGCGATTTGCAACTCGGATGCGGCTGTGATGCGGCTGGCGACCCGCTGGATTCGTCGACTCAGCTCGAAAAAGCTCGACTTCAGGATTCAATACCACGCGGACCAAGATCTTGACGAGCTGCGGCGCTTCTGGGGTGCCACGCTCGGAGTGCCCTGGGAGGAGATCAAGTTCCAGCGTAAGTCAAACAGCAACCAGCTGGCCGGTCGAGGATGGCGGTCGCGCCATGGAGTATTGAGCGTGAGGGCGCAGGACACGCTGCTGCGGGCGCGGCTCCAGGCCTGGATGGACCGGCTGCGGTTGGAGTGGAGGTAGACTGAGACGGCGGACGGGACGTGGCGCAGCCTGGTAGCGCACCTGCCCTGGGAGCAGGGGGTCGCCGGTTCGAATCCGGCCGTCCCGATTTTGATTTGGCCTTCCACCTTAGAAAGGTCGTCTTGGGGGCCGAAACGGGACAAATCCGTTGGGTCGAGTTGATTTGAGGCGACAAGGGAGGCCGTCATGGTGTTGCGCGGCATGGTGCTCACGGACACGGAGGGCTGGAGCTTGTTTGGTGCACTGGACGAGATACGAGCGGCATTGCGAGCGGCGCTGACAACCGACGACGGCGACACGAAACGAGAAGCCGTGGCGCTCGTGCATTTGTTGGGAGCGAGGGGGATGAATGAGTTTCGCGACCTCGTATCCGATTAGGCGACGAATCAGGTGTGATCTGGCATACGTCTGATCCCGACCGATCCATTGAAGAAGGCGAAACAACTGTGCTGCGGTACTCGCTCATCCCTGGCAGTTCTACGATCTCCCAGTGCCTCAGTCAAGACGGCGTAAACCAGAGCGGCCCCCCAAGCGGGTCGACATCTCGCAGTTCGACTCTGTCGAGGACGCACTCGAAAAGGTCGAGCCGAAAAGCAGGTACGTCGAGATCGGCGCCATGCTCCTGCCCCTTGAGGATGGGATGCCGTCGACTTTGCAAAGCCTCTTTTGGATGTCGATGATTACGCGAAGCGAAGGGCTCCATCAGGCGATTGCACGCGAGTGCAAGAGCGCGAACCCCTTTGCTGTCTTTCCGCTCATACGGGCGCTCGCAGAGGCCGTGGTTCTCGTCTTCTACGTGAACGACCACCCAAAGTATGTCAGGACGCTGATAGTCCCCGAGCGGTCATTGCCAAAGGAGGGACCAAAACGCAAGTCGATCAAAGCTCTGATCTCGTACGCCTCAGCACATGCTCCTGGCATGGAGGCGGTTTACCGCGAGCTGTCCGAGGTGACGCACTTCGGCTCGACTGCGATGTGGGGGCCGCACAAACCAGAGGGGCGGGGCGAGGAGGGGCTCCGGACTTCGTGGTCGAGCGAGCCGCGCTGGCGAAGCGATGAAGAGGTGTTGATTGCCTGTGCGATGGCACTGGAGATCGCCGATGCGATGGAGGCTGTGCTGCGCGCGTTCACGCGGCGGCACGTCCTGCCGCTACGAGATGGCGTTTGAACCCGAGTCGCCTCCCGTTGTGCCCGCATGGAAACGCCAATGGCTGAACATGAACAGAGACAGGTCATCGAGTCGTTTTGGCGCCGTGCCCTTGCTGATGCCGGCCTGGGCAGTGGCGGGCGTAGCGACGGCGCTGCTCGCTGGGCTCACGGCGTGGCTTGCGTGGTCGAGTCGTGCGCTGACGCGCGAGACGGGCCAGGATATTCGAGCGGCCTGGACTTACCCCAGTGCTGCCGCCAGCTCTCTGGCTTCGACTTGGACTGCGTGCGGAAGCGTGATCGTGACGTGCCCGTCGCGGCCGATGATGCGTCGCGCGTTGATGATCGTCACGCCGATCACCTCGCCATTGGCGTCGTAGCGGACGCCGTGCCCCTCCGGGGTGAGCGCGGCCTCGGACGCCACGCTGGTGTTCCCACGGGCGAGATAGAGCACGTCGCCGTCCGCGTCGTAGTTGGCGCGGTCGAAGATGAGGTCGTCGATCTTGACGTTCATGGCATCCATCCAGCTGGCGATCGTCCGTGTCCATAACCGAGCGCGGTCACGATCCGGGCTGGCTCTTGCTCAGAGTCTACGACGACCATCAGCCAACGGCTTGGTCCTACGTCCTGCTTGAAGAACCGCTCCCTGTGCGGCCAGGCGTCTGGTTCTCGATGATCCGGCGAGGCGATCGCATCGAGCACCGCGGCGAGATGGGGCTCAAGCTCGGCATGGCCGCTGTGGGGATCGAGCACGTGCAGCAACCACGTGTCCTCGAACAGCACCACTCGCACTCCCTCGGGAGTCGCTGTCTCGGCGAGGATGGGCCGGGGACGGATCTCTGGGCTGTCGGTCAAGGGCGCTGGCTATTGGGGCTTTGCAGGGCGGGGCGATGCAGGCAGACTACGCGGCTTATCGGTCCCCCAAAGTCCGAGGAGGCGTGTCGTCTATCGCCGCGATGCCACGAGTGCGAAGCGTCAACCGGCGCTGAGGCTCCAGAACGGCCGTTCACGATGGCATACAGGCGGCCTGGCGTTGCGGAAGGTCCGGCTTCGGCGCGGTACGGCCGTAGCAAATCCGTCGCACAGGCCCAGAAAACCGCATCAGCAAGTCAAATCTAACCGTTCGTCCCGATTGGTTCATGCTCCGCGAAGTCCAGCGAATACGGGCGAAACCCGCGAAAACGCTGCGGCTCGCGGGACCAGTGTTCGCGGCATTTCGTGGATGCTCGGAGGACTCTGGGACGCAGAGGGACCGCAGAGACGGGCCGAACGGGCCGCAGAAGGACCGCATCGCTGTCCGCGAATGCGGATCCGCAGGGTTCGTATGCGGCCCGAGCTGCGGCGGACGGCGATTCAGGGGGATCGAACATTATGCTCCAGCGCCGCGGGGGCGAAGCGAACCGCACGCCGCTTGAGCGACTAACAGCCGGTGCGAGCTGCCTGCCTCGCGATGTCGGGTCCCGGCCTGCGCTAGGCTATCCTCGTATATACTGATCGGGATGAAGGTCGTCAAAGTCCGTCGCGTCGGCAACAGCAACGTCATCTCGATCCCGCGGGAGTTCGAGGCGCATGGCTATGCGCCGGGTTCCTCTGTGCTCGTGGAGGAGCTTCCAGACGGCGATCTGCGGATCATGTCCACCGAGAAGGTCCGCGAGCGCATCCGCGATATCGGAGGACGTCTGGTGGCGGAGCATGGCGGGGCGCTTGAGATCCTCGCCAACCACGATCCCGACACTCCCTAGCGATAGGGCGGCGTCATGGTTGAGGGTCAGTCCGGCGAGTTCGAGCCGGTCTATCTCACGCTGGTAGACGTCCTTGAGCTGCACGCGCTGATCATTGGAGCGACTGCCGCCGAGGCGGCCGACCAACTGCGCAACCGCGCTGGCTTGTAGAGCGCGATCGCACGGCCGGAAACGTATGCCCATTACCAGGACGCAGATCTGGCGCTCCAGGCCACCGTCCTGGCGCATGGGATTGCGGAGGGCCAGCAGTTCATCGACGGGAACAAGCCCACGGCGCTGATCGCCATGCTCGTCTTCCTTGAGGTCAACAGCTGACGGGTCGAGGCGTCGGACCCGGAATTGGCTGACTGGATCCTCAGCTTCAGCCGGGGTGCGACACCGGAGGCGATCGCCGAGTTCGTGAGCGCGGCGATGCGCCGCATTGGGTAGCCGCGACGGTCTGCCCAGTGGCCGAAACGGTCCCTTGGGGACCGCAGAGGACCGCAACCTGCAGTCCCAATCACGCGGAAGGCCGCCGTCCCCTGGGACAGCCCGTGATTCCTGACCGCAAGCAGACCGCAGACACCCGAAAAAACCGCATCAGAAAGCCAACTCTAACCGTTCACCCCGATTCGTCGCTTCAGGCCGTCCGTGGCATTCAGCTGGGCGACGGAGCGGATGAGGCGAGCGGGCACGCGAACAGCTTGGCGCGGCGCGCGAGCGTCAGGT
>DATJMB010000095.1:0-3812 GCA_035508995.1 Solirubrobacteraceae bacterium | reverse complement strand
TCTTCGGTGTAGCGCAGGATCCCGGCGAGCTCGCCCTGGTCGGCGCGGCCGGCGACGAGTGCATTCACTTCCTCGACGCTCGTCGGATGCTCGACCTCGATCGTCAGGTCGACGAGCGATCCGGTCGGGACCGGCACGCGGACGGCGAAGCCCTGCAGCTTGCCCTGCAGCTCGGGGATCACGAGGCCGATCGCCTTGGCCGCGCCGGTGGACGCGGGGATCAGGTTGATCGCCGCCGCGCGCGCCCTGCGCAGGTCTTTGTGCGGCAGGTCCTGCAGGCGCTGGTCGGCGGTGTACGCGTGGATCGTCGTCATCAGGCCGTGCCTGATGCCGACCGTGTCCAGCACCACCTTGGCCACCGGCGCCAGGCAGTTGGTGGTGCAGGAGGCGTTGGAGATCACGTGGTGGACGGCGGGGTCGTAGACCTCGTCGAAGTTCACCCCCAGCACCACGGTGGCGTCGGGGTCGGTGGCGGGAGCGGAGATGATCACCTTCTTGGCGCCCTGCTCCAGGTGGGTGGCGGCGCGAGGGCGGTCGGTGAACAGGCCGGTGGACTCGATCACCACGTCCACCCCCAGCTCTCCCCAGGGCAGCTTCGCGGGGTCGGTCTCCGCGAGCACCTTCAGCTCGCGGCCGTCGATCGCGATGGCGTCCTCCCCGCGGACCTCCACCTCACCGGGATAGGGGCCGAGGATGGAGTCGTAGGCGAGCAGGTGGCCGAGGGTGCGGGCGTCGGTGAGGTCGTTGACGGCCACCCACTCGATGGCCTGCGCGTCGTCTCTCGCCTGGGCCGCCCGGAAGACATTGCGACCGATCCGGCCGAAGCCGTTGATGCCAACACGTACCGCCATGCTCGAGCTGCCTCCTGATCGGTTCTCTACGCGCCGGACCCCCCGGCAGGCGTCCGAAGGCTATCAGCGGACCCCGGGTTCGGGCCGGCGCGAGGCGCTCGCAAACATCGGCAAAGCGACTTAAAGCCCCGCAAATGGCGCCATCGGAACCTCAGCGAGCGGGGGAGCGCTTGTCGAGATCGCGATGGGAGACGGCCACGTCGAGGTCCTCGTGGTCGCCGTAGCGGGCGGCGAGATGCTCGGCGATGGCCACCGAGCGGTGGCGGCCGCCGGTGCAGCCGATGGCGATCACGAGGTGGGACTTGCCCTCGGCCAAATACTCGGGCAAGAGGAAGTCCAGCAGGGCGTGGAGGCGCACGTAGAGCTCCTCCAGGCGGCCGTCGCGGGCGATGTACTCGAGCACCCGCTCGTCGTTGCCGGTGAGCTCGCGCAGCTCGGGCTCGTAGTGGGGGTTGGGCAGGAAGCGCACGTCGAAGGCGAGATCCTCGTCCCGGGGGGGTCCGTGCTTGAAGCCGAAGCTCATGAAGGTGACGGCCAGCCGGGGGACCGCCTGGCGGGGCAGGAGGCCGTCGGCGATGCGGGCTCGGAGCATGGACACGGACATGGCGGTGGTGTCGATCACCAGGTCCGCCCGCCCGCGCAGCGGCTCCAGCAGGGCCCGCTCGGCGGCCACCCCGGCGGACACGCTGCCGTCGGGCGCGAGAGGGTGGCGGCGACGAGTCTCCTTGTAGCGGGTCACGAGGGTCTGCTCGCTGGCCTCCAGGAACAGCAGACGATGTTCGATGCCGAGCTTCTGGAGGCCATCCACCACTTCCTTGAGGGCCTCGAAGTAGACGCCGCCGCGAACATCGGAGACGACGGCGGCGCGCTCCACCTTGGAGCCGCGGTGGACGAACAGCTCCACCAGCGAGCGGATCATCTCCGGGGGCAGGTTGTCGACACAGAAGTAACCGGCGTCCTCGAACACGTTCATGGCGGTCGACTTGCCGGCGCCGGAGAAGCCGGTGATGACCACCAGATCCTGCAGGCGCGGCCGGCTGGCCGACCTGCGGGACTCCGCCGCGGCCCTGCCTGAGCGCAGCGGTCTGAGGGGCCTGATGACGGCCATCGCCCTCCATTGTGGCGCGCCGGCGAGACATTGGTCTCACTTGGCGAGGAGCGGGGTCGAGGACTCTCTTTTTCGGGGCCCCGCGCGGGCGCGCGCACGCGCGCGCGGGCACCCACTTTTCGAAAGGTCTCCGCGGCTCAGCCGGCGCGGTGAAGGTGGGCGTGGAGCTCCCTGGCGACCTTGGCGGGCAGGCCGGGGACGGCCTGGAGCTCCTCCGAAGAGGCCGCAAGGACGGCGTCGGGAGAGCCGAAGTGGGCGAGGAGGGCGCGCTTGCGGGTGGGGCCGACGCCGGGGAGGTCGTCGAGGATGGAGCGGGACATGGCGCGGTCGCGGCGGGCGCGATGGTGGGAGACGGCGAAGCGGTGGGCCTCGTCGCGAACACGCTGCAGGAGCTGGAGCTCGGGGGTGGAGTGGTCGAGGGCGAGGGGGGCGGGACGGCCGGGGATGTAGACCTCCTCGATGCGCTTGGCGAGGGAGATGACGGTGACGGCACGATCGCGAAAGGCCTTCAGGGCGCGGATGCCGGCGGCGAGCTGGCCGGCGCCGCCATCGATGACGACGAGGCTGGGGAGGGTGGCGAAGCTGGCGTCGTAGGCGGAGTCGTGGGGGGAGATGTCGGCCTGGGACTCCCACTGGGCGAGACGGCGGGAGAGGACCTCGGACATGGCGGCGTAGTCGTCGGACTCGCCCTCCTTCAGGGTGCGGATGCGAAAGCGGCGGTAGTCGGCCTTCTTGGGGACGCCACCCTCGAAGACGACCATCGAGGCGACGGTGTTCTGGCCGGCGAGGTGGGAGATGTCGAAGCACTCGATGCGGATGGGCGGGGCGTCGAGGCCAAGGGCGGTCTGGAGGCCCTCGAGGGCGTCCACGCGGCTCTGGCGACGACGCTCGGCGCGCAGGCGCTCGTCGTCGAGGGCGAGGCGGGCGTTGCGCTCGGCGAGCTCGAGGATGCGGCGCTTCTCGCCGCGCTCGGCGGGGCGGATCTCGACGGGGCCGTCGCGGCGGCTGGCGAGGGCGTCGGCGAGGGCGGAGGGGTCGCTGGCGGAGAGGTCGCGCTGGACGACGATCAGGGAGGGGATGGAGAGATGGCCGGCGTAGAACTGGAGCATGAACTCGGTGGCGACGTCGGAGAGGGAGGCCTCGGTCTCGTTGGCGAGATAGAAGGACTGGCGGTCGGTGAGAATGCCGTCGCGGATCTGGAAGACCTGGCCGTTGGCCTCGCGGCCGTCGAGGGCCACGGCGACGGCGTCGAAGGTGCCGGCGCCGGCGGCGGTGACGCGGCGGCGCTCGAGCAGGGAGCGAATGGCGCGCAGCCGGTTTCGCTCGAGGGTGGCCTGCTCGAACTCCTCGGCGGCGGCGGCCGCGTGCATGCGCTGCTCGAGGTCGGACTCGATCGCCAGGAAGCGGCCGGAGAGGAAGTCGCCGACCTGGTCGATGGAGGCGCGGTAGTGGTCCTTGGAGATGTAGTTCACGCAGGGGGCGGTGCAGCGCTTGATGTGGTAGTCCAGGCAGGGGCTGCCACTGCGGCGGCCGGGCTCGGGACCGGTGCAGGTGCGGAACATGAAGACCTTGCCGAGCACCTCGAGGGTGGCGCGGACGCGCTTGGCGTTGGAGTAGGGGCCGAAGTAGGCGCGGCCGGGACGGTGGCGCTCGCGGGTGAAGTACACGCGGGGGAAGTCCTCGTCGAGGGAGATGGCGATGAAGGGGTATGACTTGTCGTCGCGGAGACGGATGTTGAAGCGGGGGCGGTACTGCTTGATGAAGGCCTGCTCGGTGAGCAGGGCCTCGGCCTCGGTGGCGACGACCACGCACTCCACGGCGGCCACGGCGGCGATCATCTCGGCGTGTCCGGG
>DATJMB010000094.1:0-14949 GCA_035508995.1 Solirubrobacteraceae bacterium | reverse complement strand
CGCGGCCTGCGGGCGGTGAACCCGAGCCCGTATATGTACTTCCTCGACTTCGGCGACTTCCAGGTCGCCGGCGCGAGCCCCGAGCCGCTGCTGACGGTGGCGCGCGAGGAGTCGGGGCGCACGCGCGTGAGGACGCGGCCGATCGCCGGCACCCGCCCGCGTGGCGCGAACGTGGCCGAGGACGAGCGGATCGCACAGGAGCTGCTCGAAGACGAGAAGGAGCGCGCCGAGCACGTGATGCTCGTGGATCTCGGCCGCAACGACCTCGGCCGCGTGTGCGAGCCCGGCAGCGTCGAGGTGGAGACGTTCATGGCGATCGAGACCTACTCCCACGTGATGCACATCGTCTCCTCGGTGGTGGGCACGATGCGCGAGGGGGTGAGCGCGGTGGACGCGCTGCGGGCGGTGCTGCCGGCGGGCACCCTCTCGGGTGCGCCGAAGGTGCGGGCGATGCAGATCATCGACGAGCTCGAGCCGATCAAGCGCGGCGGCTATGGCGGGGCGATCGGCTACCTCTCATACGCCGGTGACATGGACACCGCGATCCACATTCGCACGGTGGTCGTCAAGGACGGCACGGCGCACGTGCAGGCGGGTGGCGGGACGGTGGCGGACGCCAAGCCGCCGTACGAGCTCGCCGAGTCCCACGCCAAGGCCAGGGCCGTGCTCGGCGCGATCGAGCTGGCGATCGCACAGCCCGACTGGCCCTGAGCGTCTCAGAATCCCTTCACAATCGGAGAGCCATGCGCGTACTCGTGATCGACAACTACGACTCCTTCACCTACAACCTCGTCCAGTATCTCGGCGAGCTGGGCGCGGACGTGCGGGTGGTGCGCAACGACCGCGCGCGGGTGGACGAGCTGCTGGGCGAGGACTACGCGCGCTGCGTTATCTCGCCGGGACCGTGCACGCCCGACGAGGCCGGCATCAGCCTCGAGGCCGCGCGGCGGCTGCCGCAGGCGGGCATTCCCACGCTCGGCGTGTGCCTCGGCCACCAGGCGCTCGCGCAGGCGTTCGGCGGAGAGGTGCGGCTGCACCCCCCGGTGCACGGCAAGGCGACGACGATCGAGCACGACGGGCGCACGATCTTCGACGGGCTCTCCTCGCCGCTGACGGTGGGGCGCTACCACTCGCTGGTGGTCTCCCCCGAGCTGCCGGATTGCCTGGAGGAGTCCGCGCGAGGAGGTGGTGTGCTGATGGCGCTGCGCCACCGCGAGCTGCCGGCGGAGGGGGTGCAGTTCCATCCCGAGTCGGTGCTCACCCAGGAGGGCAAGGAGCTGCTCGCCAACTTCCTCGACGGGCGTGTGGCCGGCGCCCCCGGCCGAGGCGCGGCGGCGGAGCGCGCGGGCGGCTGAGGGATGCCCAACGAGATCCTCACGTCGGCGATCGAGAGGGTCGCCCAGGGCGAAGACCTGAGCGGAGACGAGGCCGCCGAGGTGCTCGCGCGGATCATGCACGGCGAGGCTTCGGAGATCCAGATGGCTGGCTTCCTGATCGGGCTGCGCACGAAGGGGGAGACCGTGGAGGAGCTCGCGGGCCTCGCGCGGACGATGCGCGAGCTCGCCACGCCGGTGGCGGTGGGGCGCGAGGACCTGCTCGACACGGCCGGCACGGGCGGCGGCAGGAGCACGTTCAACGTCTCCACCACGGCGGCCCTGATCGCGGCCGGAGCGGGCGTCACGGTGGCCAAGCACGGCAACCGCTCGGCCACCAGCCGCTGCGGCTCCGCGGACGTGCTCGAGGCGCTGGGGGCGCGCATCGACCTCTCGCCCGACGGCGTGGCGGCGTGCATCGAGGAGGCTGGCTTCGGCTTCATGTTCGCGCCCGCCCACCACAGCGCCACCCGTTTCGTGATCCCGGTGCGGCGAGAGCTCGCGGTGCGCACGATCTTCAACCTGCTGGGCCCGCTCACCAACCCCGCGGGCGCGCGCCGGCAGCTGATCGGCGTCTCTGACCCCGCCTTCCAGGAGATCGTGGCCGGAGCGCTCGCGCGCCTGGGCGTCGACCGGGCGCTGGTGGTAAGCGGCGAGGACGGTCTCGACGAGCTCTCGATCGCTGCCGATACGCGCGTGATCGAGGTCAACGGCGAACAGCTCGAGCGCTACGTGCTCTCGCCCGCCCAGGCCGGCGTGCGGGTGGCAGGCGACGCCGTGGGAGCCGCGGCGCTGGCGGGCGGCAGCCCCGAGGAGAACGCGCGGGTGGTGCACGCGATCTTCGCCGGCGAGGCCGGTCCACACACCGAGCTCGCGGCGCTCAACGCCGGCGCGGCGATCTACGCGGCCGGTGCCGCCGACTCGATCGCGCAGGGCCTGGAGCTCGCCCGCGTCACGCTCGCGCAGGGAGCGGCGGCGGGCGCGCTCGAGCGCTTCGTGGCCGCGACTCTCAGGCACGCGCCGGCACAGGCGGCGGCGTCGTGAGCGTCACGGTGCTCGAGCGGATCCTGCGCAGCACCCGTGGGGAGGTGGAGCGGCGCAAGCGCGAGCGTCCGCTCGTGGAGCTGGAAGCGGAGGTTGCCCGGCGCGAGCGGGAGCTGGCGGCGGCGGCGGCGGCCGGCTTTCAGGCCGCCGCACCAGCGGGCCTGCGCCAGGCTCTGTCCGTGGGCGAGGGCATCGGCGTGATCGCCGAGTTCAAGCGCCGCTCCCCCTCGGCGGGGGCGCTGCGCGAGAGCGCCGAGCCGCAGGCGATCGTCGCCGCCTACCAGCGCGGCGGCGCCCGGGCGGTGTCGGTGCTCACGGAGGGCCCTCACTTCGGTGGCTCGCTGGAGGATCTGCGCCTCGCCCGCACCGCCTGCGGCCTGCCGCTGCTGCGCAAGGATTTCACGATCGACTCCTATCAGCTCTACGAGGCGCGGGCGGCGGGCGCCGACGCGGTGCTGCTGATCGTGGCGGCGCTCGAACCGGCGGAGCTCGGCGCGCTGATGGAGGGGGCGCGAACGCTCGGGCTCGACGTCCTCGTGGAGGTGCACGACCGCCAGGAGCTGCGGGTGGCGCTCGCCGCCGGCGCGCGGCTGATCGGAATCAACAACCGCGACCTGCGGGACTTCAGCGTGGACGTGGAGCGCACCCACGAGCTGCTCGGCGATATCCCCGCGGGGTGCACGGTGGTCTCGGAGTCGGGGATCGGCGCCCCGAGCCAGCTGCGGCGTCTGCACCGGGCAGGAGTGGCGGCGGTGCTCGTGGGGGAGACGCTGATGCGCGCGGACGATCCCGAGCGGGCGCTGCGCGAGCTCCTCGCGGAGGCTGGAGACACCGCGCCGGCGAGCGCCGCGGGCGTGAGTCCCCAATCAGGCTGAGGTTTTAGAAATGGCGATGTTGCCCTTTAGTTCGCGTTCATCGCGGCCGATCATCCTTTGCGGCGCATGAATCGCACAGTCCTCACCGCACTCCTCTCGGCGCTCATCGGCGGCGCGGTGGTCGCAGGCGTGATCGCGGCCGCCGGTGGGCTCGACTCCTCCACGAGCACGGTGACCACGGTGCAGACGCTCACGCCCACGCGCTCGAACGCCTCCCAGGTCTCCACGGGGCTCACGCCTCATGACATCTACGTCAAGGACGCGCCGGGAGTGGTGTTCGTGACCTCCACGATCGTGCAGAAGTCGGAATCCCCCTTCGAACTCTTCGGTGGCGAATCCGAGCGCCAGGGCAAGGCCACGGGCTCGGGCATCGTGATCGACGGCAACGGCACGATCCTCACCAACTACCACGTGGTGGAGAACGCCGTGAAGGTTCAGGTGAGCATCGAAAAGGGCCAGAACGTGGAAGCAAAGGTGGTGGGCAAGGACCCCTCGCACGACCTCGCGATCCTGCGCATCCCCACCGACGGGCTCACGCTGCACCCGCTCACGCTCGGCGACTCCGACACCGCGCAGGTCGGCGATCCGGTGTACGCGATCGGCAACCCCTTCGATCTCGAACGGACGCTCACCACCGGTGTGGTGTCGGCGCTGCAGCGTGAAATCACGGCGCCCAACGGCTTCACGATCGACCACGTGCTGCAGACGGACGCGCCGATCAACCCCGGCAACTCCGGCGGCCCGCTGCTCAACGCGCAGGGTCAGGTGATCGGCATCAACTCCCAGATCGAGACCGGCGGCAGCGGCGACGGCAGCGTGGGCATCGGCTTCGCGGTGCCGATCAACACGGCCAAGAGCGAGATCGCCGAACTGGAGAAGGGCGGCACGGTGCGCGGCGCCTACATCGGGCTGATCTCGCTGACGATCGACGGCTCGCTCTCCTCGCTGAACCTGCCCGTCAAGAGCGGCGCCCTGGTCCAGAGCGTGCAGCACGGCACGCCGGCGGAAAAGGCGGGGATCAAAGGCGGCAACATCAGCGCCGAAGGCGGCGCGGTGGAGCTCGGTGGCGACATCATCGTCTCCTTCGACGGCAAACCGGTGACCAGCTCCGAAGACCTCGGCAACTACGTGGGCGCCAAGAAGCCTGGCGATACGGTCACGCTCGGGCTGCTGCGGGAGAACGGCAAAGGCGGCTATGAACACAAGACCGTCACGCTGACGCTCACGGCCCGACCCAACTCGGTGCCGAATCCGAACACCCCCGCCGGTTAGCCCTGGCCGAGTGAGGCGAAGGGCCGGCCGGCGGCGCGCGACCGCGCTGGAGACGGCGGCCCGGCGAGGCGCGGAGGCCGGTGGGCGGCGAGGCGGTACGCCGAGGCGATGGGCGGCGGGAGCCGGTCGCTACCGTTCAGGCATGGCGACCAGCGCGGCGGAGCCCCCGAAGGTGAAGATCTGTGGCGTGACCGACCTCGCGGACGCCGAGCTCGCGGTAGAGCTGGGAGCATGGGCGATCGGCATGGTCTTCCATGAGCCGAGCCCGCGGCGCTGCTCGATCGAGCGGGCGCTGCTGATCGGGCGGGCGCTGCGGCGCAGAGTGGAGCTGTGCGGGGTGTTCGTGAACGCCACGCTCGAGGAGCTCGCGCTGCGCACCGAAGAGCTCGGCCTGACGATGCTGCAACTGCACGGCGACGAGGGGCCGGCCTTCTGCGCGGAGGCCGGCAGGCGCACCGGCGCGCGGGTGATCAAGGCGCTCCAGGTGGCTGGCGCCGGCGACGTGCGCGAGCTCGAGCGCTACCACGTGGATTTCCAGCTTGCCGACGCCCGTGCGAAGGCGCCCGAGCGCCGGGATCTGCGGGGCGGCACGGGGGAGACCTTCGACTGGGGACTGCTCGCCGGCCGGCGCTCGCGCATCCCGCTGATCCTCAGCGGCGGTCTCGGCCCCGAGAACGTGGCCGAGGCGATCGTGCGCGTGCGCCCCTTCGCGGTGGACAGCGCCAGCGGCACCGAGCGCTCGCCGGGGCACAAGGACGAGGGCAAGCTGCGTGCCTTCTTCGACGCGGTCGCCGGTACGCGGGCGGTGGCGGCGTGAACGCTGCGGGGGAGACGATCCGCCACCGCTTCGGCCCCTACGGCGGCCAGTACGTGCCCGAGACGTTGATGCCGGCCCTGGAAGAGCTCGAGCGTGCCTGGATCGACACCCGCGCCGATCCCTCCTACCGGGCGGAGCTCGACGGCCTGCTGCGCGACTTCGTGGGCCGCCCGACGCCGCTCTACCGCGCCGGCAGGCTCTCCCAGCGGCTGGGACGGAGCGTCTACCTCAAGCGGGAGGATCTCAACCACACCGGTTCCCACAAGCTCAACAACGCGCTCGGCCAGGCGCTGCTGGCCAAGCGGATGGGCAAGGAGCGGATCATCGCCGAGACGGGCGCGGGTCAGCACGGGGTGGCCACGGCCACCGCGTGTGCGCTGCTGGGGCTCGAATGCGTGGTGTACATGGGCAGTGAGGACACCCGCCGCCAGAAGCCGAACGTGCAGCGGATGCAGCTGCTGGGAGCCAGCGTGCAGCCGGTGGACGCGGGCGCGAAAACGCTCAAGGAGGCGACCTCGGCGGCGATCCGCGACTGGGTGGAGAACGTGCGGGGCACCCACTACGTGATCGGCTCGGCCGTGGGGCCGGCGCCCTATCCGGCGCTCGTTGCCGAGCTGCAGAGCGTGATCGGCGCCGAGGCGCGGGCGCAGCTGCACGAGCGCGAGGGGCGGCTGCCCGAGCGGGTTATCGCCTGCGTGGGGGGCGGCTCGAACTCGATCGGCATCTTCGGCGCCTTCCTGGAGGACGAGCGGGTGGAGCTGGTGGGCGTGGAGGCGGCCGGGGAGGGCATCGACACACCGCGCCACGGGGCGCCGCTGACGGTCGCGGGGCGTGCGGGCGTGCTGCACGGGGCCTTCTCGGCGGTGATGCAGGACGAGGAGGGCCAGATCCTGCAGGCCCATTCGATCTCCGCGGGTCTCGACTATCCCGGCACCGGCCCTCAGCACGCGCACCTGCGCGACAGCGGCCGCGCGCGTTACGTGGCGGTCACCGACGAGCAGGCGCTGGCGGCCTTCCGCGAGCTGGCGCGCCTGGAGGGCATCATCCCGGCGCTGGAGACCGCGCACGCGCTGGCCTGGACGCTTGCCCAGCGCGAGGGAGCGCTCGATCTCGTGTGCCTCTCGGGACGGGGCGACAAGGACCTCGCCGAGGTGCTGGGCGATGCCTGAGGGCCTCGACGCCGTCGCGGAGTCGACGGGCATCGAGCGGATCGCGGCGGGGTTCGCGGGCGCCACCGGGAAGGCGGCGCTGATGCCCTACGTGATGGCCGGCTTTCCCACCCTCGAGGACTCGCTGGCGATCGGCCAAGCGTGCGTGCGCGCCGGCGCGGACCTGATAGAGCTGGGCATGCCCTACTCGGATCCGCTCGCCGACGGGCCGGTGATCCACGCGGCCGGCACCCGGGCGCTCGCGGCGGGGGCCGACGTGGCGGGTGTGCTGGAGGTCGCGCGGGGCATCGCGTCCCAGGTGCCGGTGGTGTTGATGTGCTATGCGAACATGGTGCTGGCTCCGGGCGCCGAGGCGTTCGCCGCGCGCCTGGCTCGGACGGGGGCGAGCGGGCTGATCGTGCCCGACCTGCCGCTCGAGGAGAGCGCGGAGATCCGCGCCGCCTGCGCGGCCCACGGGCTCGCGCTGGTGCCGCTTGTGGCGCCCACCACCACGCCCGCGCGGATGGCGGCGATCGGCGAGCTCGCGCAGGGGTTCCTGTACGCGGTCTCGGTGGTGGGCACCACCGGTGAGCGACAGGCCCTCTCGGAGCGCTTCGGCGAGGTGGTGGGGCCGGCGAAGGCCAGCACGCGGGTGCCGGTGGCGCTGGGCTTCGGCATCGGCACGCCAGAGCAGGCGCGACTCGCCGCCGACGCCGGCGCCGACGGAGTGATCGTGGGCACCAGGCTCGTGCGGGCCGCCGCCGACGCGCCGCGGGCGCCCGCCGAGGCGGTGGAGCGGCTGGTGGGCGATCTCGCCGGCGGTCTCAGGTAGGATGCGCAGCCGATGGGACTGGTTCTCGCCGCAACCGCCGGCCTGATCGTGTGGATCGTGCTTTGGGCGCTCGGAGCAAAGGGCTTCGACGCGTTCATCCTGGCCGCCGTGATCATGCTCGTGGGCGGGACGGTGAAGATCCTCGCCGGCTATCTGCCGGGGCGGCGCGACTCGAGCGGCTGAGCCGCTGGTGCTGAGCGCGCGCCGGCACGGCCTCAGCGCTGTCCTCGCGTCGGGACTCGCCGCGGCGTTTGCGGCGGCGACGCTCGGCGCAACGGGCTGCGGCGGCGTCTCGGGCGCGGCCGGCAGCCAGAGCGATGAGCTGACGATCTACTCGAGCCTGCCCCTGCAGGGGCCGCAGGGAACGATCTCAACGCAGCTGATCGACGGCGAGAAGCTCGCGCTGCACGACGCCGACGGGCACGTGGGGCCCTTCCGCGTGGGCTACGTCTCGCTCGACGACTCCAACCCGCAGACCGGCGAATGGGAACCTGGCCTCACGGCCGCCAACGCCAAGACGGCCGCCGACGAACCGAACGCGATCGCCTTCCTCGGCGACTACGACTCGGCGGCGACAGCGGTGTCGCTGCCGGAGATCAACGCCGCCGGCATCCTGCAGCTGAGCCCGGCGAGCCCCTACGGCGGCCTGACCTCCTCGCTGTTCGCCGGCCAGGACGAGCCCGAACGCTTCTACCTCACCGGCAAACGCAACTTCGCGCGGCTGGAGCCGGGCGATCCCAAGCAGGCGCGCGCGCAGGTAGAGCTGATGCGCGAGCTCGGCATCGACAAGCTGTACGTGCTCGACGACGAAGATCCCTTCCAGCTGCCGCTTGCGCAGATGGTGGCGGCGGACGCCGAAGAAGCGGGAATCAAGGTGGCCGGCCACGACAGCGTGGACACGGCCAGGAACGGCAACTACGCCAGTGAGGCCACGAAGATCGCCGAAAGCGGCGCCGACGCGGTGTTCTTCGCCGGGGACGGTCCGGGCGCGGACACGCTGTTCGAGCAGCTCCAGGAAGCCAACCCCAAGCTGCGGCTGCTGGGCTCGAGCTCGCTGGCCGAACGGGGCTTCACCAGCCAGCTGGACGACCAGGCGGCGGCGCGAACGCTGCTGACCACGCCGATCCTGCCGGTGAGCCGCTACCCGCCCTCCGCCCAGCGGGTGCTGGCTGCCTACCGGCGCCAGTTCGGGCAACAGCCCGAAGCGTATGCGCTGTTCGGCTACGAGGCGATGAGCGCAACCCTGCAGGCGATCAGGCGGGCGGGCAGTCGCGGCAACAACCGCCAGGCGGTGGTGGACGCGCTGTTCGCACAGGGACCGCGCGACTCGGTGATCGGGCGCTACGCGATCGAAGCTGACGGTGAAACCACCCTCTCCACCTACGGCGTGGATCGGGTCTCGGGCGGCGCGCCGGTGTTCTGGCGCCAGCTCAGCACGGGCTGACCCTCAGGCCAGGGCGCTGCGCAGGGCCTCTTCGAGGGAGGGGTGCGCGAAGTTGTGGCCGAGCACGAGGGCCTTGGCGGGCATGGCGCGGACTCCCGTGGTGATGATGCTCGCCATCTCGCCGTAGAGCAGGTCAAGCGCGACGCTCGGCACCGGCAGCAGCGAGGGGCGATGCAGGACCCGGCCAAGGACGTGGGCGAAGACGGCGCCCGTCACGGGCTCGGGGGCGGTGGCGTTCACGGGCCCCGACCAGCGCTCGTCGGCGAGCGCGGCGAGGGCGATCGCGAGCAGGTCCTCGCGGTGGATCCAGGCCATGTACTGCTCGCCCGATCCCACGCGGCCGCCGAGGCCGAGGCGAAAGGGCGGGAGCATCTTCGCGAGCGCCCCGCCGGAGCGATCGAGCACCACGCCGATGCGCAGCTGCACGCAGCGCAGACCGAGCGCCTCGGCGGCGCGAGCCTCGCTCTCCCAGGCGACGCAGACCTGCGCCAGAAAGTCCTCTCCGGCGGGCGCCTCCTCGTCGATCGGCTCGGGGCCGTGGGCGCCGTAATAGCCGATCGCCGAGGCGCTCACCAGCGCGCGGGGGCGATCGTCCGGATCGAGGCTCGCCAGGCCCGCCACGAGGTTGCGCGTGCCGAGCTCGCGGCTCTCGCGGATCGCCCGCCTGGCCCGCTGGCTCCAGCGTTGGGCTACGGGTGCGCCGGCGAGATGGACCACCGCGTGCCGTCCGGCGAGCGCCGCGGCGGGGGCAACCTCCTCGAGCGGCGACCAGCGCGCGAGCTCGAGCTCCGGCTGGACGACGCCCGGCTCGTCGGCCCTCGCCCGGCGCGAGCCGCTCGCGCGTGGGCCGGCGGCTGCCTGCTCGTGCGCCTTGCGGGCACGCTCGGGGCTGCGGGTGAGGATCGTCACCTCCTCACCGCGGGCGCGGAGCCGTTCGACGAGGGCTCCTCCGATGAGCCCGCTCGCGCCGGTGACGGCAACCCTCATCGGCTCATCTTAAGTCGGCGGCCAGGCGGGCCTGGCCGCCGGCGCGAGCCTCCTCGGCTACGGCGGCGGCCACGGCGGGCGCCACGTCGCGATTGAAGACGGAGGGGATGATGTAGTCCTCGCCCAGCTCCTCGTCGGTGACGATGCGGGCGATCGCCTGTGCGGCCACGAGCTTCATGCGGTCGGTGATGGCCGACGCGCGGACGTCGAGGGCGCCGCGGAAGATGCCGGGAAAGGCGAGCACGTTGTTGATCTGGTTGGGGTAGTCCGAGCGGCCGGTGGCCATGATGCGCACGTACCTGGCGGCCTCCTCGGGGGTCACCTCCGGGTTGGGGTTGGCCATCGCGAAGACCATCGCATCCGCGTTCATGGCCGCAAGCGCCTCGGTGGGCAGCGCGCGGGCGCCGGAGAGGCCGATCATCAGGTCGGCGCCCTCGATCACGTCGGCGGGCGCGCCGGCGCGGCGCTCGGGGTTGGTGACCTCGGCGAACCAGCGCTTCTGGGGGTTCATGGTGCCGTCGAGGTAGTCGGCGCGCTCGACGTGCAGCGCGCCCTGGGAGTCGGCGCCGACGATCTGGCGCACGCCGGCTTCGAGCATGATCTTGGTGACGGCGATGCCGGCGGCGCCGAGGCCGATGATCAGCACTTTGAGGTCCTCCATGCGCCGGCCGGTGAGCTTGACGGCGTTCAGCAGCGCGGCCATCACGACGACGGCGGTGCCGTGCTGGTCGTCGTGGAAGACGGGGATGTCGAGCTCCCGCTTGAGGCGGTCCTCGATCTCGAAGCAGCGCGGGGCTGAGATGTCCTCGAGGTTGATGCCGCCGAAGGCGGGGGCCACGTGCTTGACGGCCTGCACGATCTCCTCGGGGTCCTTGGTGTCCAGGCAGAGGGGGAAGGCGTCGACGTCGGCGAACTCCTTGAACAGGCAGCACTTGCCCTCCATCACCGGCATCGCCGCCTCGGGGCCGATGTCGCCGAGCCCGAGCACGGCGGTGCCGTCGCTGACGACCGCCACGGTGTTGCGCTTGACGGTGTACTGGAAGGCCCTCTCGGGATCCTCGGCGATCACCAGGCAGACGCGGGCCACGCCCGGGGTGTAGGCCATCGAGAGATCGTCGCGGGTCTTCAGCGGGTGCTTGTTGTGCTGCTCGATCTTGCCGCCGATGTGCAGCTGCAGGGTGCGGTCGGTGGTGTCGAGCACGTGCGCGCCGTCGACCACCTCGATCGCGGCGGTGACCACGTTCCAGTGCTCCGGGCCGGCGGTGTCGACGACGATTTCGCGCACGCTGTGACCCGACTCGACCTCCACCGGATCGACGGCGGCGACCATCCCGCCGGCGTCGGCGATCGCGGAGGAGACGTCGGCGAGCAGGCCGGGGCGGTCGCCGAGCTCCACGCGGATGTTGAGCCTGTATTGGGCGCTGGGGGTGAGGCTGGTCATGGCGGGTCGTGATCTTAGGGCCTTCGCGGGTGGCGGCGCGCGGCGCGGGCACCCGGGCGTGGCTCGGCGGCGGCGCTCTCGTAGAGTGACCGGGACATGGCCAGAACCGCGACAGCCGACTCCGAGCGGGCATCCGCGCGCGTATCCGCGAGCCCCGACGAGCGGCTGTTCCTGATCGACGGCCCGAGCCTCGTCTACCGCGCGTTCTACGCGTTGCCGGAGTCGATCGCCACCTCCACCGGGGAGCCGACGAACGCGATCTTCGGCTTCGCCTCGATGCTCGTGAAGATCGTCACCGAGTACGGCGTGCGTCCCACGATCGTGGCCTGGGACGCCGGCACCTCGGGGCGCACGGAGCTGTTCGCCGACTACAAGGCCACGCGCCGCTCGCGGCCGGACCTGCTCAAGGCGCAGTGGCCGGCGATGGAACCGCTGGTGGAGGCCTTCGGCTATCGCAACGTCAGGCTGGAGGGCTACGAGGCCGACGACGTGATCGCCTCGCTGGCCGAGCGGGCGCGCCTGATGGGTCTGCCGAGCACGATCGTCACAGGCGACCGCGACGTCTTCCAGCTGATCGACGAGGACGGCCTCGTGCAGGTGATGGCCACCGCGCGGGGCATCACCGACACCAAGCTCTACGACCGACAGGCGGTGATCGACCGCTACGGGATCGCGCCGGAGCTGATCCCCGACTTCTACGGCCTGAAGGGAGACACCTCGGACAACATCCCGGGCGTGCCGGGCATCGGCGACAAGACCGCCGCGGAGCTGATCCGCGCCCACGGCTCGCTCGAGGAGGTGCTCGCCCACGTGCCGGAGATCGGCGGCGCCAAGCGCAAACAGAACCTGGTCGAGCACGCGCAGGACGCGCGCACCTCAAAGCAGCTGGCCACGGTGCGACGCGATCTCGAGGTGGCGCTCGACCTCGCGGAGGCGGCCAGCCACGAGCCCGACCGCTCGCGGCTGCGGGAGTTCTTTCGCCGCTACGAGCTGCGCGACCCGCTGCGCCGGCTGGAGGAGGCGCTCGGCGAGGGCGAGGCGGCGGCGCCGGCCGCACGGCCCGCGGCGGGACGCAAGCTGCAGGGGCGCGTGCGCGCGGGCACGCCCGGCGAGATCGCAAAGCTCGCCGGCGAGGGAGAGCTGCACGTGGTTGTGCGCGCCAGCGAGCCGCCCGAGGGGGCGCTGTTCGCCGAGGGGGCGCCCTGGCGCTTCGCGGCGAGCGACGGACGGGGCAGGCGCCCGGAGGTGCTCGCCGGCGAGTGCGAGGGGCCCGAGGAGATCGTGGCTGCGTGCGGCGAGCGCCCGGTGGTGGTGCACGACGCCAAAGCGCTGCGCGAGGTGCCCGCGCGCCTGGCCCACGACACGCTGCTCGGGGCCTATCTGCTCGAGCCGGCGCGGCGGGGCTACCCGTTCTCGGAGCTATGCGAAGAGCGGGGCTTTGCGTGCGAGCTCGAGGATCCGCTGGCGGCCGACGCTGTGCTGCTGGGCGCGCTCGGCGACTGGCAGCGCGAGCAGATCGCGGACCGCGAGCTGCTGGGCGTGATGCGGGACATAGAGCTGCCGCTGGTGGCGGTTCTGCGGGCGATGGAGATCGCCGGCGTGCGCCTGAACTGCGCGCGCCTGGATGAGATCACGGGCCGTGTGCGCGAGGAGATCGAGGAGCTCGAAGGGGAAATCTTCGCGCTCGCCGGCGAGGAGTTCCTGATCTCCTCGCCCCAGCAGCTGGGAGAGATCCTGTTCGAGAAGCTAGGCCTCTCGCGCAAGCGCCGCGGCAAGACGGGCTACTCCACCGACGCGCGGGTGCTGCAGGCGATCCGCTCCGAGCACGCGATCGTGCCGCGGATCGAGCGCTGGCGGGAGCTGAGCACGCTGATCAAGACCTATCTCGACGTGCTCGGAGACCTCGTGGACGAGCAGTCGCGCATTCACACCACCTTCCTGCAGGCGGTGGCTCAGACGGGGCGCCTGTCGAGCACCAACCCGAACATGCAGAACGTCCCCATCCGCACCGAGCTCGGCCGCGAGATCCGGGGCTGCTTCGAGGCCGCTCCGGGCAACGTGCTGATCTCCGCCGACTACTCCCAGATCGAGCTGCGGGTGCTCGCTCACGCCGCGCGGGAGCCGGTGCTGATGGAGATCTTCGCCCGCGGCGAAGACGTCCACACGGCCACCGCCTCGCAGGTGTTCGGCGTGGCGCCGGGCGAGATCGACCCGGGCATGCGCTCGAAGTCCAAGATGATCAACTACGGCATCGTCTACGGGCTCTCGGACTTCGGGCTGGCGGATCGCCTGAACATCCCCCGCGAGGAGGCCAAGGAGTTCATCGACGCCTACCTGGAGCGCTTCCCGGCGGTGGCGGCGTTCATCGCGCGCACGATCGAGCAGGCCAAGGAGGAGGGGTACGTCAAGACCCTCTGGGGTCGCCGGCGCCAGATCCCGGAGCTGCAGGCGCGCAACTACCAGGTGCGCACGCTCGGCGAGCGCCTGGCGGTGAACACCGTCATCCAGGGCACCGCGGCGGACATCATCAAGCTGGCGATGGTCCGCTGCCACGCGGCGCTGGCGGGCGAGAAGCTCACCACGCGGCTGATCCTCACGATCCACGACGAGCTGCTGTTCGAGGGTCCCCCGCAGGAGAGCGAGCGGGCGCGGGAGCTGATCGAGCGGGAGATGGTGGGCGTGTGGGAGCACGAGCCGGCGATGGCCGTGGACATCGGCGTGGGCGCCAACTGGCTGGCGGCGAAGTGAGCCGCACGCTCGCAGTGATCCTCGCCGTGGCTGCCGGCTGCCTGGTGGGGTTGCAGGCGCCGGTGAACGCGCGACTGGGGCGTCAGGTGGGGGCGTTGCAGGCGGCGACCGTCTCGTTCACGATCGGCACGCTGGTGTTGATCGTGGTGGCCGGGCTCTCCAGCGGTGGCCTGCCGAGCGTGAGCGGCGCGAGCAGAGCGCCATGGTGGGCGCTGATCGGCGGCCTGCTCGGCGCCTTCTATGTGACGGTGGCGCTGCTCACTGTGCGCACGCTCGGGCTCAGCGCGCTCACCGCGATCGTGGTCTCCGGTCAGCTCGCGATCGCGGTGGTGGTCGATCGCCTCGGCCTGCTGGGGATCGCCAGGCAGCACATCGACGCGCCGCGCATCGTCGGGCTCGTGCTGCTGCTGATCGGCGTGGTGCTGGTGGTGCGCCGCTGAGCGCTTCGCGCCATTCGCGAGGTGCCATCCTCTGCTCCTTAGCGAGGACGTGCTGGTGACCGCTTGAGGCTCAGCTACCTGGTCGCGGCCGTGGTGCCGGCCGTGGCGACGACCCGCCACGGCCCTCTTCGATACCGATCGAGGTGGTGGGGCGCTTGATCTCTTCTGGCGGCAGAGGCTTCGGCGTCATGGTTTCAGTCTACCGCCAGCGCCGCGAGCCACGCGACTGTCTGCACCACCATCAGCACGCCGAGGGCGCCGGATAGCCATGACATGCGCCGTACCTTCGCGGCGTTCTCTTCTCGCAGCTCCTGATACCCATAACCTGCGGCGGCAAGCCAGCCCAGCGTTTCGGTCTCAGCCTCCGCGAGGGCCTGCTCGTAGAGTTCGTTGTACAGCTCTTGAGCATCGACTGCGAACTTCAACTTCCATGGGGCGAGAAGTATTGCCGCCACGAAGAGGCCCAGTAGAAGCGAAGCTAGCGCCACCCAACCCAATGCATTCAGCCCTTGATCGCGAACCACGGTT
>DATJMB010000093.1:0-33347 GCA_035508995.1 Solirubrobacteraceae bacterium | reverse complement strand
CGGCATGCGCTAGATCCTGGTCCTGGGGTATGCCGGGCCCAGGCTTGTTGCGATCCGGCGCCGAGAGGATCGTGCCGTGATTGGTCAGAGCGCTCGCCGTGGCCACGAGGGCGTCGGAGTAGGCGGCTCGTCGCAAGCCCTCCAGCCAGCCCGCGGCGACCACACAGTCGCTGTTGAGCACGACGACGTCCGCCGGCGCGGCGGCCGCGAACGCCGCGTTCACGTTGCCGGGGAAGCCCAGATTCTGAGGCTGGCGCAGATAGCTCACCTCGTGCTCGAGCACTCCCTCCAGCGACCTCACGAAATCACCGATCGCCGGGTCCGGGCTGGCGTCGTCGGCGATCAAGATCCGCACGTCCTTGGGGGTGTGGGCGAGGACGCTCGGCAGGCACTCGGCGAACAGCTCCAGGGCCCCGTAGACGGGGATGCAGACGACCGCCTCCCCTCTGCGGGTGCCGAGCGGCTCCTCGACGGCCAGCTCCCGCAGCCCCGCGGGGCGGCCCGGTTGCGCCTCGCCAAGCAGCCCGAGGACACTCGTGGGCTGGCGTTCGGCCTGCTCGGCCGCCCACGCGAGATAGCTTTCGCGGTCGGCTCCCTGGGGTGCCGGAAAGCGTTCGCGCAAGGCGGGATCGCTGCCGTGGATCTCCGTGAGGTAGCGGCTCAGCGGCTCCCCAGCGCCGACCGAGACAGGCTCCGAGAGCCAGTCCAGAAAGGCTCGCTCGCCCCTCTCGGTGAAGGGCGTCTCCGTGATGGCTCCCAGTGCGTGGCCTCTGTCCCAGAGCTCACGTAGCGCCGCCGTCATCGGCGCTCCGCTCAGCGTGTCCGCGAAGTCATAGGGCCACCCGCGGCATGTCGCATGGCCGTGCGTGTCCAGGGAGCGCGCGAAGTCGGCGCACATCTGTGCCAGCACGGGCTCGCGAGCGAGGGAGGTGCGGTTGTCGTATGTGCTCAGGCGATCGGGGCGTTCGGGATCGAAGCCCGTGAAGTGGAACGTTCGCAGCGGCGTGGAGTCGATCGTCACCTGTGCGTCGCGGCGATCGAACTCGCTCGTGGCCGCTCGCCAGTAGCCGACGTTCACCCCCGGATCGCGGCACAAGCCGACGTGCTCGAACATCCCCGGCATGAGATCGGCCCAGCGCTGGTCGAAGACCATCCCGCGCGCCGGATCGATGCGAGAGCCGGTGCGCAGCCGCTGCGACCACCAGTCGAGCAGCGAGTCCACCTCGTCGGTGGCGCGCGCGGCCGCAAAGCCGAGGTTGAAGGCCCCGGCGAGCAGGATCGCCAGCTCGCCGGGTTGGTATCCGTCGTCGGGGATCGGATCGATCAGGTGGGGGGTGAGGAGGAAGGGGTGGCGCTCGAGGGCCTCGTGGAGATCCTCGAGGGGCGCGAACACCCGCACGTCGCTGTCCAGATAGACGGCGCTCCCGCCGTCTCGCAGCAGGTGTCGGAGGATGCTCGGCTTCAGAGCACAGCAGAGCTCGATGGCGTTGTAGCGGGCGCTCAGGGCAGCGAAATCCTCGATCGCCAGGTCCTGTGGCTGGAGGATCGCGAAGGGCTCCCGCTCGGGCTCGAAGAAGCCGGCGATGGAGTCGACGACCAGAACCGTCATCTGAGCGTCCGGCTCGTGCGCGCGGAGCGACTCGGCGAGCGCACGAGCGTGCGCAAGCCACGCCTTGTTGATCACCGTGCAGACTCGCAACCCGGCCGGACTATAGCCTCGGCGGCCACCGTGCTCGCGGAGGCTCCCGTCGCGCGCACAGATACCCTTAGGGAATGGCCAGAGTCGACACGGACGCGCTTCCGCCGATCGTGGTGGACGGTGTCAGCAAGACGTTCCGCGTGCCCGAGGAGCGCACCCATACGTTCAAGGAGCGCGCCCTGCACCCGCTGCGACGCTCCGGCCACGACGCCTTTCGGGCTCTGCGTGACATCTCGTTCGTCGTGGAGCCGGGGGAGTTCTTCGGCATCGTCGGGCGCAACGGCAGCGGCAAGAGCACGCTGCTGAAGTGCCTGGCGGGGATCTACGCCGTGGACAGCGGGCGGATCTGGTGCCGCGGGCGTATGTCGCCTTTCATCGAGTTGGGTGTTGGCTTCAATCCGGATCTCGCCGCGCTCGACAACGTGGTGATGAACGGGATCATGCTCGGCCTCACGCCGAAGGAAGCGCGCGATCGCTACGAGGAGGTGATCGCGTTTGCCGAACTGGAGGAGTTTCAGGATCTCAAGCTCAAGAACTACTCCTCGGGCATGCACGTGCGGCTCGCGTTCTCGGTGGCGATCCAGGTGGATGCCGACATCCTGCTGATCGACGAGGTGCTCGCGGTGGGCGATGCGGCCTTCCAGCAGAAGTGCTTCGACGTCTTCAACCGCCTGCGTGACGAAGGACGCACGATCGTGTTCGTCACGCACGACATGGGCTCGGTCAACCGCTTCTGCCATCGCGCGATGCTGCTCGAGCGCGGCGACATGGTGGCGATCGGCGATCCCCACGAAGTGGCCGACCAATACCTGGCGCTGAACTTCGATCGCGAGGGCGCCGCCGACGCGCCCGAGTCGGAGGAGCACCTCGCAAAGGAGTGGGCCGGCAGCCACGAGGCGCGAATCCTCGAGGCGTGGATCGAGGACATCTCCGGCGCGCGCCTGAATGCCTGCCAGCAGGGCGAGCGGGTGCGCTTCAAGGCGGCGGTGACGTTCGATACCTCGCTGGAGGATCCGGCCTTCTCGGTGGAGATCGAGGACGAGTGGGGCACGAAGATCTTCACGGCCACCACAGCCGTGGAGAACGAGCGCTCAGGGTCCTTCGCGGCGGGCGAAGAGGTGGTCTTCTGCGTGGACTTCGAGAACCACCTCGCTCCCGGCAAGTACTACCCCACGGTCAATGTGGCGAGGCGCGGCGGGGGCCTGGACGTGATCCATCGCGTGCGCCGGATGTCGACGATCACGGTGTTCGGCTCGACCGCCCAGGGTGGCGTGGTGGACCTGCCCTACGTGGCATCGGTCGAGCGCGAGGCGCGGGCCATCGAGCTGTCTCGTGGCTGAGGCTCAGGCGGGTGTGGCGATCAGCTTGATGCCGCTGACGCCCAGGTCCAGCCAGGAGTAGCGGGCGAGCTGCGACGTGAGTCGCGTGGGGCTCGTCAGGAGCTCGAGCCGTCGCACCACGAATCCGGCCGCCAGCATCGAGCGTTGCAGCTCGTCCACGGTGATGCGGTTCAGATGCTGAAACTCTCGCGCCATCATCTGCGTCCAGTCTTGGGGCTTGACGTCGCTGGCCAGCACCTCGGCCGTCACCTCCGACTCCGGGCGCTGAAGGTGGTGGTGATCCTCCGGAAACCACTCCCACAGGTGAGAGCCCTTGGCGGAGAAGTAGAACGGCCAGAGCTGCAGGAAGAAGGCCCCCTGTGGGGCGAGAACGCGACGGATCTCACGGAGGACTTCGATCGGCCTCGAGATGTGCTCGAAGGCCGACCACGAGAAGACGAGATCGAAAGCCCCGTTGTCCGCGGGCAGGCGCCCGGCCTCGGAGCGCTCGAACTCCAGGCCCTCCCGGTCGGAGGCATCGACCCCCTCCTCGGCTGCGCGTCGGCGAAGGTACTCGGCGTTGGTGAGGTTGAGGTCGAAGCCTCTCAGCAAGCGGGGGCGCCCCTTGTGGAGCACGCCGAGGTCGATGATGCCATCGCCGCAGCCGACGTCGGCCACCGCACGACCGGTCATCGAGATCTCCTCCGCGGCGAAGGCCTCCACAACCTGCTGGGCCGCGAGATCGTAGTGGTCCCAGAACCACTGCGACTCGGGGCTGCGCGGCGGCGGCGCACCGGGGGCGGGCGGCTCGGAGGTCGGGTCCGCTGCACGGCGGCGCGCGCGCAATCGCTCGACGAGTCGTCGGTTTGCCATCGCGCGGACGCTACCAATGTGATCGACGGCACACCGCGCCACGCGAGCTGGCGCGGCGCCGCTCGGCGCGCCGCTACCCTTGCGCCGATGAGGCGAAACACCCACGAGCGCGCGACACGGCGAACGGGCTTGCCGGCCGATCGCGGATGCCTATCGAAGGGAGGACGATGACCGTCGCGGAGCTGGAGACCGCTGGACTCGACTTGGGGGGCCTGGGAGCGCCCATGCACGGGCCGCGGGCGCTGACCGACGATTGGTCGCGCTTCTGGCACCTGACATACAACATCGCCCGCAACGAGTTCAAGCTGCGGTTCTTCGGCTCGATGCTGGGATACGTGTGGCAGCTGATGCGCCCGCTGTTGCTGTTCGGCGTGCTGCTGTTCGTGTTCAGCCACGTGGCGAAAGTGAGCACGGCGCCTCACTACGCGGTGGCGCTGCTCTCCGGGATCGTGCTGTTCACCTTCTTCGGCGAAGCCACTGGCGGAGCCGTCAGAAGCGTGGTCGATCGTGAGAACGTCGTGCGCAAGATTCACTTCCCGCGCCTGGTGATCCCCCTGTCGATCGTGATGCTCGCCTCCTTCAACCTGGCGCTCAATCTCGTGGTCGTACTGATCTTCGCGCTCGCCGAAGGCGTGCGACCGATGGTCTCGTGGCTCGAGGTGCCCCTGATCCTGGGGATGCTCGTGGTGCTCAGCGCGGGTTTGGCGATGCTGCTGTCCGCGCTTTTCGTGCACTTCCGCGACGTTCAGCCGATCTGGGAGGTTGTCTGCCAGGTGCTCTTCTACGCGTCGGGCATCCTCATCCCAATCGAGCTGCTGCGCGAACGCCTCAACCCGACGCTCTTTCATCTGCTGATGGTCAATCCTCTGGCGGCCATCGTGGAGCAGTTTCGCCACGCGGTCATCGATCCCCAGGCTCTCTCTTCGGGCGAGGCACTCGGTGGCTGGCTGCAGCTACTCGAGCCCATCGGCATCGTGGTGGCGATCTTCGCGGTCGGCTTCTGGGTGTTCAACCGCTCGGCCCCCCTGATCGCCGAGAACCTCTAGCCGGTACGGCTCCGCTTCGGCCCGGACTGTCGAGGCCGATCGGGCTCAGCACTCGCGATAGGCGGCCAGCATGCGCCGCGCGATGGCGGGCCACGCGAAGCGTTCGAGGGCCTGTTCGTGCGCCTGGCGTCCCATCGCGGCGCGCAGGGCGGGATTGCGGGCGAGTTCGCTGATCCGTTGACCAAGCGAGCACGGGTCGTTCGGCGGCACGACGAACCCACTCACGCCGTGGTCCACTATCTCGGGCATGCCGCCGACATCGCTGCAGATAACGGGAGTGCCTGAAGCCATGCTCTCCTGCAGCACGCACCCGAGCAGCTCGGGCATCTGCCACTTGCCTCCAAACGCGTCGCGATAGACGGACGGCAACACCGTCACGAGCGCACCGCGGTAGGTCTCGATGAGTTGCTCATCGGAAGCGTTGTGAATGAATCGAACGTCGCGGTCGCGAGCCAGTGTCTGGAGAAGCTCGTAGAACTCGGGGTCATAGACGTGCCCCACTATGTCCGCTCCCACACCGCTGGGAAGCGCCTGAAGCAGCACGTCGATGCCCTTGTGGCGCATGATGCGGCCCACGAACAGCACGCGAGCGATCTCGTGATCTCCCGCGTCGGGCAGAGTGCCGGCGTCGAGGAAGTCTTTGGCGACGCCTGTGGGGATGACTCGGTGGGGAAGGCCTGAGGGCAGCCACCGAAGCGAGAACTCCGACAGAGCGAGCACTCCTGACAGACAACGCTCCACCGGGACGTCGGGATCGAAGTGGACTCCGACTCCGCCCATGTCAGTGACGAACGTTGGCTTGCCAAGTGCGGCTCCCGCCAGAATCGCCAGCTGCGAGACAGCGACGCGGTATTGGTGGCAGTGCACCACATCCGCACCGCGGAGCTGTTTCAGCAGGCCGTAACAGAGCGGGTCGAACACCTGGCCGCCGAGGGTTCCCGGGGAGGGGTGGACCTCGATGCGAAGCGCGCCGTCGCGTATCGTCTCTCGTCGCGCTCCTGTTGTTGTCAGCGTCGTCGGGATCTCCTGCGCCAGCGCTTGTGCGAACCCATAAGCGGCCCGCTCGCCGCCCCCGACCATGCCGTCGGCGCCGAACATGATCGGTGAGACATGCAGCGCAGAGCGTGGCTCGCCGCGGCGGATCCGGTGCCGGCGGGTCGCGGCTATGCGTGCGAGCCCCGCGGCGAGACGCCTCATGCGTCTCGTCTCGCGCACCGTCCTCTCGGGAGCGAGCATGAGGCAAGACTAGCTGTGGCTTGTGGGAGGGCGCCGGCAAGGCGCGGGCGAGACCCCTGCGACTCTCGCTTCCATAGAATCCGCGTCCGCTTCATGGCGTCTTCCTCCCCCGTCCAAGCTTCGGCACCCGCTCCGCGTCGGGTGCTGCTCACGGGGGGGGCGGGCTTCATCGGCGCCAACCTCGCCCTGGGTCTGGCCGCCAGGCACCCAGACTGGGAGGTGTTGGCGCTCGACAGCCTGCGCCGGCGGGGCTCGGAGCTGAACCTGCCGCGGCTGCGGGAGGCGGGGGTGGCCTTCCACCACGGCGACGTGCGGTGCATGGAGGACCTGCTCGAAGTGGGGGAGGTGGACGCGCTCGTGGAGTGCTCCGCCGAGCCCTCGGTGCTCGCCGCCGTGGAGGGGGGGCCGGACTTCGTCGTGCAGACGAACCTCGTAGGCGCCTACAACTGCCTGGAGCTCGCCCGGCGCTCCGGCGCCCAGTTCGTGTTCCTCTCCACGAGCCGGGTGTATCCCGTCGAGGCCCTGATGGCGCTTGGGCTGCACGAGGCCGACACGCGTCTCGAGCTGCTCGCCGAGCAGTCGCTGCCCGGCGCATCCGAGCAGGGGATCTCCGAGTCCTTCCCGCTGGAGGGCGCTCGCACTCTCTATGGTGCCACGAAGCTCGCGGGAGAGCTGCTGGTGGCCGAGTACGCCGCGAGCTACGGTCTGCGGACGGTGATCGACCGCTGCGGGGTGATCGCGGGACCGTGGCAGATGGGCAAGGTCGATCAGGGAGTGTTCACGTACTGGATGCTGGCCCATCATTTCAAGCGACCGCTTGCCTACATCGGCCACCACGGCACCGGCAAGCAGGTGCGTGACCTGCTGCACGTGGAGGATCTGCTCGAGCTGGTGGACCTGCAGCTGTGCTCCGCGGAGACGTGGGCCGGAGTCACGGTCAACGTGGGCGGAGGGCGGCAGTGCAGCCTCTCGCTGCTGGAGACCACCGAGCTCTGCCAGGAGATCACCGGCAACACTCTGGAGGTCGGCTCGGTGACGGAGGATCGGCCCGGCGACGTGCCGATCTACATCTCGGACTGCGCTCGTCTGCACGGCCTGACAGACTGGCGCCCGCGCCGTACACCGGCGGAGATCCTGACAGACGTCCATGCCTGGATCGCCGAGCACGAGTCGGCGCTGGCCAGCGCGCTATAGAGAGGAGAGCGAATGCCTACAGCCATCGTCAGCGGCTCGGGCGGCCTCATCGGCTCGGAGTCAGTGCGCCACTTCGTGGAGGCCGGCTTCGACGTGCTCGGCCTGGAGAACGACATGCGCGCGCGCTTCTTCGGTCCCGACGCCTCCACGGCCCACACGAGCGCGGAACTCGCCGAGCGATACCCCGCCGAGTTCCGCGGACTCGAGCTCGACATCCGCGACAGCGAGGGGGTGGAGCGGGCGTTCGCCCAGCAGGCGGGCGGGATCGAGCTTGTGATCCACACCGCCGCTCAGCCATCCCACGACTGGGCGGCTTCCGACCCCCAGACTGACTTCGCGGTGAACGCTAACGGCACGCTCAACCTGCTGGAGGCAACTCGTAAGCATGCGCCTGAGGCGACGTTCGTGTTCTGCTCGACCAACAAGGTCTACGGCGATCTGCCCAACCAGCTACCGCTGCTCGAGCTCGAGCAGCGCTTGGAGCTGCCCGAGGACCATCGCTACCACGGGGGTATCGACACGACGATGTCGATCGACTCCTCAACCCATTCCCTGTTCGGGGTCTCCAAGGCGGCGGCGGATCTGCTCGTGCAGGAGTACGGACGCTACTTCGACATGGCCACCGTCTGCTTCCGCGGCGGCTGTCTCACCGGGCCCAATCACGCCGGCACGCGTCTGCACGGCTTCCTCTCCTACCTGATGCGCTGCACGATGACGGGTGATCCCTACACGGTGTATGGCTACGGGGGCAAGCAGGTGCGCGACAACATCCACTCGGCCGATCTGGTGGCGGCCTTCGATGCCTTCCATCACGCCCCCCGCGCCGCAGCCGTCTACAACATCGGTGGAGGCCGCGAGAGCAACTGCTCGATGCTGGAGGCGATCGACCTGTGTGAGCAGGTCGCCGGTCGCGAGCTGGATTGGAGTCTCGGCGAGGAGAACCGGATCGGCGATCATCGTTGGTGGATCAGCGATCTCGCGCCTTTCAAGCGCGACTACCCCAGCTGGACGCTGACCCACGACGTCGGCGACATCCTGCGCGAGATTCACAGCCAGAACGCCGATAGGTGGGTCGCCGCCGCGTGAAGCTGTCGGTCGTGATTCCCGCGCACGATGAGGTCGACTCAATCGGCGCAACCGTCGAAGCGGTCACCACTCGACTGCGCGACGAGGACATCCCATACGAGGTGGTGGTCGTAGACGACGCGAGCAGCGACGGCACCGGCGACGTCGTGCGTGCGATCGCGGCAAGAGATCGGGACGTGCGCTGCGTCCGCTCGCCGCGCTCGCCCGGATTTGGCCAGGCGGTGCGCGCAGGTCTTGACGTGTACACGGGCGATGCGGTGGCGATCGTGATGGCTGACCTCTCTGACTCTCCCGAGGATCTGGTTCGCTACTACCGCATGCTCGAGCAGGGCTTCGACTGCGCCTTTGGCTCTCGCTTCGTGCGGGGCGGACAGGTGCATGACTATCCGCGCTTCAAGCTGGCGCTCAACCGGCTCGCGAACCTCGTCATTCGCGCGCTGTTCCGTCACGGCTACAACGACACCACCAACGCCTTCAAGGCCTATCGCCGCGAGGTGATCGATCGGATACAGCCGCTGCTGTCGGACCACTTCAATCTCACCGTCGAGATGCCGTTGAAGGCGATCGTACGCGGCCACAGCTATGCGATCGTGCCGATCTCATGGACCAACCGCGCTCATGGCGTCTCGAAGCTCAAGCTCCAGGAGATGGGCAGCCGCTACCTGTTCATCGTCCTGTACGTGTTCCTCGAGCACCATCTCAGCCGCGGCGACTACCGCCGACCTGAGCTGAGCGGCGCCCCGCGCGTACGCCCGCGTCCGGGCGCCCTCGCCAACGGCGCCGCGAGCGCAGCTGGTGAGGGGGGTCCTCAACACCAGCGAGCGCGCTGATGGCCTCCTCGGTGACGACAGACTCGGCCGCTGGCGCCATGAGCGCACGAGGGTACGGAGCGAGCCCACCGCAGGGGCGGATCGAGCGCGCCGCGGATGCCGTCGATCGCAACGCGGTCTGGGTGCTCGCCGGGCTCATGGTGCTCGCTGGCGCGATGCTGCTGTACATGGGTCGGGAACTGACCTTCTATTTCGACGAGTGGGAATGGATCGCCAAGGACTATGGCGGCGGCATCCATACGCTGCTGGTGGCTCACGTGGGGAACATCTCGGTGTTCCCAGTGATCGTCTACAAGATCCTCTTTCACCTGGTCGGCCTCGATCACTACGAAGTCTTCCGTCTCGCCGTGATCGTTCTGCACCTGATCTGCGGGTTGCTCATCTACCTGCTCGCCGTCCCCCGCATCGGGCGCGTTCCCGGGTTGTTGGCGGCTACGTTGATTCTGTTTCTCGGCGCGGCCTGGGAAGACCTGCTGTGGGCGTTTCAGGTCGGCTATCTCCTCTCGGTCTCGGGCGGCCTCGCGACTTGGTTTCTACTCGAGAGGCGCCGTCGCTGGACGGATGTGGCAGCGATGCTGTGTCTGGTCGTCTCCGCAGGCAGCTCGAGCCTTGGGATAGCGGTGATGGTGGGCATCGGCGTGGAGCTCGCATGGCGGCGCGAGATGCGCAGGATGTGGATCTTCCTGATCCCTGCCGCGCTATACGCGCTCTGGTATCTGGCCTATGGCGAAAGCCAGGTCACCGAAGCCAGTCTGGTTGCCGCGCCGGGGTTCGCGGAGGACCTTGCTGCGTCCGCCTTCGGCGGGCTCGCCGGCCGCGGTCTGGACTGGGGCCGTCCGCTGGCGCTTGCGGGAGCACTGATATTGGTGTGGAGGCTGGTCCGGGGGGAGAGAATCTCCGCCCGACTCGCCAGTCTCGTGGCCGCCGCCATCGCGCTGTGGGTGGTCACGGCAGTCGCCCGCTCGACGATCTCTCCGCCTGAAGCCAGCCGCTACATCTATCTCGGCGCTGTGCTCATAGTCCTGATCGGCGTCGAGCTTCTGCGAGGGGTCGAGATCACCGCCCGCGCTTGCGCGGTGGCCAGCGGACTCGTCTTGATCTGTGTCATCACCGGCGTGACTATCCTGCACAACGGTGCCGGCGGTCTGCGAGCTACGTCCCAGACTGTCGCCGCCGAGGTTGGAGCGATGGAATTGGCAGCGGTGTATGCGCCGCCAGAATATCGTCCCGACCCCGTTCGGTCCCCTCAGATATTCGCCGGCAGCTATCTCCACACGGTTCGTGCCATCGGATCGTCCGCTGGCGATACTCCTGCCGAGATAGCGGCAGCGAACTCCTCATCGCGCGATGCCGCCGACAGCGTCCTGCTCGCACTCCTGTCACCCAAACTCGAACCCCTTGGTGTAGGTCGTTCCTCGCGTCTCGCGCCAGCTCCGGCTACCTTGGCTGTCGTTGGCGGAATATCCGAGCAACATGCGAGCTGCACGTTGCTTACACCATCCGTGCATAGATCGATGGTCGCCGAGCTCGCTCTGCCTTCTGGCGGAATCACCATAAACAACCTAGGCTCTGCCCCAGCCTCCATCGCGCTCAAACGCTTCGGCGAAACCTTTGATCCCGTCAGTACGCCTGCGGCCCCGCACGCCGTGTCTAAGCTGGTGCTGCCAACGGATCGTGCGTCAACGGGCTGGCAGGCGCAGCTCGTCTCTTCTGCGCAGCTCGCCACCTGTGGCTTGCGGCCGTGAAGCGTATCCACGCTCCCCTGGAGCGGCGCGCGCTCTTGGGGGGGATCGCAATCATCACGGTAATGCTCTATGTCGTGATGAGAAATAGTTCATGGGTGTACGACGACAATTATTGGCTTGTTCGTGCAGGTCAAGAAGGGTTCAATTGGCATTGGCTCAATACTCCGCAATATGAACACTGGGATATAGGGCTAAACGCCGTATTTTCGCTGCAGCATCTCCTCTTTTTCTTCGACTATCGGTGGGGCCTAGCAGCATTGCTGCTTGTACTTGGCGGCGCTATCTATATCTTCGAGAATGCGATCGCGATGATCGTCTCGCGCAGGTGGGTGGCGGTAGCGGCAGCTGTTTGGTTTGGAGCGAGCGTTCTTTGGGCGCGGCCTCTGCAATGGTGGGATGCGGGAGTTCAATACTTCCCTTATACGTTCTTCGACCTGTTGTGCCTGTATGGATTCCTACGCTATTATGCTGACGGGCGAAGGAATCGTTGGGCTGTGATCTCGGCCGCCGCGCTAGCCGCGGCCTTGCTGTTCTATGAGAAGCCAGCGTACATGCTGGTTTATCTGTTGCTTTTTCGAGTGCTGCTGATGTCCGAGGATCTTCGCCCACGTACCATCCTGGCGGATCTTTGGTGTGAGCGTCGCGTATGGGGCGCATACTTGCTGGTGGTCGGTATTTGGGCTATCGGGTATATCAACTCTGGAGCATACGTAACCACGAAAGGCTCTGTGAGCCTGATCGAGTATCTAACTTATTTTAAGATCTTCTGGGTACAAACACTCGTTCCTGCTCTGTTTAGTCTCACGATCCCCGCCTCGAAACTGAGCGGCGCACAGACGCTATTTGTGGTTGTCGCCCAGGTGGGCGTGGTTACGGCTTTGGTGGTGTCGTTGTTGCGAAAGTCGTCGGCATGGAGAGCGTGGGCCTTTCTCGCGATCGCGATCCTGGTTACAGGAGGTCTAGTCGCACATTCGCGTATTTACCAGTTTGGTGTGAGTATCGCAAATGACCCTAGATATCTAATCGACTTCGCCTGGCTTGTGCCGCTGTCGGCATGCGCGGCATTCAGTCGTGATCGCATTGTGTGGCCGCGAGTTCCCACCAAGACGGCGGGCGCAGCTCTTCCCAGCGGGCGTGTGCTGGTGCCCGTCCTGGCTTGTTTGCTGCTCTACTTTGCGGTTGCCACGGCCTCGGCGATACACCTCGAGGCGATCTGGGGTGGGCCGCAGGCCCGCATCTGGGAGACCAACGTTCGTCGAGATATAGCGTCGCTCAGGCGCTCCCAGGGCGATCTGGTAGTCGCAAACAATGCCACCCCATTCGTAATCATGGAGGAATTTATTGCTCCGTATAATCGACTTTCGCGTGTACTGCCTCTGTATGTAGGCCCGATCCAGGTGGATGGCCCACTTGACGGACGGCTCGTTAGGCTTGACGAAGACGGAGTGGCTCACCTAGCTGCATTCACATCGCCCATGGGCAGCGTAGCTACGCAAGAGCTAATCAAGAGCCACGCGCTCGACGTCGGACCTGGCGGGCGTGAGATAGTTAATGGTAATGACATCTGTGTGGTGGCCGACGCCACTCCGGTGACCGTCGAACGGAACGCGATCCCCTACCCCGCAAAGGCAGGGCCTTACTATCTTCGTCTCGAATACCATGTCTGGCGGCCGCTTGAACTACCGCTTTTCGTCGACGCGGGCAAGGGATACTCCGCTGAACCATTGAGCACAGTCCGGTTGTCGCCTGGGGCCAGCAACAGTATCGCCTGGCTGGGTCAAGGCATACCTCACAGATTGATGGTCACCGTCCCACCACTGAACACTGTGTGTATCGCCGGTGTGGAAGTTGCTAGCCTGCGTGATATCAGCTGACCTGCCGTGACGCGGTCTGCGGAGAAGGATTGTCTAATTACTCTCGTCTGTCGTGCCGACGTGACGCGTCGCCGGATGCCGCGCGTTGTAGTGCAGCAGCAACCCGCCCACGACCACGAATGGCACGAAGTTCACGAGGTGAAGCACGAGGGCGTAGGGGAGCGCCTCGGAGTAGGGCACGCCGTATGCCTTCAGCGCGACCAGGGCCGCCGCCTCGAAGACGCCGACGGCGGCGGGTGGCGAAGGGATGATCATGCTGAGCCCAACGGCAACCGATACGAGCACGCCGCACCAGAACGGCACATCGAGGTGAAACGCCACCGCCACCAGGTATGAGCACAGGGCCGTCAGCAGCCACGCCGCGAGCGTCCACAGCAGCGCCTCTGAAGCCACCTCCCAGTCGCGCAGTCCGCTGAGTCCGTGGGTGAGCTCCGAGGCCAGCCGTTCCACTCGCTCAGCTGGAAAGCGCGGGTGGCGGCGTAGGGGCTTTAGCAGGAAGCGCACCGGCCGCTCGCCGTAGATCGTCAGCACGATCGCCGCCGTAGCAATCGCGAGCGCCAGCACGATCGCCGCCACCGCGGCTGTCGAAAACCAACTCACCGGCGCGAGCCACGGCTCGGCCGCGAAGAAGATCAGCAGAATCGCGAAGACGTCGTACATTCGCTCCACCACCACCGTCCCCACGATCTCGACCGGCGCTGTGTCGCTTCGCTGCGTGAGCACCACCACCCGGGCCGCTTCCCCCACTCTCGCCGGCATGATGTTGTTGTAGAGGTATCCCACCATCGTCGCGTCGAACACGGGCCCCACCGGCGGACGGCGGCCGCGTGCGAACAGCGAGCGCCAGCGCAGCGCCCGCGCGAGGTTGCCAAAGCCGAACGCCACCAGCGCAGCCCCGATCCACCAGTAGTCGGTGCTCCGCAGCGCCTTCCAGGCGAGCGCCAGGTTGATGTTCGAGAGCGCGACATACGCGAACACCACCGTGAGGGCCACCATCGCCAGGTACAGCCCCCGACGCTGGCTTGACGTGAGCCGCCGGCGCGGCGCCTGTGGACCGGCGGCCAACTCGGGCCGAGGTGGAGCGCCGGCGGCGCCGGTCTGGCCCACCGGGCGCGCGGTGTCGGCCTTCTGGTCCCGCACGAGCATCGCGCCACGTTAGAGGATGCCCCCGACCGTCGCCACAGGAGCCTCCCTAGTCGGTCCTCCGAGATGGTCCCCGCTGGCGCGCTCTCGCGTACCTCACGAGCAGCGCCTACGCCACCCGCTACGGCCTCGGCGCTCACACCACCGCCAAGAAGGCCATGCCCCGTCTCGCCCGTCGCGGCCTCGTCGAACAGGCCGCCGCCGATCGCTGGCGCATCATCGACCCGTTTCTCGCCGAGTGGCTCCGTCGCAACTCCCCGTTTGGCGAGTCCTGAGTGGCCGTCAGCCCGATTTCGAGGGCCCCGAGTCATCGGGAGGGCGCGTCTCCGGCGGGTAGCTGCGTCGGACGTAGGCGGCGCAGTGTGGGACGGTGAAGTCCACCAGGCCGCGCCGCGGGGAGTAGATGACGGCGCTGCGCATCAGGTCGTCGCGCACCGTCGAAAGCGAGCTCTGCTTGCGCCCCAGCAGCTCTGCGACCTGGCCGCTTTGCTGTGGTCCGTCGCCGAGCGCCGCCATCGCGCTGGCGTAAGCTCTCTCTGCGTTCGTCAGCCGCCCGATCCTACCCTCGAAGAAGCTCTCGTCGAGGTCTGCCTCCACAAGCGCCTTGGCGGCCAGCGTGTCCGCCAGGCTGATTTGCCTGCCGCTGTTCAACGCCCATGCCCGACGACCGTACTCCTGAATGAGATACGGGTAGCCCTCGGTGTATGCGAGCACCTTCTTGACACCCTTCGCATCCCACGACACCCCCTGCTGCTCCGCGGGCTTGACGAGCGCTTCGCGGGCCGCCGGCTCGGGCAGTTGCCCGATGGAGGGGTAGACGAACATCCGCTCCGCATAGGACTTCGCCTCCGCCGTCAGCTTCGGGATCAGCGGGAGACCGGCTCCCACGAAGGCGACCGGCAGACGACGTTGCTTGGCGCGATGGAGGGCCATGATGAGCGCCTCGTAGTCGTCCCGACTCAGATTCTGGACCTCGTCCAAGATGAGCGCGAAGCCAAGACCGGCCTCCTGTGCCGCCTCTCCCACCGCGACGAACAGGTCGCGCAGATCTTCGATCAGATCGCCCGAGTCCGCGATCCCCACCGACGCCTCCACGTCGATCTTGAAGGAGGTGTCGCCGACCGTCATCTCGAACGCCTTCAACACGCTGAGCGCCCGGCCCAGCACCTCGCCCGCACGCTTGCGGGCGCTCATCTGCAGAAGCGCCTTGCGCGCCGACCGGCCCACCAGCGTGGACAGTGACGTGCCGCGCCCGATCTCCTTGGTCTCCGCCGGCCACCCGGCCTCCTGGCAGATCACCTCGAACTCGTTGAGCAGCACGGTCTTGCCCACCCCACGCAGGCCGGTGATGAGAACGTGCCGCTCCGTGCCCCCCGCCATGAGCTGTGAAACCACGCTGTGCAAGCGCTCGAGCTCGCCCTCCCGTCCGGTCAACGCTGGCGTACGTTTCCGTACCCTTCCGTACGCTCATGCTAGGATGGAAGTCGGTGACGACGATCAAAGCCGACGAGGTGCGGATTCCCCGCCGTGCTCGTGAAGCTGTGGCTCATCACGAGCAGGTTCTCGTGCTCAATCGCGAGCGTCCCGCGTTCGTCATCGTTCATCCCGACGACCACTCCGCCGCCCCATCGGCACGCGGGGGACGGTCGCTGCGCGACGCGCTCGCCATGCTCGCCCAGGGTGCGCTGCCGGACCCCGACTTCGCGAAGGACATGGAGGCCGTTCGAGAGGCCATCGGACCACCGCCCGCGGATCCTTGGGCACAGTCCTAGACACCACCGTCTTCATCGAGCTCGAGCGGGCCGTTCGCAAAGAGCCGGCCGAGCGAGCCATGGAGGTGGTGGGCGATCGCCTGCAACGCCGTCTCGGCTCACACGAGGAGGTTGCCCTGGCGGCCATCACGGCATCGGAGCTGCTCCACGGGGTGCACCGCGCCAACCGCGAGCACCGACCACGACGCGAGGCCTTCGTGGAGGCGGTGCTCACCGCATTCCCCATACTGCCCTTCGATCTGGTGGTGGCGCGTGTCCACGCGAGGCTCTGGGCCACTCTCGCCTCCTCGGGTGACGACGTGGGAGCCCACGACCGCATCGTCGCCGCCACCGCTCTCGCGGCGGGTTGGCAACTCGCCAGCGCCAACGAGCGTCACTTCGCTCGCATCCCCGGGTTGAACGTCAGCCCCATCTCACTTTCCTGAGCGGCGTCACCCGTCCCAAGACCCCAATTTCGAGGGCTACTACGCCAGCCCGCTCAACACTCACCCGGGCACAACGCTCACGGGCCAAGTCCGCCGATCGGGATCACCGCGATGCCGTCTTCTCTCGTGTAGCCGTAGCCGGTGCCCACGATCACCCCGAGCGTCGCCGGCCCACCGCATCTGGAGGTGTCGATCCGTCGGATGAACTTCTCGAGGCTCCTGGCGCCTTCCTCCACGCGACCGGCGCCGAGCTTGATCTCAAAAGCCGCCCATCCGCCAGCGGGTGTCTCCACGATCGCGTCCACCTCGAGACCGTCGCTGTCGCGATAGTGAAAGACCGTCCCGTCCACCCTCTGCCCGTACACCCGGAGATCTCGTATCACGAGCGACTCGAACAGGAGGCCCAGGAGGTTCAAGTCGCTCAGCAACCGCTCCGGCGTGGCCCGCAGCGCGGCCACGGCCAGAGATGGGTCGACGAAGTGACGCTTCGGAGTGGAACGCAGCACGTAGCGTGAGCGCATGTGCGGCGCCCATGCCGGCTGATCCTCGACGATCATCAGCCGCTCCAACGTGTCCAGGTACTCACGCACCGTGTCCCTGCCAATCGTCCCCTCGGGCCCTCCGGTGTCGTTCGCCAGCGTGCTCAGGCTTGCGTTCGTGGCCACGTTGCGCGCGAGGCTCACGAGGAGCCGTCCCACCCGGTTGGGATCGCGCCGGCGCTGATCCACCCGCCCGACCTCCACGCGGCGTATCTCCTCGAGGTAGTCCCGCACCGCCCGCACCGCCCGCTCCACCGAGAGGCCACGGAACCCGGGCCACCCGCCGATCGCCGTCTCTCGCGCGAGGTCCGCGACCGACAATCCGGGTTTGGCGCCCCCCACCGGCTCGCCGCCAAGCAGGCCGGCCAGCGATATCTCCCCCGTGCTGCCGCCGGTCTCGAAGAGCGTCATCGGCCGCATTCGCATCCGTGTGATCCGCCCGGCACCCGTGTGCCGTGTCGCGTCATCCGCCGCCAGCGCCGACCCCGTGAGGATGAACTGGCCCGCCTGCCCCCGCTCGTCCACCGCTCTGCGGACGTGATTCCAGATCGCCGGCTCCAGCTGCCACTCGTCGATCAGCCGCGGCGTCGGCCCCTCCAGGACGAGCGCCGGGTCGATCGCGGCCGCCTCTCGCGCGTTCCCGTCCACGTCCAGCAGAGTCTCGCTCGCCGCTATCTGCCGGGCCGTCGCGGTCTTTCCGCAGGCTCTCGGCCCCTCGATCGACACCGCTCCCGTCCCCGCGAGCCTCACGGCGAGCTCGTCGTCGACAATACGCCGAACGTACTTCACCCAAGACTCCTATCCATCACCTTATAAAGTATTCAACCAGCAGATTGTAGAGATTGCAGGCAACAGATTGTAGAACATAGGGATCGCTCCGTCGGCTCCAATCGCGGTCCCCTTGTCCGCGCGATAGAAAGAGACCTCCATGCCAACCGCCATCGTCACCGGCTCCGGGGGCCTCGTGGGCTCGGAGTCCGTCGCCCACTTCGTGCGGGCCGGCTATGAGGTGGTGGGCTTCGAGAACGACATGCGCGCCCGCCTCTTCGGCCCAGACGCCTCCGTCGCCCACACCACCGCGAGGCTGCTCGATCGCTACCGAGTAGAGGCCGTCGGTCGTCTCCACGCCGCCTGGGCTGTGGTGCGTGAGACACTGCTCACGATGAGCTGGAGCTGGCGCGAGGCCTGGGAGCACGGTCCCCTCGCCTACGATCCACCGGAGCCGTCTCGCCCCCGCGAGGGACTCGCCTTGGATCGCCCCGCCGCTGATCGGCCCGCCGTCTTTCTCGACCGCGACGGCGTCATCAACGCCGGCGTGCCAGACCCCCACACCGGCCTGCTGGAGTCTCCCCTGCGCCCCTCCGAGGTGCGCCTGCTGCCGGGTGTCCCCGAGGCGCTGCGGGAGCTCGCTCGCGCGGGCCTGCTGCTGGTGTGCGTCTCCAACCAGCCGGCCGCCGCCAAGGGCAAGACCTCGCTGGATGAGCTGGTGGCGGTGCACGAGCGCGTGCTCGAGTTGCTGGCCGAGCAGGATGTGGCGCTGGACGCCTCCAGGCTGTGCCCGCATCATCCCGAGGCGGTGGTGGTGGCCCTCTCGGGCCTCTGTCGCTGTCGCAAGCCCGCGCCCGGGATGCTGCTCGACGCCGCTCGCTCCCTGGGCGTGGAGCTCACGGGATCGTGGATGGTCGGAGACACCGACACCGATGTCGCCGCCGGGGCGGCCGCCGGCTGTCGCACGGTGCTGGTCGAGTACCCCGGCAGCGCTCACAAGCGCAGCGACCGCTCCCATCCTGACCATCTGGCCGAGAGCCTCCCCGCCGCCGTCTCCCGCCTGCGCTGACCGTCACGGCGGCGAAAGGCTCCGTTCCGCTCCCAACCGCAGGCCTCTCCGGCACTGAGCCGACCCCGGGGTAAGCTGCCGGCGCTGTGTCTGGCGCTGCCTCTCATCGGCCATGCCCGCGTACCTGAGAAGGGCCTGCATCACCGGCGGCGCCGGCTTCATCGGCAGCAACCTCGTCGATCGTCTGAGCGCCGAAGGAGTGGAGGTGACGATCGTGGACGACTTCCGCACCGGCCGCCGCGAGTTCCTCGCCCACGCCCTCGCGAGGCCCAACGTCCGCTTGCTGGAGGGCGACGTGCTCGACGAAAATCTGCTCGAACGGGCGCTCGAGGGCTGTGACTGGGTCTTTCACCTGCAGGCCAACGCCGACGTGCGTGGCGGTCTCGAGCATCCGCGACGGGATCTCGAGCAGAACACCATCGCCACCGCCAACCTGCTCGAGGCGATGCGCGCTCGGGGAGTGAGCCGAATCGTGTTCTCCTCCTCCGGCTCGGTGTACGGCGAGCCCGAGGTCTTCCCCACGCCCGAGGACGCCCCCTTCCCGGTGCAGACCTCCCTCTACGCCGCCTCCAAGCTCGCCGGCGAGGGCCTGATCGAGGCCTACGCCGCCGGCTACGGCTTCACGGGGGTGATCTGCCGCCTGGTGTCGATCCTCGGCGAGCGCTACACCCACGGCCACGTGTTCGACTTCTACCGCGCCCTCAAGCGCGACCCCACCCGCCTGCGCGTGCTCGGCGACGGCCGCCAGGAGAAGTCCTACCTCCACATCCAGGACTGCATCGCGGCGATCCTCACCGCGGTTGAGCGTCACGCCGGCGAGCCGGGCGCACACATCTACAACCTCGCCACCGACGAAACGGTGATCGTCGACCGCTCCGTGGAGATCATCACCGGCCATCTCGGTCTCGAACCCGCCATCGAGCACACGGGCGGACGCCGGGGCTGGAGCGGCGACAGCCCGCTGATTCGCCTCGACACCCGCCGCATCCGTGCTCTGGGCTGGCGCCCCCAGGCGACCATCGAGCAGGCCGTGGTGAGCACCGTGCGATGGCTCGAGCACAACCAGTACGCCTGGCATTCCGCCGCCGCCGAAGTGGAGGCCCTGGGATGAGCGTGATCTTCAGCCGTGCCCCCCTGCGCATCTCCCTGGGCGGCGGCGGCACCGACCTGCCCTCCTACTACGCCGACCACGGCGGCTTCCTCGTGTCGGGAGCCATCGACAAGTACGTCTACATGCTCACCCACACCGTCTTCCAGCGCCGCTATCGCATGAAGTACTCAGAGCTCGAGGAGGTCGACGAGATCGCCGACATTCGCCATCCCATCCTGCGCGAGACCCTGCTGCGCCACTGGCGCGGCAATCCGCTGGAGATCGCATCCCTGGCCGACGTGCCCGCCGGCACCGGCATGGGCTCCTCGGGCGCCTACACCGTGTGCCTGCTCAAGGGCCTCGCCCACGCCCGCAGGACGTCCATCACGGCGGGCGCCCTCGCCGAGGCCGCCTGCGAGATCGAGATGGATGTGCTGGGCGAGCCCGTGGGCAAGCAGGACCCCTACGTCGCCGCCCACGGCGGCATCTGCGCCTACACGCTTCACGGCGACGGGCGCGTCGACGTCGAGCCTCTGGAGCTCGATCCAGACGTGCTCCGCCGCCTGCGCGAGCACCTGCTGCTGTTCTACACCGGAGAGGCTCGCGCCGCCTCCCACGTGCTTGCCGATCAGGACGAGCGCTCCAAGGCCGGCGATGAGGAGATGCTCGAGAACCTCCACCGCACCAAGCAGATGGGTCTGCGCAGTCACGAGCTGCTGCTGGAGGGCGACCTCGAGGGATACGCCGAACTGATGGACGAGCACTGGCGGCACAAGCGCACACGCTCTCCCGGGATGAGCGACGAGCGCATCGACCACCTCTACACCCTCGCCCGACGCAGCGGCGCCCTCGGCGGCAAGCTCGTGGGCGCCGGCGGTGGCGGCTTCCTGCTGGTGTACGCACGCCGGCCCGAGGACACGAGACAGGCGCTCGCCTCCGCCGGCGCCGCGGAGCTGGTGTTCGACTTCGAGTTCGGCGGCGCCCACGCCGACGAATACGCATGAGCGCCCTGCGCGTGGCGATCGTCGGCTGCGGCCTGATCGGCGCCAAGCGTGCTGAGGCTCTGCGCGAGCAGGACGAGCTCATCGCCTGCCATGACCTCGACCTCGGTGCTGCCGCAAGACTCGCTGAGCGCCATGGGGGGGTTGCCTGCGAGAACCTCCCGGAGCTGCTCGCCACCGCGCCCGATGTGGTGGTCGTGGCCACCGTCCACGATCGCCTCGCCGGGCTCGCCGAGCAGGCCCTCGCCGGCGGCGCCCACGTGCTGGTGGAGAAGCCCGCCGGCGTGTCGTGTGGGGAGATCGAGCGGCTGATTGCCCGCCAGCGAGAGAGCCGGCGGCTCGTCAAGGTGGGCTTCAACCACCGCTTTCACCCCGCCATCGCTCGGGCTGCTGAGGAGGTCCACTCGCGGCTTCACGGCGAGCTCATGCACCTGCGCGCCCGCTACGGCCACGGCGGACGCCTGGGCTACGAGCGCGAGTGGCGCGCCCAGCCCGCGCGCTCGGGCGGCGGCGAGCTGATCGATCAGGGGATGCACCTGCTGGACCTCAGCCACTGGCTCGCCGGGCCGCTGCCGCTGCGCTGCGCCCTGCTGCGCACCCACTTCTGGGACACGCCCGTCGAGGACAACGCGGCGTTGATCCTCGGCGACGGGGACTCCCGCACCGATCCCTGGGCGATGCTCCACGTCAGCTGGACCGAGTGGAAGAACCTCTTCTCGCTGGAGATCTACTGCCGCACCGCCAAGCTCCAGGTGGACGGCCTGGCGCGCTCCTACGGCCCCCAGCGGCTGACCATCTACCGGATGAGCCCCGAGCTCGGACCCCCGCAGGTGGAGCAGATCGCCTACCCGCCCGAGGACCGCTCCTGGGAGCGCGAGTGGGAGAGCTTCGCGGCGGCCATCGACGCGGGCGACGAGCGCCTGCTCAACGGCGACCTGCACGACGCCCGCTATGCCTGGGAGCAGGTGCAGGCGGCCTACGCCTCCACTCCGTACCGCGACGTGCGCGAGGCGGTGCCCAGTTGACGGCACGACGTGCGCTCGTCACCGGTGGCTCGCGTGGCATCGGCCGGGCGGTCGTACAGGCGCTCGCGCAGCGAGGCTGGCGGGTCACGCTCGTGGCGCGCACGGAGCACGAGCTCGAGCGGGCCTGTGCCGGCCTGCCGGGCGACGGGCACGAGGTGGTGGCGCTCGACGTGGCTGAGGAGGGCGCATGGGAGCGGCTCGCCCCCGATCTCGGCGACGTGCGGGGCCTCGTGTGCGCCGCCGCCGTGCTCGATCCGATCGGCCCCGTGGGCACCTACGCGCCGGCCGACTTCCGCCGCACGCTCGAGGTCAACGTGCTCGGCACCCTGCTCGCCATCGCCGCCTGCCTGCCCGCGCTGCGCTCCCGGCGAGGAGCGATCGTCACCTTCGGCGGTGGCGGTGCCACGGCGCCGCTGCCCCGCTTCGACGCCTACGCCGCCTCCAAGGCCGCCGTCGTGCGCCTGAGCGAGAACCTCGCCGTCGAGCTGGCGCCGGACGGTGTGAGGCTCAACTGCGTGGCTCCCGGGTTCGTCGCCACCGACATGCACCGCGCCACGCTCGCCGCCGGCCCGAAGCTCGTGGGGGAGGAGTACTACGAGCGTACTCGCGCCGAGCTGCAGCGCGGCGGCGTGCCCGCGGCCGAGGCCGCGGAGCTGGTGTGCGAGCTGCTCGAAGACGACGTCCAGTTCACCGGCAAGCTGATCTCCGCCCAATGGGACCCGTGGCGGGACCCCGTTTTCCGGCGGAGGCTCGTCGAGGAGCCGGACCTGGCGACGCTGCGCAGGGTCGACGAGGTGTTCTTCGCGTCCCGCCCGTCAACGCCCGCGTGAATGACCGTTTGGCGCGGAGATGGGTGAGGTGAACGAGCTCCCACCGGTGGCCATCCTCGCGGGAGGCCTCGGGACCCGCCTGGGCGAGCGGGTGAGCGACACCCCCAAGCCGCTGCTGGAGGTCGCCGGCGAGCCCTTCCTCCTGCACCAACTGCGCCTGCTCGCCGACCATGGTGTGCGCGAGGTGGTGCTGTGCGTGGGCTACCGGGGCGAGCAGATCGAGGAGGTCATAGGCGCCGAGCGATTCGCCATCAGGATCGGCTACAGCTACGACCGCCCTGACCTCGATGGCACGCTCGGCGCCATCAGACGCGCCCTGCCGCTGCTGGGCGAACGGTTCCTCGTGCTCTACGGCGACACCTATCTGCGGATCGACTACAGGGCTGTGGCGCGACGGTGGTTGCAGAGCGGCCGGCCTGCCGTGATGGCGGTGCTGCGCAACGAAGGGCGTTGGGACAGCTCCAATGCGGTCTTCCGAGACGGCATGATCGTTCGCTACGACAAGCGCGCGCCCACGCCCGACATGCGCTGGATCGATTACGGGCTCGGCGGACTCGAGCGGGTGGCACTGGAGCGTGTGCCGCCGGACACCCGCGATCTCTCTGACCTGTATCTCGTGCTGGCGCGCGAGCGCCTGCTCTACGGCTTCGAGGCACACGAGCGCTTCTATGAGATAGGCACCCCGCGCGCGCTGGCCGAAACGGACGCATTTCTGCTGGCGGGCGCCTCAAGCTAGTCTCCGCGGCCACACCCACCGGAGGAACCCAATGGAACTGATCCCCACCCGCCTGGACGGCCCCATCCTGATGGCCCCGCCCCGCTTCGGCGACGACCGCGGCTTCTTCATGGAGACCTACCGCCGCTCCACCTTCGCCGAGCTCGGCGTCCTCGAGGAGATGGTTCAGGACAACCACTCCCGCTCCCGACGGGGCGTGGTGCGGGGGATGCACTTCCAGATCGGCGCCGGCGCCGCCAAGCTCGTGCGCGCCGGCCGCGGCGCCATCTGCGACGTGCTCGTGGACATCCGCAAAGGCTCTCCCACCTTCGCTCAGTGGGAGGCCTTCGAGCTCACCGACGAGAACGCCCGCCTCCTCTACTGCCCCGTCGGCTTCGCCCACGGCTTCTGCGTGCTCAGCGACGTGGCTGACGTGCTCTACAAGCAGAGCAACTACTACTCCGCCGACGTCGAGCGCGGCATCGCCTACGACGACCCCGACGTGGCAATCCAATGGCCCATCCCCGCGGCGGAGCTCATTCCCTCCGAGCGCGACACCGCCGCTCCCCGTCTCGCCGACATCGCCGACGAGCTCCCCTTCAGCTACTGAGCCGCCGCGCCCCGCCCCTCTTTAGGCCGCGACCACCGGGCGGGGACGGTCTGTCTATCAACTGTCATGTTATTAGAAAAGTTCACATTTACGCGTGATCGCGTAAGATCGATCGCGGCGGTGGCTCGCGCAGAGCGCGGTCGGCGAAAGGGGCGGATTCGAGCGATGGCATCCAAGCATGCGGTCCTGGGGCTCGTGATCGAGAGGCCCGACTACGGATACGGCCTGCACAAGCGTCTGTCTCAGCGGTGCGGCCCCTGGGCGTGGTCCCGCACGGCCGTCTACGCCGCCCTGGAAGAGCTCTCCAGCGCCAAGCTCGTGAGCGCCGACGAAAGCGACACCAGCCACAGCTCCGGCCGCCAGGCCCGCACCATCTACAGCGCCACCCCCGGCGGCGTGGCCTTCTTCGACGAGTGGATATTCGGCCCCTCCGCCCTGGAGGCCCCTCGCCAGGAGCTCGAGCTCAAGCTGGTCATGGCCCGCCCCCACGAGCTGCCGCGACTGATCGAGATGTCCCTCTTGCAGGAGCAGGACTGCGTGGAGCGCCTCGCCGCCCTCGCCCGCGAAGCCCGCCGCGCAGTCACCGGCGCCCAGCGCAGCTGGTCGGAGGTCGCCGCCCGGCTGGTCAGAGACACCGAGGTCAAACAGCTGCGCCTGCGCGTGGAGTGGCTCCAGGAGGCCCGCACCACGATGAAGCTGTTCCTCAGCCAGCACACCAGTGGCCCAGACGGCCGCCGTCCGACAGCCCCACACGAGCTGGCCCGGCCGCGCATCGTCCCACCCGAGTAGCCCATGAGCCCGCTGCTCTCGCTGAGCCACACGAGCAAGAGCTACTGGCGCGGTCCCAACGAGACCGTGGTTCTCGCCGACGTCTCCCTCGACGTCCGCGCCGGCGAGATCGTCGCCATCTGGGGTCGCAGGGGAGCCGGCAAGACCACCCTGCTGAAGGTCGCCGCCGGCCTGGAGGCGCCAGATAGGGGGATCGTGAGCTTCGAAGGCCACGACCTGAGCGCCCCCCGGCCCGGTCTCGCCTACCTGCTCAGCACCTCCATCGGCTGGGTGCAGCGCAGCGGCCCCCTCAGCGAGGGGATGCTCGCGATCGAGTACGTCGCTCTGCCTCTGCTGGGACGCGCCTCCCGTCGCGAGGCCCTGCGCCGTGCCAGCGCCGCCCTCGCCCAGGTGGGCGTCCGCGACTGCGCCCAACGGCGCTGGAGCGCACTCACCGACAGCGAGCGAACGCTTGTGTGCATCGCCCACGCGCTGGTCCGCGAGCCCAGGCTGCTGATCGCCGACGACCCCACCGCCAACCTCGACATCCTCCAGCGCGAGGAGGTCATCGGCCTGCTTGCCGCCGCCGCCGAGCAGGACGGGCTCGGCGTGCTCATGACGGTGCCCGACATGCCCGAGATGCTGGGCGCCCATCGCATCGGCTCCCTCAGCGAAGGCGGCCTGATCCTCTCCCAGGACGGCCAGGAGGAGGACGAGGAGAACGTGATCGACTTCCCCGGACACCAGCGTTCCCTCTGAGTCGCGGTGCTCGAGCTGCGCGAACTCACCAAGCGCTACGAGATCGACGGCGCCGAGTCGATCTCCGCGGTGGACCGCGTCTCCCTGACCGTCCTCCCCGGCGAGTTCCTGGCTATGTACGGCCCCAGCGGCTCCGGCAAGACGACTCTGCTGCTGCTCGTCGCCGCCGTCGTCCCCCCCGATCACGGCGCCGTGCTGCTCGACGGCCAGCGGGTCTCCGGCGCGGGCCCCCGCGAGACCGCCGCCTACCGCATGCGCGAGCTCGGCTTCGTCCGCCAGTCCTTCGACCTGCTCCCCGGCGCAAGCGCCCTGGACAACGCCGCCCTGAAGCTCCTCGGCGCCGGCCTCAGCGCTCGCCAGGCCCGCCGTCGCGTGGCCCCGCTGCTGGACCACCTAGGCATGCGTCAGCGCCAGGAGCAGCGCGCCGAGACCCTCTCCATGGGCGAGCGCCAGCGCGTGATGATTGCCCGCGCCCTCTCCACCAATCCCAGGCTGGTGCTCGCCGACGAGCCCACCGGCAGCCTCGACAGCGCCCGCGGCGCCGAGGTGCTGGCGCTGCTGGCCGAGCTCTGCGCCGAGCGTCAGGTGGCCGTGCTGCTGGCAACCCACGATCCCCGGGCCGCCACCTTCGCCGACCGCGTCCACACCCTGCGCGACGGCCGCCTCAGCGAGTGCCCGCCCGCCCACGAGGCCGCGACCCTCGCCGCCTCCTAGGAGCTCGCCAGCTATGGGACGCCCCGGTCGCGACCTCCTCTCCTACCCCTCCGGTGCACACATGCGCCTGTCGGGCATTCTCCATCTCTATCGCGTACGCCTGCCCCCCCGGGTCGTCCAGGAGGCCCTCGCCGCGATCGGCATCGCCGTCGGCGTTGCCCTCCTGTTCGCCTCCCAGGTGGCCAGCACCAGCCTCAACGGGTCCGTCCACGAGCTCACCGCCAGCCTCGTCGGCCAGTCCCGCCTGCAGCTTCAGGCCCGCGGCCCGGAGGGCTTCAGCGAACGCCTCCTGCCCCAGATCCGCCGCCTGCCCGGCGTCATCTCCGCGGCCCCCGTGCTCGACCTGCCGGCCAACGTGATCGGCCCCCGTGGCGAACGCTCGGTCGAACTGATCGGCGCCGAGCCGAGCTTCGTGCATCTCGGTGGCGCCGTACTGCAGCACTTCAGCGCCGCCGCCCTCTCCCGCCAGCACGTGGTCGCCCTGCCCGAGCCCATCGCCAGCCAGCTGGGCGTCGGCAACCTGCAGCCCGTCACCGTGGACATCGGCGCCTCCAGCCGCCGCGTGCTCCTCGGCTTGACACTCCGCTCCGGCGAAATCGGCCCCCTCGCCGACAGCCCCGTGCTGCTCGCCCCCCTCGCCTTCGCCCAGCAGCTCGCCGGCACGCCGGGAGTGATCTCGAGGGTCTTCGTCCGCTCCCCCGCCGACCGCCAGCAGGAGGTGCAGGCGGAGCTCGCCCGCCTCGCCGCCGCACATCGCCTCAACCTCGAGCCCGCCGACTTCGACTCCACCCTGCTGGCCAACGCCGCCACGCCCACCAACCAATCCACCGGCCTCTTCGCCGCCATCAGCGCACTGGTGGGCTTCCTGTTCGCCTTCAACGCAATCCTCTTCACCATGCCCGGCCGACGCCGGCTGATCGCCGACCTGCGCCTCGACGGCTACAGCCCCGCGAGCGTCGTCCAGGTTTTGCTGCTCGACGCCCTCGTGCTCACCTTCGTGGGCTGCCTGCTGGGTCTGGCCCTCGGCGATCTCCTCTCCGCACGCCTCTCCCAGACGAGTCCCGGCTTCCTCGCCTTCGCCTTCCCGATCGGCTCCCAGCGGATCGTCACCTGGCAGGCCGTCGCCGTATCGGTGCTCGCCGGCTTCCTCGCCGCCTGCGTCGGCGTCCTCACCCCCACCCGCGACATCTTCTCCCACCGTCCTCTCGCCGCCGTGGAGCGCAAACGCCGCGCCCTGCTCCCGCCCTCCCTGTTACTCCTCGCCGGCGCCTGCTGCCTGCTGGCCACCACCCTCGTGCTGCTCTTCGCCCCCGACCACGCGATCGTAGGCGTCGTCACCCTCACCGCCGCGTTGTTGCTGCTGCTCCCCTCCTGCATTCGCCTGGTTCTCGCCCTCGTCGATCGCCTCACCGTGGACCTGCCCGTCGCCGCCCCCTTCCTGGCCGTCGCCGAGCTGCGCTCGCAGGCCTCCTGGTCGCGCACCGTCGCCATCGCCTCCACCGCCGCCATCGCCGTGTTCGGCAGCGTCGCCATCCAGGGCGCCCGCATGGATCTCCAGCGCGGCCTGGACACCTCCGCCGCCGACGTCACCTCCGCGGCGGCCGTGTGGGCCTTTCCCCGCGGCCAATCCAACCTGCTCGCCACCACCCCCTTCCGGATCGCCCGCCTGCGTGTCCTGCGCCGTCTCCCCGGCGTGCACGCCGTCCGCCTCTTTCGCGGCAGCTTCCTGGACTTCGGCGACCGCCGCGTGTGGGTCACCGCCCAGCCTCCCGGCCAGCCCAACCTTGTGCCCCCCCATCAGCTGCTGAGCGGCAGCCTGCCTCTCGCCGACGCCCGCCTGCGCGCCGGCGGCTGGGCGGTGATGTCCCGTGGCATCGCCCAGGAACTCGGCCTGGGCGTGGGCGACTCCTTCCTGCTGCCCGCCCCCGTGCCGATCCTCCTGCGCGTTGCCGCCCTGAGCACCAACATCGGCTGGCCCTCCGGCGCCATCGTCCTCGGCGCCGCCGACTACATTCGCGCCTGGGCCAGCCCCGACCCGAGCGCCTACGAGATCTCACTGAGCTCCGTCGCCAACCCCGCCACGGTGGCCCGCGCGGTGTCCGCCGCCCTCGGCCCCACCAGCGGCCTCACCGTCCAAACCGCCGCTGACCGCGATCTCATGGAGCGCGCCGCCAGCCGCCAGGGCCTCGCCCGCCTGAGCCAGATCGCCACCCTCGTGCTGATCGCCGCCATCCTCGCCATCACCGCCGCCATGGGCTCGATGATCTGGCAGCGCCGCACCCGGCTGGCGCGCCTGAAGCTCGACGGCCGCACCAGCATGCAGGTCTGGCGCGCCCTCCTGCTCGAGAGCGTGCTCCTGCTCGGCTCCGGCTGCTCCATCGGAGCCGCCTTCGGCCTCTACGGCCAGGTCCTCGGCAGCCGCGCCCTGCTCGCCGTGACGAGCTTTCCCGTGGTGTTCTCCGTGGCGGTCCTCGTCGCCGTCAGCAGCTTCGTCCTCGTGGTCCTCGTCGCGATCGCCGTAACCGCCCTCCCCGGATACCTTGTCGCACGCGTCTCACCTGCTCTCGGCCTGTCCGACTAGGGCACGCAACCGGGACGTCGCGACCCTCCATCCCCCGTCTGGGGCCAGCCGCAGGGCTCGCGACGTCGCCACCCTCCACCCGCCCGCTCCACACGACCCCACCCCCCTGCGCTGCGAGCAGCTCTCCGCCCTCGCCCTCGCCGCCGCCCGCGAGCTGCGCTGGGGCCTGTGGGCGGTCTCCGAGGAGATGCGCCACTGGCGCAGCCGCGCCCTGCGCATCCCCGACGCCACCATCCGCGGCGACGCCCTCTACGCCCTGGCTCGCAAGCGCACCCACGCCGACGGTGCCGCCCTGTTCTGGATCCTCCCCGAGCGCCCCAACCTCCACCTCCTGCGACTGCTCGTGGCCTACGAGCTGATCTGGGATCTCCTGGACAACCTCAGCGAGCGCGCCGTCGCCGCCGGCCGCCTCGACGGCCGCCGCCTGCACCAGGCCATCCCCGACGCCATCGATCCCGGCGGTCCCCTCCTCGACTACTACGAGGACATCCCCTTCGGCGACGACGGCGGCTACATGCACGCTCTCGTGCAGGCCTGCCGCCAATGCTGTCGCAACCTGCCCTCCTATCCCGCCGTCCGCCCCGCCGCCCTGGAGGAAGCCAACCGCGCCCAGGTGCTCGCCCTCAACCACCACCCCGACCCTCACCGGCGTGAGCTGCTGCTCAAGGATTGGGTGGCCCGCGAGTTCTCGGAGCCCCACGAGGCCCACTGGTGCGAGCTCTCCGGCGCCGCCAGCGCTCCCCTGACCATCCACGCCCTGCTTGCCCTCGCCGCCGAATCCAGCTGCACCGAGGAGGAGATCGGCCGCGTTCGCGCCGCCTACTGCCCGTGGGTCTCCGCCGCCACCACCATGCTCGACAGCTATGTCGACCAGGCCGAAGACCACGATCACAGCGACCACTCCTACATCTCCCACTACTCCACCCACGATCGCGCCACCAGCGTGGGCCTGCTCGTCCGCCGCGCCTGCCATGCCGCCTCCGAGCTGCCCGATGGACACAAGCACGCCGTAATCGCCACCTCCATGATCGCCATGTACCTCTCCAAGGACAGCGCCCGCACCGCCGAGCTCCGTGCCACCACCGAGAGCTACATCTACGCCGCCGGCTCTCTCGCCCGCCTGCTCATGCCCATCCTCAGGGCCTGGCGCACCGCCTACCGCCTCCGCTCCGCCTGACCCGGTCCAGCCGGGCCGCGGGAAGGGGAGAGCAGCAGGGGAGGGGGTCTGGCGGGGAGGGGTCTGGCGGGGAGGGGTCTGGCGGGAGGGGTCGTGGGGGAGGCGAGAGGTCTCTTTTTTTAACTTGCGTATAACCATTGTTATACGCCGGCCGAAAAATGGGTCATTTCTCCGGCAACCCGCCACCCTGACGGCGCCGTCCCCCAAGTCTCCACTAGTCACCCATATAATAGTCAGTTCCTGACTATTGGCGGCCGCGAGGGTGGGGCAAGATCGACACCCATGAGGCCTCTGCCCGCACGATGAGCCCGCGACGAGCAACCAACTCTCGCAGCGAGCCCCTCGATGAGCCCGGCGAGCACCGCTACTCCCAGTCTCTGGCCCGCGGCCTCGCCATCCTCGAGAGCTTCACCGCCGAGAACAACGTTCGCGGCCTCGTGGAGATCTCCGACGAGGTGGGCATCGGCCGCTCCACCACCCACCGCTACATCGTCACCCTTCAGGCCCTCGGCTACGTCGAGCAGGACCCCGGCCGCAAGTACCGTCTCGGCCTGCGCGTAACCGACCTCGGCATGGCCGCTCTAAACGCCAACGACCTGCGCGAGCGCGCCCACCCGATCCTCCAGGAGCTCCGCGACCGCACCCGCCTCACCGCCTCTCTCGCGGTGCGCGAAGAGGACGAGATCCTCTATCTCGACCGTGTCCCCAGCCGCCGTCGCGGTGGCGTGGACGCGGCCGTCGGCGTCGGCTCTCGCCGGCCCGCCCACAGCACCGCCCTCGGCAAGGTCCTGCTCGCCAACGCACCGCGGGAGGAGCTTGACGAGATTCTTTCCGCCACCCGCCTGCGTCGCATGACTCCCAACACCATCGTCGCCAAGCGCGCGCTCCGCACGGAGCTCGAACGAGTTCGCGACGAGGGCTTCGCCAGCGAGGATCGCGAGTGCGCTCCGGAGATCGTGGCCATCGCCGTTCCCGTGTACGCCCGCAACGGCGACACCGCCGCCGCAATCGCCCTCGACGCCGCCGCCGACTCCCTGGATGCCGAGCGCCTCGCCGCCGAGCTCGCCGCTCCCCTGTTGGCCGCCGCCGAGCGTGTCTCCACCGAGATCGCCGCCGCCGAAGCCCTCAACGCCCGCTCTCGCCGCTCCCGGCGGGCCCGTAACCAGGCCGGCTGAGCCAGCCTCACCTGCACCACCGGCACGATCGCCAGCGGCCCCCCGATCGTCAGCCGCAAAGCATCGTTCTCCGATCTCGCCGGAACTCTCATCAAGATCGAGTTACCCCCGCCGAGCTCACCTCACATGAGGGGAAAGCTACTGCCCCCCGCGGGCTCTCCCCACGGATCTCGACGGCCATGGACCGTCCGCCGATATCGGCCTCTTGCGGTCAAGCGCCACCCGCTCCTGGCCGATCCTGTAAATGGATGTCCACGCCCTTTCGCGCCCTCACCCGGCTTTTCCCGGCCCTCCTCGCCGCCGCCTGCCTGGCGCTCGCCGCCGCTCCCGCCCCGCCCGCCGTGGCCGTCGAAGCGGGCGTCAACCTCACCAACCCCAATCCCCAGCAGGTCGCCGTGGTCAAATCCCTCGGTGTCCACTGGGTCCGCGTCTTCGCCACCTGGCCCGACCTCGAGCCCCAGCCGGGTGTGTTTGCCTCCAATTGGCTCTACTACTATGAAAAGCTCTTCCGTTCTCTGCCTTCCGGCACCAAAGTCATCGTCGACGTCGTCGACACTCCCAGCTGGGAGACGGGCTCCAGCAACGAACACCAGCCCCCCGCCAACCCCCAGGACTACGCTGCCTTCCTCGCCTCCCTCGCCGGCCGCTGGGGCTCACGAGTCAGCGCCTTCGAGATCTGGAACGAGGAGAACACCGCCGCCTGGTGGCCCACCGGCCCCCAGCCGGCCGCCTACGCGGCGCTCCTGAAGGCCACCTACCCGGCCGTCAAGGCCGCCGATCCCAGTGCCACCGTGCTGCTCGGCGGCCTCGCCGGCAATGACTACCAGTTCCTGGAAGGCGTCTATCAGGCCGGCGCCAAGGGCTACTTCGACGCCGTCGCAGTCCACACCGACACCGCCTGCGACGTTCTCTCCCCCTACGATTTCCTGCGCGAATCCGACGATCGCATGATCGCCGACTCCTTCCTCGCCTACCGCGAAGTTCACGCCGTGATGCTCGCCAACGGCGATGACAAGCCGATCTGGATGACCGAGCTCAGCTGGCGCACCACCGAAGCCACCTGCCCCGAAGGCGCCTTCGCCGGCCAGAAGCCCGAGGGCGTCACCGACGCTCAGCAGGCCCTCTACCTCAGCCAGGCCTATCACTGCCTCGCCCAGAACCCCTACGTGCCCGTCGCCCTCTGGTTTCCCCTCGAGGACGAAGGCGCGGTTCTCTCCGGCCTGCTGCGCGCCGACGGCTCCCACAAGCCCTCCTACGCCGCCATGCGCGAATACGCCCGTCACGGCGACCAGCTCAAGGAACCCTGCGGCGTCTTCACCGGCCCCGCCATCCACGTCTCCTCACCCGCCGACCACCTCTCCTACAGCGGACCCCTGCCCATCGTCGTCTCCGCCCGCAGTCACGCCGGCGTCTTTCGCATTCGCCTCGAGATCGACGGCAAGCTGATCCGCAACTACGACGGCCCCACCTTCCCCGCCACCCTCCACGGCGCCCTCGACTGGCAGGGTGCCAAGCACATCTCCTACGGCCGCCACATCCTCACCTTCCTGGCCTACGACAAGGAGCGCAACGTCTCCCGCCTCTCCATCGTCATCGTCCACCGCGCTCCCAAGCGCCCCCACCGTCACCACCAGCCCACTGTCCAGGCGCCGCCGGGAACTCCGCCCCACGGCTCCCGTCGCTAGGGCCGCCACTCGCCGGGCCGCCGACTACTCGAGAGTCCTTCCACCGCCGCGAGAAGCCGCACTCGCCCGCCACTCCCAGCAGCGCAGCTCCGGCTCCTGCTCCCCTGCCGCTGCCACCGCTCCGAACGCCTCCGGACCGAGCCCGAGAGCTGCCGTCCATGTGGACTTCACAGAATCCCTCTCCCGCCCGCTTCCGTTCCCGATACCGACTCCCGCGCACTTGAGCGCCGCCTCATGCGCTGTCCAGGCTCCCAGCAGCTCCTCTTCTCGGTGCTCAGGCGCCAGCCTCTCGAGTCGGCGCCCGACATACACACCGAGGCCCCGCCGCGCCACCGCCACCGTCCGCTCCGGGTCCATCGCCCGACTGCGCCGCTCCTCCACGTCCACCCCAACCTCCCGCTCTGTGCTCACCGCCACGAGCATCAGCCCGCCCGAGTGCGAGAGGTTGAAGCGCAGCCCCTCCTCTGCGTCGCCGCCTGCCTCCACGTGGCGAGATCTCGCCAGGGCCGGCTTGCCCCACGCGCCCGCCTCGAAACACAGCTCCCGCGGGTCCCTTTCCAGGTATCGCCCGAGCAGCTCCCGCATCACCCCTCGCCCCC
>DATJMB010000092.1:0-2464 GCA_035508995.1 Solirubrobacteraceae bacterium | reverse complement strand
GAACGTACTCCCGTGCCTCCTGCGCCCGCCCGCCGCCGGTGCCCGCCCCCCCGGCCAGGAGCGGCGCCAGCGCCCGGCCCAGCTCAGCCCAGTCGGCCGCGCTCACCACATCCCCCTCGTCACAGATGTCACGGTTCCAGGGGTGGGCGATGGTGGCCCCCGCCATGCCCCGCTCGAGCGCCGCGGCGAGGTTCAGGGGGCTGTCGTCGATCAGCAGATCCATCTCCAGCTCCTGGCAGCGAGACACCTTGTCGTAGGAGCAGCAGAGATCGTCGAACGGCAGCCCGATCTCCCGCAGCCAGCGGCCGGTGGCGGCCTGGCAGCGGATGTCCCGATGGCTGGTCACGTGGATGAAGTGCCCTTCGCTCTCCCGCCAGCCACGCACCGTCTCCACCGCCCGCGGATAGGGCCTGCCGGCGAGGATGTTGCCGTCCTCGTGGCTCTCCGCGATGCACACCGCGAGCTGCTCCGGACGCAGGCGGGTGATGCCCCACGTGAACTGCTCCTCGTAGGGGAGCTCCACGCCGAAGCGCCTCACCGCGATCTCCGAGAGCGTGTCCCAGTAGTGGTGAAGCGTCGAGTCGATGTCGATCGCGATCCTCATCGCCGCTGCCCTCCGTGCCCGATCCTCATCGTGTGCGATACCGCCAATCCAAGGCTTCTCGCAGCCGCCCTCTCACCCTCGCCGACAACCCGCTTCGCCGACGCCAAGGCACGATAGATTATCGCGATGACGTCCACCGTTCCACTGCCCGGCGACGAAGCCCTCGCCGTCTCCAGCAACGGCCACAGGCCGCCCGAAGCCTACGGGCCCGCGGGACGCTCCCCATGGCTGGACATCGACTGGCGCGAGCACCAGCGCTGGACGGTCGTGGACGGTCAGCCGGTGAACACCGTGGAGATCGGCTCCGGCCCCCCGGTGGTGTTCGTGCACGGCCTCTCCGGCTCCTGGCCCAACTGGCTCGAGCAGCTGCCCGTGATCGGCGCCCACCACCGCGCCATCGCCATCGACCTGCCGGGCTTCGGCCACTCGCCGATGCCCGCCGAGCGGATCACCATCTCCAGCTACGCCCGCCTCCTCGACGGTCTCTTCGACGTGCTCGGCGTGGACGCCGCCGCGGTGGTGGGCAACTCGATGGGCGGCTTCGTCTCCGCCGAGCTCGCCATCGCCTTCCCCCAGCGGGTGGAGCGACTCGTGCTCGTCTCCCCCGCCGGCCTCTCCACCTACCGCGAACCCCGCGCCACCCGCGCCCTGCCAGCCATCAAGCGCCTGGAACGCGTGGTGGCCGGCTACACCGGCTGGGTGGCCTCGAAATCGAGCACCGTCGCCAAACGGCCGCTGCTGCGGGAGGCCACCTTCGGGCTCGTCGTCGCCCACCCCCGGCGCCTGCCCGCGGCCCTCGTCGCCGAGCAGATCAAGGGCGCCGGCAAGCCCGGCTTCACCCAGGCCCTGGAGGCGAACCTCAGCTACGACTTCCGCCACCGCCTGCCCGAGATCGCCTGTCCCACCCTGATCGTGTGGGGAGACCGCGACCGGGTGATCACCGTGCGCGACGCCGACGTCTACGCCGAGCTCATCCCCGACGCCCGCAAAGTGGTCTTTCCGGACACCGGCCACATGTCCCAGCTCGAGCGTCCCGCGGCCTTCAACGGCCTGCTCGAGAGCTTCCTCGCCGCCTAGCCCACGCAACCGCGCGCGCCCCGAACCGCGGGCCGGCGTGCGAGGAGCCACGGCGACGGCGCCCTTCGCCGCGGCGCCCTCAGCGCGCGATGGCGCCCTCGGAGGCGCTGCCCACGAGCTTGGCGTACTTGCGGATCGCCACGTCGATGTGCTCGTCCGCCCGCGCCGGCCGCTTGTAGACGGCCGTCCGGCGCTGGATCTCCGCCTCGGGCAGCGCCACGTCGATGCGCCGCTCGTCCACGTCGATCGTCACCTCGTCGCCGTCCGCGAGCGCCGCGATCGGACCGCCCCGCACCGCCTCCGGCGCCACATGGGCGGCCATGAAGCCGTGGGTGGCCCCCGAGAAGCGCCCGTCTGTGATCAGCGCCACGCTCTCCCCGAGACCCTCCCCCACGATTGCCGCCGTCACCGCCAGCATCTCCCGCATCCCCGGCCCCCCCGCGGGGCCCTCGGCGCGGATCACCACCACGTCTCCCGCACGGATCTCCTTCGCGAGCACCGCCCTCATCGCCGCCTCCTCGCCGTCGAACACCCGCGCCGGCCCGCTGTGACGGCGGCGCTCGTGTCCCGCGAGCTTCACCACGCAGCCCTCCGGCGCCACGTTCCCGCGCAGGATCGCGAAGCCACCCGTGGCTTTCAGCGGATCGTCGAGGCCTCGCACCACCCGCTGGCCCGGCGTCTCCTGGGCCGCGCGCGCGTGCTCGCCGATCGTGCGCCCCGTCACCGTGAGCGCCTCCTCCTGCAGCAGCCCCGCTTCCGCCAGCCGTTTGAGCACCAGCGGCA
>DATJMB010000091.1:0-5995 GCA_035508995.1 Solirubrobacteraceae bacterium | reverse complement strand
GAATGGCCATGCTGCCAGCCCGGAAGCCCGCCCGGTTGGCCAGCGCGGCTCCCTGCGCGGCGGTCCGCTCGGCCGCCTTGCGCACCTCGCTGGCCTGCGCCGCGTCGAAGTGCTGCTCCTGCGCCGGCACGAAGCCGACGTCCGCCGGCTGCCACACGCACAGCACGAGCGCCTCCCGCCCGCTCGCGAGCTGCAGGCCTGCCTCGTCGATCGCCAGCTTCGCCAGCTCCGAGCCGTCGTAGGCGAACAGGATCGGCCCCAGCGATCTGGTCGCGGCCGTGGCGGACTCCTCGCTCGGCGTCATCTCAGTCCGAGCTCTCCATCGCCGGCGTGGCGCTGGGCTTCGTGTGCCGGCCCCGCAGCTTTGCCAGCAGCGGCGGCGAGTACCAGGCCGGCAGGTCGCCCTCGAGGAACCGATCGATGTCCGGCGTCCGCGGCCGCGCCCCGCCGAGCGCGTAGATGAGCACGCCGATCGCCGCCCCTGCGAGCGCGAGCCCCAGGCTGATCGAGAGCGCTATGCCGGTGCCCGCGTCGAGGCTCCCGCCGACGGTGAGGGCGATGTGGGCGAAGATCGGCGCCACCATGAACGCCGCCACCGCCCGCAGCAGCTCCACGATCGCGAACACCCGCTGCAGGTTCGCCGAGGGCAGCGAGAAGCCCGCCACGAACAGCGCCGGCGCCACCGTCGCGCCGAGACCGATGCCGGTGAGGCCCGAGCCGATCAGCGTGAGCGCTTCGCTGGAGGGCACTTCCACGCGGAACACCGCGATGCCCGCCGCGAGGAAGATCATGCCCGCCAGCGGCAGGTAGTGCAGCGCCCGCTTGTTGAACACCACCCCCAGCAGGACCGCAGTGATCACCGCCCCCGCCACCTCCGGCAGGTACAGCAGTCCCACGTGCAGCGCTCCGTAGCGCTGGAGCAGCACCGCAGCCGTCAGCGCCGTCGCGGACACCGATGCCGCCGCCGCGAACAGCGCCACCGACACCCCCGCCACCGGCATCGTGCTGCCCATCATCGTGCGGATCGTCAACAGCGGTTGCCTGGCGCGGTACTGGTAGACGATCAGCGTCACGATCAGCGATAGCCCCACCGCCAGCGGCAGCAGCGTGGAGGGACTGACGAACGGGTGTGTCAGCAGTTGCGACGCGCCGAAGAACGCCGCCACGCAGCCCACCGCCGCCAGCGCGATCGCGCGCAGGTCCCGCGGCGAGTCCGGGTCGGCGGGCGGCGCGTCGTCGAACGTCAACACAGACAGGATCAGCGCTCCCGCCGAGATCGCCGCCACGATCCAGAACAGCGGCCGCCAGCCGCCCGAGTTGGCCTGCAGCCCGCCGAGCGTGGGCCCCAGCGCCACCGCCCCGAAGATGCACATGTTCATGATCATCGCCGTGTCCCGCAGCTTGCTCGCGGGGTAGCCGATCGCAAGCGGCGGCACCGCCGCGATCAGCAGCAGGCTCGTGCACAGCCCCTGGAGCACGCGCCCGGCGATGTACACCTCCGCGCTCTGCGCCGAGGCCGCCAGCACCGACCCGAGCAGCAGCACCACCGCGTAGAGCACAAGCATCCGCCTCTGGGGGAGGTGCTGGGCGAACTGCACCGCCAGCACCGTCCCCACCGCATAGGCCGCGTTGGCCAGCCCCGAGCCGAGGCTCAGCGTCTGCAGGCTCGTGTGCAGGTCCTTGGCGATGATCGGCGTCAGCGGCTCCAGCGCCGCCGACAGCGCCAGGTAGGGGATCAGCGCGAGCATCACCATCCCCGCCACCGCGGCGTACCGGCCCGCTAGCGGTCCCTGTCGCATAGCCCTCGATGGTATTGCGATCTCCTCGTCGCTCCGAGGCGTCCGATCGCAAAGCCAGGTAGAAGTTCAGGGCGGTGAGCGAATCGAGAGGAAGGCGCAGAGCGTGCAGGAAGCCGATGTGATCGTCGTCGGAGCCGGCCTCGCCGGCCTCGTCGCCACCCACGAGCTCGCCCGGGCGGGCCGCCGGGTGCTCGTCCTCGACCAGGAGAACCGCAACAACCTCGGCGGCCAGGCCTTTTGGTCGCTGGGCGGCCTGTTCTTCGTCGACAGCCCCGAGCAGCGCCGCATGGGCATCAGGGACTCCCGCGAGCTGGCCCTCCAGGACTGGCTCGGCTCGGCCGGCTTCGATCGCGAGCGCGAAGACCGCTGGCCCCGCCGCTGGGCGGAGGCCTACGTAGAGTTCGCCGCCACCGAGAAGCGCGCCTACCTGCGCGAGCTGGGCCTGCGCGTGCTGCCGATCGTCGGCTGGGCCGAGCGCGGCGACGGCAACCCTCTCGGCCACGGAAACTCGGTGCCCCGCTTCCACCTCACCTGGGGCACCGGCCCGGAGGTCGTGCGCGTGTTCATGGAGCCCGTCCTCGCCGCCGAGCGCCAGGGTCTCGTGCGCTTCGCCTTCCGCCACCAGGTGGACGAGCTGATCGTCGAGGGCGGAGCCGTGGTGGGCGTGCGCGGCACCGTGCTCGCCTCCTGCGAGGAGCTCCCCCGCGGCGTCGCCTCCCCGCGCGAGGCGGCGGGTGGCTTCGAGCATCGCGCCCAGGCCGTGGTCGTCGCCAGCGGCGGCATCGGCCACAACTTCGACCTCATCCGCCGCTCCTGGCCAGAGCGCCTGGGCCAGCCGCCGCGGCACATGATCTCCGGCGTTCCCGCCCACGTCGACGGGCGCATGCTCGAGATCTCGCAGAGCGCCGGCGCCAGCGTCGTCAACCGCGACCGCATGTGGCACTACGTGGAGGGCATCCACAACTGGGACCCCATCTGGCCCGAGCACGCCATCCGCATCATCCCCGGCCCTTCCTCCCTGTGGCTCGACGCCGACGGCCAGCGCATGGAGGCCCCCAACTTCCCCGGCTGCGACACCCTGCGCACCCTGCGCCGCATCCTCTCCACCGGCCACGACTACTCCTGGTTCATCCTCAACCAGTCCATCATCGGCAAGGAGTTCGTGCTCTCCGGCTCCGAGCAGAACCCCGACATCACCGGCAAGGACGTGCGCCTGCTGGCTCGCAGCCGCCTCTCCAAGTCCCCCACCGGCCCCGTTGACGCCTTCAGGCATCGGGGGGTCGACTTCGTCGTGCGCGACGACCTGACCGCCCTGGTGGCCGGCATGAACGAGATCGCCCGCGGGCCGCAGCTTCCCTACGAGCTCGTCGAGCGCCAGATCCTCGCCCGCGACCGCGAGGTGGCCAACGGCTACAGCAAGGACGCCCAGCTGATGCTGATCGCCAACGCCCGCCGCTACCGCGGCGAGAAGCTCCGCGTGCTCAAGCCCCACCGCCTGCTCGACCCCGCCCACGGCCCCCTGATCGCCGTGCGCCTGAACATCTGCACCCGCAAGACCCTTGGTGGCCTGGAGACCAACCTCGACTCCCAGGCGCTGCGCCCCGACGGCGACCCCTTCCCCGGCCTCTACGCCGCCGGCGAGGTCGCCGGCTTCGGCGGCGGCGGCGTCCACGGCTACAACGCCCTCGAGGGCACCTTCCTCGGCGGCTGCATCTTCTCCGGCCGCGCCGCCGGCCGCGCGCTGGCGCGCGAGCTCGGACGCTCCCCGGCCGCGAGCCACGCCATCGTGTGAGAGCATCGGTTCGTGGACCTCACCTTCAGCTCGCCCGAGAGCGCCTTTCGCGAGGAGCTTCGCCTGTGGCTGGCCGACAACCACCCCGGGCCCGAGCCCGACGGCGACGAGGACGCCCGCTACGCCCACCGCCGCGACTTCCAGCGGCGGCTCGCCGAGGGCGGCTGGGCCGCGGTCCACTGGCCGGCTGAGTACGGCGGCCGCGGCGCCACCCTGACCCAGTCGGCGATCTTCTTCGAGGAGCTCGGCCGCTGCGGCGCGCCTCTGCCCGCCAACGTGCTCGGCCTGCTGCTCGCCGGTCCCACGATCATGACCTGGGGCACCGACGAGCAGCAGGACCGCTATCTGACCCCCATCCTCACCGCCGAGGAGATCTGGTGCCAGGGCTTCTCCGAGCCCGACGCCGGCTCCGATCTCGCGAGCCTGAAAACCCGCGCCGTCCGCGACGGCGAGGAGTGGGCGATCAGCGGCCAGAAGGTGTGGACGAGCGGCGCCCAGTACTCCAAGTGGTGCATGCTCGTCGCCCGCACCGATCAAGAGGCCCCCAAGCACAAGGGCCTCACCTACTTCCTCATGGACATGGAGCAGGAGGGCGTGCAGATCCGCCCCCTGCGCCAGATCACCGGCGAGCCGGAGTTCAACGAGCTGTTCCTCGACGGCGCCCGCGTCCCCGGCGCGAACGTCCTCGGCGGCGTCGGCAACGGCTGGAAGGTGGCGCTCACCACGCTCATGAACGAGCGCGCCGGCCTCGCCTTCTTCCTGCAGGTCCGCCTGCGCCAGCTGCTCGATCGCCTGATCGAGGAGGCCGGCCCCGACGCCCTCGCGGACCCCGTGCTCGCCGACCGCCTCGGCGAGCTTCACATGCGCACCGAGATCCTGCGCCTCACCGCCTACCGCGGCCTCACCGCGATCGAGAAGTACGGCCAGCCCGGTCCCGAGGGCTCGCTCACGAAGTGGATGTGGTCGCAGACCAATCAGCAGCTCACCCAGTTCGCCGCCGATCTGCTCGGCCCCCGCGCCCTGCACGCCGAGGACCCCTGGGCATATGAGCTGCTGCGCGCCCGCGGCAACTCCATCGAGGGGGGCACCACCGAGGTGCTCAAGAACATCGTCGCCGAGCGCGTCCTCGGCCTGCCCAAGTCGCGTTAGGCCCGCCGTGGACTTCGACCTCAGCCCAGAGCAGCGCCAGATCAAGGACGTGGCCCGCGAGCTCCTCGCCGCCCGCTCGCCCCTGAGCAGGGTGCGCGAGGCCGCCGAGAGCGCCACCTACGACGAGGCTCTGTGGCGCGAGCTGGTGGAGCTCGGCTGGCCCGGCATCGCCGTCGCCCCCGAGCACGGCGGCCAGGGGCTCGGCGCCGTGGAGCTCGCCGTCCTGTGCGAGGAGCTCGGCTACGCCTGCGCCGCCACCCCGTTCCTCTCCACCGCCCTCGCCGCCGCCGTCATCCAGGCCACCGGCAGCGAGCACCAGCGCTCCCGCTGGCTGCCCGGCCTCGTCTCCGGGGAGCTCACCGCCGGGATCGGCACCCGCGAGCTGGCCGCCGACGCCCTCGGCGCCGCCATCGTGGTGGCGATCGACGGCGAGGGCGCCCAGCTGATCGAGGCGCCGCAGGCCGAGCCGTTCGCCGCGATCGACCCCACCCGGCGCTTCGCCACGGTCCGCGGGGAAGGGGAGCCCCTCGGCGCCGGCGCCTCCGAGCGCGTGTGGGCGGGCATCGCCGCCGAGGTCGTGGGCGTCAGCCAGCGCGCGCTCGAGATGACCCTCGCCTACGTCAAGGACCGCAAGCAGTTCGGCGTGCCCGTGGGCTCCTTCCAGGCCGTCGCCCACCGCTGCGCGGAGATGCTGCTGCACACCGAGAGCGCCCGCTCGAGCGCCTACTACGCCGCCTGGGCGGCCGACGCCGACCCGCAGCTGCTGCCTGAGGCGGCAGCCCTCGCCGCCGGCGCCGCCGCCAGCGGCGGTCGCGATGTCACCGCCGGCGCCATCCAGATGCACGGCGGCATCGGCTTCACCTGGGAGGCCGACGTGCACTGGCTGTTCAAGCGCGCCCAGCTCGACGCCGCGCTTCTCGGCGGCTCCGCGCGCCACCGCGCCGCCCTCGCCCGCCAGGCGCTGGCCAGGGTCGCCGCGGGCGCCACCACCTAGCGCCGGCGATCTACGACCGCAAGGGCCTGCACCGCATGGACCCCGCGCTGCTGGAGTACGTTCATCGCGCCGCCGACGCCTACTCTGTGCCGGCAGGGCCCCCTCCGGCCGCGAGGTCACGGCCAGCGCGATCCAGGCCCACGGCGGGATCGGCTTCACCTGGGAGGCCGACGTGCACTGGCTCTTCAAGCGCGCCCAGATCGACGCCGCGATGCTCGGGGGCGGGTCCCGCCAGCGGGCGCACCTCGCCGCGATCCTCGC
>DATJMB010000090.1:0-7945 GCA_035508995.1 Solirubrobacteraceae bacterium | reverse complement strand
CCAGGAGTTGGTGGCCAGGAGAGACAGGAGGTGGGGAATTTCGATGATCTGGGAGGGGGTCTGGTCGTTTTTGCCGCCGCCGATCTGAAACAGGGAGAAGGAGCAGGGCTTGCAGGTGCTCCACTGGGCCTCCGCGGCGGCGATCTTCATCGGCTGGTATTTGGCCTCGATCACGCCGAGCTCGGAGCCGACGAAGATGGTGAGAACGGTGACGGGCAGCAGCACGATCACCGACATGCGGGCGGCCCGGACGAAGGACTCGGGCTGGCGTTTCTTGCGGATCTGCCAGGCACAGACGGCGAGCATCACCAGCGCGCCGGTGATCAGGGAGGCGAGGATCACGTGGACGTAGCCCCACAGGAAGGTGGGGTTGGTGAAGAGGGCGCCGATGTTGTTCAGTTCCGGCTGGCCGTGGCTGTTCATGACGTAGCCCACGGGATGCTGCATCCACGAGTTGGCGACCATGATGAACATCGCCGAGAGGGCGGCGCCGATGGCGACGAGCCAGATACAGGCCAGGTGCACGCGCCTGGGCAGGCGATCCCAGCCGAAGATCCACAGTCCCAGGAAGGTGGACTCCAGGAAGAAGGCCAGGAGGCCCTCCATCGCCAGGGGGGCGCCGAAGACGTCGCCCACGTAGCGGGAGTAGGCGGACCAGTTCATGCCGAACTCGAACTCCTGCACGAGGCCGGTGACCACGCCGACCGCCACGTTGATCAGCAGCAGGGTGCCGAAGAAGCGGGCGAGGCGGCGGTACTCGGGGTCGTCGTTGCGATGCCAGGCGGTTTGGAGCAGGGCGATCAGGAACGCCAGGCCGATGGTGACGGGCACGAACAGGAAGTGGTAGATGCTCGTGATGGCGAACTGCCAGCGTGCGAGATCGTTGGTCATGGGCTCGACCGATCGTACTCACGGGTGCGGACCCCCCTGCCGCGCGCGCCACGCACGCACGCGGGCGCGCGGGGCCCCCGATTCGGAACACAAACCCCCCCACCCCACACACACACGCGGGGGCCCCGATCGAGAGAACAAACCCACCCTCCCCACGCGCGCGCGCGGGGCGCCCGATTCGGAACACAAACCCCCCCACCCCACACACACACGCGGGGGCGCCGATCGAGAACACGACGATCCCCCGGGAGGGCACGCTTGTGGGGACGGGGCGGCGAGCATATGATCGGGCGATGGACGGAGCCCCCACGCAGGTGCTGATCGCGGGCGGGGGAGTGGCGGCGCTGGAGACGGTGCTGGCGCTCAGAGAGCTCGCGGGGGAGCGGGTGCAGAGCACGGTGATGGCGCCGAACGAGGAGTTCGTGTACCGGCCGATGGCGGTGAGAGAGCCGTTCTCCTACGGGGCGGCGGAGAGGTATCCGCTGGGGGAGCTGGTGGAGGAGGCGGGCGGGAAGCTGCTCGTGGATTCGCTGGCGTGGGTGGACGTGGCGGCCAAAGAGGTGCGCACGGAGGGGGACGAGAAGGTCGGATACGACGGGCTGGTGGTGGCGATGGGGGCGCGGGTGCAGGCGCGGTACGAGCACGGGTACACGATCGACGACAGGCGGATGGACGAGCTGCTGCACGGGCTGGTGCAGGACGTGGAGGAGGGATACGTCAAGCGGCTGGGGTTCGTGATCCCGGGGCGGATGGGGTGGCTGCTGCCGGTGTACGAGCTGGCGCTGATGATGGCGGGACGGGCATATGAGATGGGAGCGGAGCTGAAGGTGACGATCGTGACGCCGGAGGAGGCGCCGCTGGGGCTGTTCGGAGCGGGGGCGAGCGAAGGGATCGCCAAGCTGCTGGAGCGGGCCGGGATCGAGACGATCACCTCGGCGTACGCGGAAGTGCCGGGGTGGGACACGGTGGAGATCAGCCCGGGCGACAGACGGCTGGAGGTGGACCGGGTGGTGGCGCTGCCGGAGCTGTTCGGGCCGGCGGTGCGGGGGCTGCCGGCTGTGGAGCACGGGTTCCTGCCGGTTGACGTGCACGGGCGGGTGCGGGGCGTGGAGGACGTGTACGGGGCGGGGGACGTGACGGACTTCGCGGTCAAGCAGGGGGGAATCGCGGCGCAGCAGGCGGACGCGGCGGCGGAATGGATCGCGGCGCAGGCGGGGGCGGAGATCGAGCCGAAGCCCTTCCAGCCGGTGCTGCGGGGCATGCTGCTGACGGGCGGGGCGCCGCTGTACCTCTCGGCGCAGATCAGCGGGGGGCACGGGTTCAGCTCGCAGATCAGCGAGACGCCGGCGTGGACGGCGGGGGTGAAGATCGTGGCCAAGTACCTCGGTCCGTTCCTGGAGGGACGAGAGAGCTCCTGAGGCGCTCATGCGCGGGCGGCGAGGCGGGCGCGGCGGTACTCGTTGACGACGATGTCGGTGAGCTCCTCGACGGAGGTCTCGGCGGTGGGCTTGTCGAGGGCGATGGCGCCGTCCTGGATCATGCTGACGCGGTCGCAGGCCTCCAGCACGTGGACGTAGTTGTGGAGGATCATGACGATGGACACGCGGCCCTCGCGCTTGAGGCGGGCGACGAGATCGAGGATCTGAGCGCCCTCCTTGGCGCCCATCGCCGCGAGGGGCTCGTCGAGGAGGAGGATGTCGGCGTCGGAGTTGACGGTGCGGGCCACGGCGATGGCCTGGCGCTGGCCGCCGGAGAGGCGGGCGACGGAGACGTCGATGCGGGGGATGTGGATGCCGATCTCGTCGAGGGCGGCGCGGGCCTCGCGCTTCATCTCGCGGTTGGCGAGCAGGGGTATGGGCCGGTGGACGCGCTCGCGGCGCAGGAAGAGGTTGTGGTAGACGGAGAGTTCGTCGATCAGGGCGAGGTCCTGGTAGACGGTCTCGATGCCGTGGGCGCGGGCGTCGTCGACGCTTTTCGGGGCGTAGGGCTCGCCGTGGATGAACATCTGGCCGGAGTCCTGCTTCTGAAAGCCGCAGAGGATCTTGATGAGGGTGGACTTGCCGGCGCCGTTGTCGCCCAGCAGGCCCAGCACCTCGCCCTTGCGCAGGTGCAGGTTGACGTCCCGCAGGGCGGTGACGGGGCCGAAGCGCTTGGCGATGTGCTCCACGCGGAGCACGTCGTCGGGGGCGGAGACGGGGCCCACGATGGTCTCGGCTGGGATCGGGGGATCAGCCACCGCGGGAGCCCCTGCGTACGCGCTGGACGTACACGTTGATGGTCATCGCCAGGATGATGGCGAGGCCCAGGTAGAAGAGCTGGTAGTCGGCGTTGACGCCCTTGAGGATCAGGCCGTCGTGGAGGATGCCCAGGAACAGGGCGCCGATCAGGGCGCCCACCACGGTGCCGGATCCGCCCGCCAGGAGGGTGCCGCCGATGACGGCCGCGGAGATGCCCTGGAAGAGGATTTCGTTGGCGCCGGCCACGTCGGGCTCCACGGCGGAGGCGCGGACGGCCTCGAGGATGCCCACGAAGCCGCCGGCTGTGCTGCAGAGCATGAAGTTGCGGATCATCACCAGCCGTACCCGCACGCCGGCCTCGGCGGCGCCGAGCTTGTTGGAGCCCACGGACACTGTGTACAGGCCCCAGCGGGTGAAGGTGAGCACGATCTGGCCCACGACCACGATCACGATCGCCCAGATGAGCTCTGAGTAGGTGCCCTCGCCGAGGACTTTGGCGAAGGTGGAGACGTGGTTGACGGTTTCGGTGAGCACCACGTGGGCGCCGTTGATCACGTGGGTGACCTGGACCTGGGTGCTCGTCACGGCCGCGCCCGGCATGCCCACGGGCTCGGCGTGGGAGATGATCAGGGTGAGGCCCTCGAGGGTGAAGAGCATGCCGAGGGTGACCACGAACGAGCTGATGCCGACGATGGCGGTGAAGAAGCCGTTGACGAAGCCCACCGCCATGCAGCCGGCGAGGGCGATCAGCACGCAGGGCACGTGGGGAATGCCGGCGACGGCGAGCTTGTAGTACAGGAACGGGGCGAACAGGTAGGTGGCGCCGATCGACAGGTCGATCTCGCCGAGGATCATCACGAACACCTCGCCCGCGCCGAGGATCGCGAAGGGGGCGAAGAACGGCAGCAGAGTCTTGAAGTTGGCGCTCGTCAGGAAGGTGCTGGTGGTGATCGAGAAGTAGATCGCCACCAGCAGGGTGACCACGATGATGCTGCCCTCCCGCAGGGAGAGCAGCCGTTCGAGCAGCTCTCCGCGGGAGGGCAGGGAGATCCGGCGGCTGTGGGCCGGATCTCCCGCCGGTGTGCCGGGTGTCCCCGACGGAACCGGCTCGCCCACCGCCTGGGCCATGACCTAGGCGACGGTGCCAGCCGGGATCGGCACCACCTTCGGTTCGGAGGACGTGCCCTCGAAGCGGCTCTTGGAGTTGACGTAGGGGGCGACGGATTCTTTGTCGATGAACTTCAGCCCCGTGTCCACTTCCGCGGGGCCCGTGAGGGAGCCCGAGACCTGCCACAGGAACAGCTGCAGGATCGGCAGGAAGCCCTGCAGGTAGGGCTGCTGGTCGATGGTGAATTCGATGTAGCCTTCGTGGAGCAGTTTCTGGGTTTTTTCGGTGAGGTCGAAGCCGCCGGCCTTGACGCCTTTGGCTGCGAGGCCGAGCTTCTGCATCACGCCCGCCAATTCGGCGGTGTCGCCGCCGTCGACGGCGTACATGCCCTTCGTCTGGGGATGGCCCGTCCAATAGGCTTCGATGGCCGTTTTCTCGCCCGATTCCAGGGAGCCGGTGACGATGGTCGTCAGTTTTATGGGGGCGCCCGATTCCTTGATCGCCTTTTCGGCGCCTTCCAGGCGCGGCTGCAGGTTGGCGGAGCCGGCGTTGGCGGTGAAGATCACCACGTCCCCGGAGCCGACGTCGGCGACGATCCGTTTGCCCATCAGTTCGCCCGCCAGTTTCAGGTCCTGGCCGATATAGGCCAGGCGCTTGTTGGGGGGGGAGGGGGCATCGGCGTTGTAGGCGACCACGGGGATGCCCGCCTTCAGGGCGTTTTCGATCGGCACGTTGAAGGCGGTCTTGCTGATCAGGGAGACGGCGATGCCGTTGGCGCCGGAGGAGATGGCGCTGTTGATGGCGTTGACCATCTGGTTGATGTTTTCGCTTTCGGAGCCGGTCCACTCGTAGCTCGTGCCGAGCAGTTTGGAGGCGTCCTGGATGCCGTACTGGGTGGGCACGAAGAAGGAGTTGGTGGTGACGTGGTTGACGACCACGAATTTGTAGGCGGGATGGGAGCCGAAGATGCTGTTCGAGCCCGAGCTGCTGGAGGCGCTGGAGCCGCAGGCGGCCAGCAGCGTGCTCACCGAGCCGGCCGCCACGCCGGTCATCGCCGTGCGGCGCAGGAACGCTCGCCGGTCGAAGCCGGGGCTCAGGCCGGCGATCCCGGCCTGCTTGCGATCGGCGTGCTCGAGGCGCTCGACCGCCTCTTGGACCTGATCGGTGTCTGACATCTCCGCCTCCTTTGGCTGGAACTTCACGGCGCGGGCCGTGCCACGCCCCCTTCTTTACATTCCCGCTAACGCCGATTTCAGTCAAGGGGATTCGGGCCGGTAAAGCCGCTGACTAGTTGCGGTCTTCTACGGATGGCCACGGGGACGCGTTCCTATAAGCGGGTATACGGTTGAGCGATGGCCCCGGAGCGCGCCAGCGGAGATCCCCCAGAGCCGCCGGCGGCGAGCGCCGGGCGCGCCGGCTCGGCGGGGGCGGCGCGGGACGATCCGCACGGCGCCGCGCGCACGTACGCCACGGACGCCACGGACGCCACGGACGCGGACGCCACGGACGAGCACTGCGGCGAGGTGGAGCTCGCGCGGTACCGCAAAGAGGACGGCCGGGCGCTGATCCTCTACCGCTGGCGACCCGACGGGGGGACCGAGTGAGCGAGCTGCGCTACGAGGAGCTGCGGGGGGAGGAGGTGGTGTACGCGGTGGACCGCCAGCGGCGGACCTTCTTGCCGCCCGCCGACCACTGCCCGCTGTGCCCCACGCGGCCGGGGGGGGAGCCGACGGAGATCCCCTTCCCGAGCTTTGAGATCGCGGTGTTCGAGAACCGCTTTCCCGCCTTGCAGGCGCCTCTGGGTGCGGCGGAGGTGGTGGTCTACACGGACGTCCACAGCGGCTCCCTGGGCACGCTGGCGAGGGAGCGGGCGCGGGCGCTGATGTGGGTGTGGCGGGAGCGCTACGCGGAGCTCGGACGGCGGGAGGACGTCGAGTACGTGTACATCTTCGAGAACCGGGGCACGGAGGTGGGGGTGACGCTGCACCACCCCCACGGCCAGATCTACGGCTACCCCTTCCTGCCGCCGGTGCCGGCGCGGGAGCTCGCGGCGGACGCCCGCCTGGGGGGCTGTGCGGTGTGCGCGCTGGCGAGGCGGGAGCTGGCGGAGGGGACGCGGCTGGTGTACGAGAACGAGGGGGCGGTGGTGTACGTGCCCTACGCGGGCCGCTGGGCCTATGAAGCGCACGTGGTGATGCGGGAGCACCGAACGAGCCTGCTGGCGTGTGAGACGCGGGAGCTGCACGAGCTGGCGGACGCGCTGCAGGCGCTGGTGCGGGGCTATGACGCCCTCTTCGAGCGGCCCTTCCCGTACGTGATGGCCGTCCACCAGGCGCCCACGGGGGCCGGCCGGGAGAGCGCGGGGGGGCGGGGCGAGGACTCCAAAAAAGAGGTGCCCGCGCGCGCGCGCGCGTACGCGCGCGGGGCCCCCAAAAAAGAACGCTCCACGGCCACAGACCCCGCCGCCCCCACGGGGCACCTGCACGTCGAGTTCTATCCGCCGCTGCGCACTGCCGACAAGCTCAAGTACCTGGCGGGCTCGGAGCAGGGTGCGGGGACGTTCGTCGCGGACACCCTGCCGGAGGAGTCGGCGGTGGCGCTGCGGGAGGCGATCGCGCGGGCGGCGGGGGCCGGCGATGGCGGCTAGCCCCTCCCCTCCCCCCTCGGCGGCCTCCGCCGGCGGGCATCGCGTGCGGGCGTTCGGGCCCGGGCGGGTGAACCTGATCGGAGAGCACACGGACTACAACGAAGGGCTGGCGCTGGCGTTCGCGATCGGCCAGGGGGTGACGGTCACAGCCCAGACCCAGACGACGGCGGCGGGCGGCGGGCGACGGGTGCGGGCGCGGGCGCTGGACCTGGGCGAGGAGGACGAGTTCGCGCTCGCGCAGCCGGGGGCGCCGGCAGAGGTGGAGGGCTGGCGGTCGTTCGTGCGGGGCACGGTGGCGGAGCTCGCGCGGGCGGGCCTTCAGCCGCCGGGGGCGACGCTCGAGATCACCGGGGACGTGCCGCGGGGCGGAGGGCTGTCCTCCTCGGCGGCGCTGGAGGTGGGGTTGAGCCTGGCGCTGCTGGCGCTGGGGGGCAACGAGGGGGGGATCGGGCGCACGGAGCTCGCAAGGCTGTGCTCGCGGGTGGAGAACGAGTGGTCGGGGGCGCGGACGGGGCTGCTGGACCAGCTCACGTCGATCTACGGGGAGGTGGAGATGGCGCTGCGGATCGACTTCCGGACGCTCGAGGTGGAGCCGGTGAGGCTGCACCTGGGGGACTGGCGGCTGGTGACGCTGGACTCGGGAGAGCGGCGCAGCAACGCGAGCTCGGGCTACAACCAGCGGCGGGAGGAATGCCACCGGGCGTGCGAGCTGTTGGGGGTGGACTCGTTGCGGGACGCGAGCTGGACTCAGGTGCGGGAGCTGCCGGCGCCGCTGCGAGCGCGGGCCAGCCACGTGCTGAGCGACGACGAACGGGTGGAGGAAGCGGTGGGAGCGCTGCGGGCGCGGGACATGCCGGCGCTCGGAGAGCTGCTGAGCGCCTCCCACGAGAGCCTGCGAGACGACTTCGAGATCTCCACGCCGCGGGTGGAGGAGACGGTGCGCACGATGCTCGAGGCGGGCGCGGCGGGAGCGCGGCTGCTGGGAGGGGGCTTCGGGGGCAGCGTGCTCGGGCTGTTGGCGCCGGGTGCTCAGGCGCCGCCGGAAGCGCGGGAGGTGAGGCC
>DATJMB010000089.1:0-6364 GCA_035508995.1 Solirubrobacteraceae bacterium | reverse complement strand
CGCGCTGGGGAGCCGACAGCCATGCCTTTTCGAGCACGAGCGAGAGGGTCGACCCGCTTGCATTCAGTTGGTAGTGGATCGGCGCCGTCACCGGACGGCGGCCCGTAGAAGAATCCGCCACGGTGGGTGCTGGTAGCGTGTAGATCGTCTTCCCGCTCTGGTCGCGGAAGACCACACCCCCGCCAGGAGCGAGGCTTGCGCGCAGACTGGGGCCGTAGGAGAGCTTGTAGGCGTAGACGCTCGGTGCCGAGGCACTGGACAGCGTCAGCGTCTCGTGCACGCCGTTGAGGGCTGCGCCGTAGGCGACGCTGACGCCCGGCATGGCGCTCCCGTAGGTGCGGCCTTTGGGCCCCGCGGCTGCGCTTGTCCCTGCCGCTGCGCCTTCGAGCGAGAACGAGAGCTGTGTGCTTCCTGTGCCCAGTGAAACTGGTCCTGTCGCAAGGGAGCTCGGGAGACTGAATGGCACAGGCCCCGCCTTCGGTTGCCAACTGCCGTTGGCGGCTTCGACCAAGCTGGTGTCGATCGGCTGCCATCCTCCCGCCCCCACGCGGAAGTTGACAGCGTGGTCATAGGCCACGAGTTCCCTGGTTCCGTCTGATAGCTGGAACGTGTCCGAGCTCGCCGTCCGCAGCGAAGGCAATTCACGCACACGATGAGCCGGCGATAGCGCCGGCGTCGCCGCCTTAGCAGCCGATCCGGCCCCCGAGGAACCAGCCTCGGCGCCAACGCAGACAGCCATTGCTGCGAGCACTGCCAACGCGCCCGCAGCTCGTACCCCTCGCCGATTCCACCGCCGTTTGAGCATCATTCCCGCCTCTCTCAATTATCGGTACCGCCCCGGTGGATGCCAACCTAACAGAAGTCCAAAAAGAATGTCAGATCCCAAGAGGTGGATCGTGTGTGCGGGACGGCGACCTCTCGCGGCGCCGTGCTTCTGCGAGGGCATCGAGACGGGCATGGGACTCAACCTCGCCTGTGTGGCACGCTGCACGCATGCGTACGACCCCGCCTTCGGGATCGTACGCACGCGAAGCTTTCAAGTCGGGTCCGGCTCAGGTTTCGACGATGACCGTGCCGTAATCTTCACCGTACAGATACCAAGTCCCGATATAGATGGCGGGATGTGATTTCTTGACCTTGGTGACTCCGAAGACGGCAACTTCCGGTTCACCGAACGGGCCGTTGCCGTAGTAGGTGATTTTGCCCTTTGCTTCTTTGACGAACGGGCCTTGGAAGTTCCCGAGCCCCGGGCATCCTTCGCCTTCATAGACCCAGCAGATGGTCGGTGTTTCCCAGGTGTGGCTCTTGCTGTAAACGTACATCGGCCCGCAGCTTTCGAAATGTTCCGTACAGAGGGTGTATTCCTTGGGTTTGGGCGCTTTCGTCGCGGGCGTGACGCTTGCTTGACCGCTTACGTGTCTGAACCCCACTCCTGGGGTCGAGGCCTGCGCGACTGTGGTCCCGAATGCACAGACAGCTGTTGCACATGCGGCGAGTGCGAGGCCTGGTCTCCGTGGCTTCATATCCTGCCTTTCCGATTCCCGTGGCTCCATCGCACGGCTTTCTTTGAGAGGGTCGAGGCATCGTACTCTCGCAGGCCGACAAGGAACGGCGATGTTTTGATCTGGTGAAGAGCGCGATGGCGGCGTCCCGTCCGGCGCCCATGAGATGATCTAGAGATGCGCACACACACTCGCCTCCTGCTCGTGGTCGCCGCGCTCGCCGCGACCCTGCTCGCCACCGCCGCCACGGCGGCCACGCCCGTCAAGATCAACAACTGCATCAAGGCCGTGTCCCGTCCGAGCCGCATGACGCTGGCCTGCGGCGACGGCAACACCGCGCTCACCGGCCTGAAATGGACGAGCTTCGGCGGCTCCACCGCCAAGGGCAGGGGGACGCTCGCGACGGACACCTGCGAACCCAACTGCGCCGAAGGCAAAACGGTGCGCTACGCGGTGACCGTGAAGGCGACCAATCCCCGGACCTGCAAAAAAGGCCTGCGCGTCTACAACAAGCTCACGCTGCGGTTCACGGGCGCCAAACCCACCTACGCCAACACGATCAAGAACTGGACGCCGGGCTGTCCGACGTAGGTCGGGCGCGGTCGCGAGCGGCCTGGCCGTCGCTCGCGATCCACTCCCGCAGCGCCTCGTGCATGGCCTCCACGCCGACGATCGGTTGTGGAGGCTCGCTCCACTGCGCGGGGATCACCGCGAAGGGACGGCTCTGGGGCCCGCCGAGGCCGCCGTGAGAGCCCATGAACTCCTCGAAGGGCGCCACCTCGTTCGCGTCGGGGTCGTACATGCTGTTGACGAGGATGTCCGGGCAGTGAGGGAAGCGGTCGTGGCGGCGCAGGTGCTCGGCGGCGGTGGGGGGGAAGTGTGCGAGCGGATCCTCGCCCTCGACCGTGTCGTCCTCCAGCCGCCTGCGCCCGCGGGGGCCGATCGCGAGCGGACCGTCCTCTGAGCGGACCATCACGAAGCCGACCCCCGGGTGGCCGGCGAGGGTCCTCACCAGCGCCGGATGTGCCGCCTCGATCTGCTCGAGCGTGAGCCGCTGGGTGGAGAGGGGCAGGTAGACGAGGCCGAGGTTGCCCGACACGAGCACGGTGGCCGCCTCCTCCGCCTCCTCCTTCTCAGCCGGCGCCGGCGCTCTCTCGGCGGCTCCCTCCCTCGACCCGTCCGCCGCGTGGCGCTCGCGCTCGCGCTCGGCGAGCACCTCGCGATTGGGGCCCAGCGCGACGGTGCCCTGCACCGAGCGCCCGCGCGTGGCCCGCGCCAGCGCCCGGCCGCCGAGGCCCGGGTCCTGGCGGGCGTCGGCGAGCACCGCGCCCACGTCTCCCCAGGCCTCGTCCACGGCGGCCGGCGCGCGCACGTCGCCGTGGGCGAGCGCCCCGCGCACGACCTCCTCGAGCGTCTCGCCGTAGCGCTGGCGAAAGGGCGCCCCCTGGGTCTGGCCGTGGTCGGAGAGCACCACCAGGCGATAGGGCCGCGGCGACTGCTCGGTGGCTCGCTCGAGACGCGCGAGCTGGTGGTCGTGGCGGCGCAGCACGGCGAAGGCGTCGGGCTCGCGGATGCCCGAGTGGTGGGCCACCTCGTCGTAGCCCACGAAGGTGGCGTAACTGACGGGAACGCCCTCCACGATGTCGGCCATCAGCATCGCCACGTTGAGGTCGCGCATCACCACCGCGATCGCGGCGCGAATCAGCGGGTACGTGCCGCCTCGCTCGACGTGGGCGGCGCCGCTGCGCCGCTGGCGACGGGCGGCGGCGAGCTCGGCGGCGATGTCCGCCAGCGAGAGGGCGATCGTGCGCATGAAGCCGTAGGGGTCGGCGAAGTAGGCGAAGAAGTCCCCGGCCTTGGAGCGTGAGCGGTCTTTGATCACGCTCATGGTCGCCGTGCAGCGGGGGGCGTCGCCCGAGAACATGTTGCCGCGGCTCGTGCCTTCGTGCGCGAGCAGGCCCGCTCCGGTGGAGCGCCGGCGCTCGATCTCGGCGGCGTCGGCGGGATGGTTGGAGACCATCGTGCGGCCGGACTCCTTCTCGTACCAGCGAAACGCGGGCATGTCCCAGTTGCTGCCCAGCAGCAGGCCCGCCTGGCTGGCGCCAGTCTGCGAGGAGAGGTCGCACTCCCAGCCGAGCACCCGATGGCTGCCCTGCGCGAGCCAGCGGGCGAGCGTCGGCGCGCGGCCGCTCGCGATCGCCTCGCGCAGTACCCCCTCGCCGAGGCCGTCGATCTCGAACAGGATCACCCCCGGTGCGTCGGTGCGGTGGCGCCCGCGGGCGCCCCGGGCGCGGCGCCGCACCACACGCAGCTGGCGGGCGTCGCCGTCGAAGTCCAGCAGCGGCGCCACCAGGGTGGTGATCAGGGCGAGCGCGAAGGCGATCGCGAGATCGGTCCAGAAGGAGGGCGTCTTGCCGTCCACCACATAGAAGGCGAGCGCCACCATGCCGGCGCTGAGCACGAGCGTGCCGAGGCCGAAGCTGACGATCGTCAGCGGCAGCGCCACGCGGATGAGCGCCGGCCACAGGACCGCGTTCAGCAGCGCCATCACGGCCGCCACCAGCACGGCGGCCTGCGGGGAGAGCGATTCCAGTTCCGGCAGGATCGCCGCCAGCGCCAGCAGCACCAGTGCCTGGATGCACAGCAGCACGGCGGTCCGCAGCGCGAACCCCAGCAGCCGGCGCGAGGCCCTCATCGGTGGGTGGGCCTCAGGCCCGTGGGTCGTGGAGACATTCGATTGCTACCTTCAGGCCATGGTCCATGGTGCCGTCGCGGCCCGTCGCCCGTCGGCGGACCGTATCGTCTTCCTGGGCCACGCCACCATCCTGATCGAGCTCGCGGGCGTGCGCCTGCTCACCGATCCGCTGCTGCGCCTCGGCGTGGGCCCGCTGCGCCGGCAGGTGCCGCTGTGCGACGCGAGCCTCTCGGCGGCTCCCGACGCCGTCCTGATCTCCCACCTGCACCGCGACCACCTCGACCTCGCCTCCCTGCGGCTGCTCGGGCGCGAGACCCCGCTGCTGGTGCCAGCCGGCGCCGGCGAGTGGCTGGGCCGTCAGGGCTTCGGCGACGTGCGCGAGCTCGCCGCCGGCGAGTCCGCCGCCGTGGGGCCCCTAACGGTGAGCGCCACGCCCGCCCGCCACGACGGCCACCGCCACCCGGGCGGCATGCGCGCGCAGACGCTCGGCTTCCTCGTGCAGGGCCGCGGCACGGTGTACTTCGCGGGCGACACCGAGCTCTTCCCCGGCATGGCGGAGATCTCCGGCGGGCTCGCGGGCGGCCTCGACGTCGCGCTGCTGCCGGTGGCGGGCTGGGCGCCGAAGCTCGGCCCCGGCCACATGGGCCCGCTGGAGGCGGCGCGCGCGGCGGCGATGCTCGCGCCGCGCCTGGCGATCCCGATTCACTGGGGGACGCTGCTGCCGGTCGGCTTCGCCCGCCGCTACGGCGCCCGCCTGGGCGAGCCGCCGCGGCTGTTCGCCGAGCACGCCGCGCGGCTGGCGCCGGAGGTGGAGGTGCAGGTGCTTCAGCCGGGCCAGGAGGCGTCGCTGTCAGGGCTCCCGCGGCGGTGACTCCCACGCGCAGGCGGCGGCCCGTTCGCGCAGCAGGTCGCGTTCGCGCTCGTTGCCGGTGAGCGTCGCCGCCCGCTGGAGCTCCGCGTGAGCCTCCTCGAAGCGTCCGAGCCGGAAGAGCAACTCGCCGCGCACGCTCGGCAGCAGGTGGTAGTCCTCGAGGGCTCGCTCGCCGGCCAGCCCGTCGACGAGCTCGAGGCCCGCCCGCGGGCCGAAGGCCATCGCCACCGCCACCGCCCGGTTGAGCTCCACGACCGGAGAGGGGCTGAGCTGGGCGAGGGCCTCGTACAGGGCCGCGATCCGGGCCCAGTCGGTCTCCTGCGCGCTCGCCGCGCGCGCGTGGCAGGCGGCGATCGCGCCCTGCAGCGCGTAGGGGCCGAGCGCCCCGCCCAGCCGCTCGGCGCGCGCGAGCGCCGCGAGGCCGCGGCGCGCCAGCAGTCGATCCCAGCGCATGCGGTCCTGCTCGAGCAGCAGCACCGGCTCGCCCGCGGGACCGATGCGGGCGGCGAAGCGGGAGAGCTGAATCTCCATCAGCGCCACCAGGCCGTGCACCTCGGGCTCCTCGGGCGAGAGCTCGGCGAGGATCCGGCCCAGGCGCAGCGCCTCCTCACACAGATCCGGGCGCATCCACTCCGGGCCGGCGGTGGCCGTATAGCCCTCGTTGAAGATGAGGTAGATCACCTCGAGCACCGAGGAGAGGCGGGCGGGGAGCTCGCCGGCGCTCGGCAGCTCGAACGGCACGCGAGCCTCCGCGAGGGTGCGCTTGGCGCGCACGATTCGCTGCGCGACGGTGGCCTCGGAGACGAGGTAGGCGCGCGCGATCTCGCCCGTGGTGAGACCCCCGAGCAGGCGCAGCGTGAGCGCCACGCGAGCCTCGCTGGAGAGCAGCGGATGGCAGGTCATGAACAGCAGCCGCAGGAGGTCGTCCTGCACCTGTGCCTCCTCGTCGAGCGCCTGCTCGAGCTCGCTCGCCGCGGCCTCGTCGCTGCCGGGCAGCTCGCGGGCGAGCTCCTCGTGCTTGCGCCGCAGGCGCGCACGCCGGCGCTGGAGGTCGATCGCCCGGTGCTTGGCGGTGGCCATCAGCCAGGCGCCCGGGTTCTCCGGGACACCGGACCGCGGCCACCGCTCGAGGGCGACCACGAGCGCGTCCTGGGCGAGGTCCTCGGCGAGGCCCACGTCGCGCACCATGCGGGTGAGCCTCGCCACCAGCTTCGGCGACTCGATGCGCCAGATCGCCTCGACGGCGCGATGGGTCTCGGAGCCGGGCACGCGCGAAGCGGCCGCTCAGCCGGCCTG
>DATJMB010000088.1:0-7590 GCA_035508995.1 Solirubrobacteraceae bacterium | reverse complement strand
CTGAGCTTCCTCAAGAAGGCCGGCATCGGCGCCGGCATGGCGATGAGCGGCGGGGCGGTGCTCTCAGCGCTCGCACCGAGCGCGCTGGCGTCCTCCCAGCCCGGCCGGCCGCCCGGTTCATTCGGCAAGGGCGACGTCGGGATCCTCAACTACGCCCTCACGCTCGAGTACCTGGAGGCGGCGTTCTACAACGGCGCCTCCGCCGCGAACATGTCGCTCGACGCGCAGACCAGCGCGTTCCTGAAGGTGGTCACCAAGGACGAGAACGCGCACGTGGCATTCCTCAAGACGCATCTCGGCAGCAAGGCCGCGAAGGAACCGAAATTCGACTTCAAAGGCGCCAACACCAGCCGCGAAACGTTCATGAAGACGGCTGAGGTGCTCGAGAACACGGGCGTTCACGCGTACTCGGGGCAGGCGCTCAACATCACGACGCCCGCCTACGTCAAGGCCGCCCTGTCGATCCTTACGATCGAGGCCCGTCACGCGAGCGTGATCGGCCTGCTCAACGAACCGGCCGGCAACGACATCGCCCCCAACGGCCCGTTCGACACGCCCTACACCGCCGCGACGGTGCTGGCGGCAGTGAAGGCGACCGGCTTCATCGTCTGAGCGAGCCGCGCGTAGGAAGTGGCAAGCGCTCGCCGCCGGCGGGCCATAGCGATTCCAACCCAGGAGGAAGACGACAGCCATGGGACTCGACAATCCAATTCACATCGCATTTCTGTTGATTCTGCTGCTGCTGGTGTTCGGCGCCAAGCGTCTGCCCGAGATGGGCCGCTCGCTCGGTCAAGGCATGCGCGGCTTCAAGGACGCGATCGGCGGCGAGGGCTCGCAGGTCACGGCCCCGTCCACGGCACAGCAGGCGCCGGCGACCCGCCAGCAGGAGCCGGTTGCCATCCCCACGGAGATCCACACAGCTCCCGTCCACACCGCCGAGAAGCTCACCGCCTGATCATGGCTACGGCCGTCGGCGGCATCGGGCACGAAGACCGGCTGAGCGTCGTCGACCACCTCGAGGAGCTGCGTTCGAGGTTGATCGTCTCGCTCGCGGTGGTCGCGGTGGGTGGCCACCCAGTTGGCGGTCGTCGTGCGTGCGCTCGAGCGCCCCGGCAGTGGCGCGTCGGCGGCGACCAAGAGCTCGCTCGCCTCGCTACGCTTCCACCGGGAGTCGCGGCGCGCGGCGCGCGCTTAGCGATGTCCACGGTGCTCGCGTGAAATCGATCCGCAGACCGCTGCGTTCCGGCGCTGAGCTCTCCGCAAGCGGCCTGAGCGTGCTCGCCGACGAGGAGCTCATGCAGCTCATCTACCGCGGTCAGGCGGCGGCGTTCGAGGTGATCTACGATCGCCATGCGGACGCGTCGTTCTCGCTGGCGTACCGCATGTGCGGCCAGCGACCGTTGGCGGAGGACATCGTGCAAGAGGCGTTCCTCTCGCTCTGGCGCAGCCAGGCGCGCTATGACCGCGGACGCGGCAGCGTGCGCACGTGGGTGCTCGGCATCGTCCACAACCGCGCCGTCGACGCGCTGCGCCGGCGCACGGTGCGCGAGCGCGGGCGGGTGGACGACGAGGGCTTCGAGGAGCGTCTGGTCGCACCCGAGCGAACCGACTTGGAGTTCGCCCGCCGCGACGAGGCGCGCGAGGTCCGCGACGCCATCGAGCAGCTCCCCGACGAGCAGAGCAGGGTGATCGAGCTCGCGTACTTCGGCGGCTTCACGCACACGGAGATCGCCTCGATGCTGAAAGCCCCGATAGGAACCGTGAAGGGGCGCATGCGCCTTGGCCTGGCGAAGATCCGCATGGCGCTCGGAGATCCAACGGAGGTCGTGCGATGAGCATTGACGAGCCCCACATCGAGGACGGACACGCCTGTGCCGGCAACGCCGCGCCATACGTGCTCGGCGCGCTCAGCGACGAGGAGCACCGCGCGTTCCAGACCCATCTGGAGTCCTGCTCGGTGTGCCGCGAGGAGGTGGACGCGCTGCAGGTCGTCGCCTCCGCGCTCCCCTCCGCCGTTCCTCAGCTGAGCGCGCCACCGCAGCTCAAGCGGCGTCTGATGGCGAGCGTTCGCGAGGACGCGCGCAGACGTACGGCGCGCGAGGCCCGCCGGGAGCCCGCGGAGTGGCGCAGACGCGCGGCTTCGTGGCTGCACGGGCGACAGACGCTCGTGGCGGCGCTCGCCGCGGCCGCGGTCGTGCTCGCCGTCGTGGCGCTCGTCTCGGGCTCGGGAGGCTCGGCGACCACGCGCGTGGTCCGCGCGCAGGTTCTGCCGGCGCGCGCCAGCGCGTCGCTCAGCATCGACGGCCGTCAGGCACAGCTGAACATCGCCGGCATGCCGCGGACGGCGCCCGGCCGCGTGTACGAGATGTGGATCAAACGCTCGGCCTCCGCACGCCCGCTGCCAACTGACGCGCTGTTCACCGTCGACGCAGACGGCGCCGCAAGCGTCGGCGTGCCGGGCGGCGTCCGCGGCGTTCGAGAAGTGATGGTCACATCCGAGCCGATCGGCGGCAGCCGCGTGCCAACGCTGCCGCTGCTGATCGTCGCGCGGGTGAGCTGATACGGCCCTCAGCCGACGGACAGCTCAGAGAGCCAACGACGCCTGCGCCGCCGCTTCGGCTTCGCGCAGCTGGCGCTCCACCAGATCCAGGCCGGCGTCCCAGAAGCCGGGGTCGGAGAGATCGATGCCGACGATCTCGCCCAGGGCCTCGGGCGAGCGGGAGCCGCCGGCGGCGAGCAGCTCGAGGTACTGGGGCACGAAGTCCGGGCCCTGCTGCTCGTAGCGCTCATAGACGGACAGGGCCAGCAGCTGGCCGTAGGCGTAGGCGTAGACGTAGCCGGGAGCGCCGATGAAGTGGGGGATGTAGGACCACCACGAGCAGTAGCCGTCGGTGATCTCCACGGAGTCGCCGAACAGCTCGGCCTGGCTCTCGCTCCAGAGCTCGTTGAAGCGCTCCACCGAGAGCTCCCCCTGCTCGCGGCGGGCGGTGTGGACGAGGTCCTCGAAGCGGTTCATGGCCACCTGGCGAAAGACGGTGGCGATCGAGTCCTGCAGGTTCTCCGCCAGCAGCGCCAGGCGGGTGGCGGGCGTGGAGTCCTCCGCGAGCAGCCGTCCGAAGACGATCGTCTCGGCGAACACCGAGGCGGTCTCGGCGAGCGTGAGGGGAGTGCTCTGGTGGAAGATGCCCTGGCGGGCGGCCAGCGCGAAGTGCACGCCGTGGCCGAGCTCGTGGGCGAGCGTGAGCACGTCGCGACGCCGGGAGGTGTAGTTCAGCAGCACGTAGGGGTGCACGGAGGGCACCGCCGGCGAGCAGAAGGCGCCGCCCCGCTTGCCGGGCCGCAGGGGGGCGTCGATGTAGCGACCGTCGAAGAACTCCCCCGCCAGCCGCCCCAGCTCGGGCGAGAAGGCCCGGTAGCAGTCCAGCACGATCTCCCGAGCCTGCGTGAAGGTGTAGGTGACCTCGTCGTCTGTCACCGGCGCGCTGCGGTCGTAGTCGGCGATCCGCTCCACGCCCATCAGCTGCGCTTTGAGCGTGTACCAACGCCGGGCGATCCCATAGCGCCCCCGTACGGCCTCCACGAGCGCCCGCACAGACTCGTCGCTGGCTTCGTTGGCGAGGTTCCGAAAGGCCAGCCAGTGCGGATAGCGGCGCAGCCGATCGTCGGTGGCCTTGTCGGCGAGCAGCGTGTTGAACAGGTATGCCCGCGTGCGCAGCCCCGGCGCCAGCGCCGCCGTGATCGCCTCCGCGCTCTGGCGGCGAACCTCCCGGTCGGGGAGCACGAGACGGCTCAGCGCCACGTCGAGCTGCACCGGCTCCTCCGTGTCCGCCAGCTCCACCCCGATCGCCGAGGTTAGCTCTTCGAACAGCCGCGCCCACGCGGAGGACCCCGTGAGGGCCTTCTCGGCGAGGATCCGCTCCTCGGGCTCGGACAGCAGGTGCTCGCGGTAGCGCCGCGCGCTGCGCAGGTAGTGGCGGCAGAACGCCAGCCGCTCGCCCTCCGGCCCGTCCGGCGCCAGCAGCTCCGCCACCCGCTCCTCCTCCAGCGCCGCCCACTCGAGCTCGAAGAACAGCAGCGTGGTCTCGATCCGCGTGCCCTGCTCCTGCGCCCGCTGCATCAGCGCCCCCCGCTCCGGGTTGGCCGTGTCGGTGGAGAAGCCCAGGCCCGCGTACGCGCCCGCCCGTCCCGCCAGGTCCTGGATCGCCGCGAGCTCCTCCATCGCCGCCGCGAGACCCGCCCGGTCGAGCTCCCCCAGCTTGCCGGCGTACCGCTCCGCGAACGCCTGCGCGCGCGTGAGCGCCTCCGCCAGCCGCCGCTCGACGCCTTCCAAGCCCTCCCCTTCCACGAGCCGCTCGAGATCCCATGCCGTCCGCTCGAGCTCGGGATCTGCGGGGGTTGCGGTCGGGCTCGTGGCCATGGCGCTGCCAGCTTATCCGCCCTACTCCGTCGCCAGCGCCTCCAGCATGTCCAGGCGGGCGGCCCGCCGGGCGGGCAGCTGGGCGGCGAGCAGGCCGGCGATGGCGGCGAGGATCAGCAGCACGATCAGGGTGGGAATGGGGATGGAGAGCACGTAGCCGGAGCCCGAGAGGGCGAGGGTGGTGACGAGGATCGCGCCCACGAGCCCCACCACGAGGCCGAGGATGCCGCCGATCAGGGCCGTGATCAGCGACTCGTAGCGGATCAGCTGGCGGATCTGGGCGCGGGAGGCGCCGATCGCCCGCAGCATCCCCAGCTCGCGCGTGCGCTCGTAGATCGAGAGGATCAGCGTGTTCACGATCCCGAACAGCGACACCAGCACCGACAGCGCCAGCAACACGTATACGAGCAGCAGGAACTGGTTGACTTTCTTGCGCTGTTCGGTGGTGTATTCGGCGGCCGTCTGGGAGTGCGCCTGGGGGAAGCTCGCGCGCAGCAGCCCGTCGATGCCCGCCCGCGTCCGCGCTTCGCTCGCGCCCGGCGCGTAGGCGATGAAGTCCACCCCGTCTTCGCGCTGCCCGAAGGCCGTGCTCGCCAGCGCCCGCGAGATCGTGAGGTTGGAGAGCAGCCCGATCACTTCTTCCTTGACGATCCCCACCACCGTGAGCGTCACCACCCGGCTCGTGGGCGTGAGCACCGCCAGGCGCTGGCCCACCTGCAGGTGGTGGGCCTTGGCGAACTTCTTCGTCAGGATCGTGCCCGTCCGCCCGAGCGCCGCCAGCGTGGCGGACGAGCCCTGTTCCCATTCGATCTTGTACATCCGCCCGAAGGACACCGGTTCGATCGCCGTCAGGGGGCTCTTTTCTTCGATCACCGGCGCGCCGGGCTTGGCCAGGTCCCGCACCCGGCCCTGGGTGAAGGCGATCGCCGTCACCGTGCCCACCCCCGGCACCCGCCGCAGCGCCGGCGCCACCTCCGGCGGGATGCCCAGCGCCGCCCCCCCGCTCTGCGAGTTCTGCACGATCAGGTTGCCGGCGAAGGACCGCGCCACCGCCTGTTCGATCGTCGCGTTCGTGCCCGCCGCGAGGATCGAGATGAACGCCACCAGCCCCAACCCCACCGTGAGCGCCAGCGCCGTCACGAGCGTGCGCCCGGGCTGGCGCGTGGCGTTCTCCCGCGCAAGGCGCCCCGTGATGCCCCGCCAGCTCACCAGCCAGCCGATCGCCGCCGCCAGCGCCGGCACCACCCGGTGGCGCCGCGGCTGGCCATGGTGGCGCAGGCGGTAGCTCAACCTCGCCACCCGCAGCGCGAGACCGATCAGCAGCACCACGCCGAGCCCCTTGGACGCCGTGGAGATCGCCAGCACCACCACCAGCGTGAGCAGGCTGCGCACGACCAGCGTGCGCTTGGAGGGCAGCGGCCGCGGCGGGATCCGCACCCCCTCCCGCATCGCCGCCAGCGGCGGCACCCGCGTGGCGCGCAGGGCCGGGAACAGGCCCGCGAGCACCGTCACCACGATGCCCACCCCCATCGACACGATCACCGTGCGCGCCTGCAGCACCGTGCCGTTGTCCGGCAGGTCCGCTCCGAAGGCCTTGAACAGCTCATCCAGCGCCGGCGCCAGCAGGATGCCCCCGAGCAGCCCGAGCGCCGCCCCGCACACGCCCAGCAGCAGGCCTTCCTGCACGACAGAGCGCATGATCTGCCCCCGCGAGGCCCCCAGCGTGCGCAGCAGGCCGAACTCCCGCGTGCGCTGCGCCACCGTGATGGAGAAGGTGTTGAAGATGATGAACGCCCCCACCACGAGCGCCACATAGGCGAAGATCAGCAGGAACGTGCGCAGGAAGCCGAGCTCTTCTTCGAGGTTCTGCGTCTGGTTGGCCGCTTCCTGGGCGCCCGTCCGCACAGTCACCGTGGACGGCAGCGCCGCCCGTACCCGCGCGGCGAGCTCTTGCGGCGACACCCCGGCGCGCGCCGCCACGTTGAGCGAGTCGAACCCGCCCGGTTTGCTCGCCACGTACTGCGCCTGCGCCAGCGTCAGGATCGCGATGCTCGTGCCCCCGAACGATTCGCTGCCGGCGAACTTGGCGATGCCCGCGAGCGTGTACCGCCGCGCCGGCGCCCGCCCCGCGATCACGATCTGGGCGCCCAGCTTCAGGTGCTCCCGCTGGGCCGTGGCCTGGTCGATCGCCACCTCGCCCGCCGCCCGCGGCAGATGGCCCTGGGCGGCGGTGAAGGACTCGAAGCGCGCCGGCTGCTCCGCCCCGATCAGCGACGGCGCGTGCCCGCTCGTGAGCCGTTCTCCGCGCGTGTTGAGCAGCGTCGCCCGGCTCGAGATCCCGCCCGAGGCCGCCGCCACGCCCGGCACCGCACGCACCCGCGCGAGCATCGCTTCGTTCAGCGGCGACGTTTCCGCGGCCACCCGCCGGCCGAGCGTTTCCTTGGGCGTCACCACCACCGCCTTGTTGTGGTAGGAGGCGCTGAACACTTCCGCGAACGCCCCGTTGATGGTGTCCGTGAGGATGTACGTGCCCGCCATCAGCGCCACCCCCAGCGCGATCGCCACCCCCGTCAGCAGCGCCCGGACCTTGCGCTGGGCAAAGCCCCGCAGGAGCAGCTTGCCCATCAGCCGATCGCCTTCATCAGGTCAAGCGCCTGCTCGGCGCTCGCCGCCTCCCCGTCGTGGGCGATCCGCCCGTCCGCCAGCAGCAGCAGCCGGTCGGCGAAGGAGGCCGCGTGGGCGTCGTGCGTGACCATCACCACCGTCTGCCCGAAGTCGTCCACCGCGTGGCGCAGCAGCGCCAGCACGTCCCCCGAGGATTTCGAGTCCAGGTTCCCCGAGGGCTCGTCCGCGAACACCACCGCCGGCCGCGACACCAGCGCCCGCGCCACCGCCACCCGCTGCTGCTGCCCGCCCGAGAGCTCCGCAGGGCGGTGGTCGAGACGGTCGCCGATGCCCACCGTCTCGATCAGCTGCTCGAACCAGCCCCTGTCCACCTCCCGGCCCGCGATCGACAGCGGCAGCAGGATGTTCTCTTGCGCGTTCAGCACCGGCAGCAGGTTGAAGGTCTGGAAGATGAAGCCCACCCGGTCCCGCCGCAGGTTCGTCAGCGCCCCGTCGTCGAGGCTTGTCAGCTCCTCGCCCGCCAGGCGCACGGTGCCCGAGGTGGGGCG
>DATJMB010000087.1:0-4430 GCA_035508995.1 Solirubrobacteraceae bacterium | reverse complement strand
GCTCGGGGGCGTGGCTGGCGAGGGTCGCCCGCCGGGCGATCTCGCCCTCGCGGCGGCATCGGGGCCGGTCGTCGCGGTAGGCAGCGAGCACGTGGGCCAGGGCGCGGGGATCGTGGGAGGGAGAGACGATGGTGCCGCCTTCCGGGGGGATCAGTCCGATGGCGCCCTCGGGATCGGTCGCGACCACGGGCACGCCGACGAGCTGGGACATCACGATCACGCGGGGCTCGCCCTCGGTGGGGCTGGGGGCGAAGACGAGCACGTCGCAGGCGGAGAGGAACTCCTCGACGTGGCCGCGGACATTGGGGGCGAAGCGGACGCGCTCGCCGTAGGGGGCGGCGCGCTCGCGCAGGGCCGCCTCCTGCTCGCCCTCGCCGGCGAGCACGAGCAGGACGTCGCCGTCGAGGTGAGCCATGGCGTCGATCGGCACGTCGTTGCGCTTGCGGCGCTGAAAGCGTGAGATGCAACCCACCACGAGTGTTTCCGTCCCCGCTCCCCACTGCTCGCGCAGGCGGGCGCGGGCGTCGGGGTCGGGCTTGACGGCGTCGACGTCGACGAGGTTGGGGACCACCTGCACCTTGGCGGGGTCCACGCCGGCGTCGATCACCGTCAGGCGGGTGCCGCGGGAGATCGCGAGGATCGCGCCGGCGCGGCGGGCGGCGAGGGCGTAGAGCAGGCGGGCGGGGCCACGGCGCATGGCCGGCGGCACCGGACCCCACTCGGCCCACACGATCTCACCGGTGAGGCGGCGGGGCAGCAGGGAGCACAGCAGCTGCTCCTTCTTGAAGTGCAGGAAGAGGGCGTGCACCGGCCGCTCGGAGCGCAGGGCGCGCACCAGCGCCAGCAGCGTGCGGGGGGCGGAGAGCGCCACACGGACGCTGGTGCGGCGTGCGAGCTTGGGGCCGAGGTCCACCTCGCGCACGGGCACGCGGGTGCCGGCGGCGAGATCCGGCACGTTGGTGAGCAGCACGAGGTCGTGACCACGGGCGGCGAGGGCGTCGAGGAGGTCGACGTTCGCGTACTCGGCGCCGCCGCGCTCGTTGGTCGTTTGGATTGAGACGATCCGACCGCGGGGCACGCGTGGTCATACTATCCGCGGGGTGCCCGGCGAGCGGATCTCGGCCTGCCTGATCGTCCAGGACGAGCAGGAGCGCCTGCCGGGGGCGCTGCAAAGCGTGGCCTTCTGCGACGAGATCGTGGTGGTGGACGGGGGCTCGCGGGACGCCACGGTGGCGATCGCCCGGGCGGCGGGGGCGAAGGTGATCGAGAACCCGTGGCCGGGCTACGCGCGCCAGCGCAACGTGGCGCTGGACGCGGCCAGCGGGGAGTGGGCGCTCGAGATCGACGCCGACGAGCGGGTCTCGCCGCTGCTGCGGGCCAGCATCGAGGCCTTCCTGGCGGCGCCGGGAGAGGCGGCGATCACCGTGTGCCCGTTGCGAAACCGCTTCCTCGGGGGCATGCTGGGGCCCTCGGCGAAGTACCCGGCGTATCGCTCGCGGCTGTTCCGGCGCGACTCCTACCGGCACGACGACGTGCGGGAGGTGCACGAGGGGATCGAACCGCGAGAGCGACCGGCGGTGCTGGCGGGGGATCTGGAGCACGAGCTGGCGGCCACGCTGGCGGAGGCGCTGGCGGACACCTGGCGCTACGCGCGCCTGGAGAGCCGGCACGTGGCAAGGCCCTCGCCGCGGGCGGCGGTCACGGGCATCGTGCTGCGGCCGGTGGCGAAGCTCGTGTACCGGACGGCGATCGACGGCGGCTGGCGGGACGGCTGGCGGGGCATGCTCAAGCTGACGCTCGACGCCGGCTCGGACGGGCTCGTGTGGGCGCTGGCGCTGGCTCGGCACGGGCGGGAGCCGGTCGCGCGAGCCACCACGGGAGGCGAGCGGGCGGCGCACTTCGGACGACGGCCGGCCGGCCCGGTGAAGGTGGTGGCGCTGGCCGATCGGCGCAACGCACAGCGGGCGAGCGACTGGCTGGCGGGCCTGCGGGCACAGGGACTCGACGTGGCGCTGCTCAGCAGCGGCGGCGTTGCGGACGGCTCGGCCGGCGATCGGGTGCCCGTGCGGACGCTGGCGCGCCTGGGACCGCTGAGCACGATCAGAGCACTGGAGATGGAGACCCAGATGCGCACCACCGACGCGGTGGTGCCGGTGGGCAGACGGGCGGAGCTGCTGTGGCGGACGCTGCCGTGGACGCTGCGGCCGACGATCGCGGGGTTGAGCGCGGAGCTCGAGCCGGCGCTCGCGGCGGAGCGAGCGCAGGAGGGCGCCGAAAGGGCGAGCTAGGCGTGCGCTAGGTGGTCCTGATGATCAGGACCGAGCAGGGAGCGTGGTGGGAGACCTTGTTGGGGACGGAGCCCAGCAGGAAGCGCTTGGCGCCGGTCATGCCCTTGTTGCCGACCACGATCAGGTCCGCGGCGCTCTCCTCGGCGACGTCGAGGATGGCGTCGGCGGGATCGCCCTGGCGGGCGAAGGTCTCCACCGCGACGCCCGCCTCGTGGGCGATGGCGGAGGCCTGCTCGAGTGTGGAGTCGACGTCCTCGCGGGGGTTGATGGCCCACTGCAGGTCCTCTGGCGCGTCGCGGCGCTCGGAGCGCAGGCGCTGGGTGGGGACCGGCTCATAGGCGCTCACGAGCTCGAGCTTGGCGCCCACGCTGCGGGCCAGCTCGACGGCTTGGCGGACGGCTTGGGCGGCGGTGTCGGAGCCGTCGGTGCCCACGACTATCGATTTGAACATCGGCATCCCCTGTCTCGGTCTCAGGCCAGCTTGGTGATCGCGATGATCATTCCGATCACCACGAAGACGACTATCGCGATCTGCATCCAGATCCATGTCGGCGACACGGCGCCCACAGCCTACGCCCCGGGAGGGCTGGGGCGCAAGCCGGCCGCCGGGGCCTGCAACGGCAATCCCAGCCGGCGCCTGCCGCTGGGGGCACGACTATCTTGTGGAGATGGCCGGACGCCTCTCCCAGCGGGCAGGACGCCTGCGCACGATTCTGCTCGCCCTGACGATGGCGCTCTGCGGCCTGGGCGGCTTCGCCCTGCTCGGGGCGGGCACCGCGAGCGCGTCGGCCGCGCCGCTGGGAGGCGTGAACGTGCTGGGGATCGACGTGGGCGTGCGCACGGGCGAAATCGACCGAGCGATCGACCAGGCGCAGGCGCTGCACGCGAAGGTGGTGCGGGCGTCGCTGAACTGGGCCTACCTGGAGCCGCGGGCCGCGGGAACGCTCGACCCGGGGGCGCTGGCGATGACCGACCGGCTGATGAGCGACGCGAGCGCTGCGGGTATCCGCGTGATCCTCACGGTCGACGGCTCCCCCTGCTGGGCCTCCTCGGCGCCGGCGGCGGTGCTGGCCAAGTGCTCGACGCAGCGCCGCACCCAGGCGAGCGCCTGGCCGCCCCAGAACGCAAGCGACTACGCCGCCTTCGTGGCGATGCTGGCGGCGCGCTACGGCACGCGGCTGGCGGCGCTGGAGATCTGGAACGAGCCCGACCAGGCCAACCAGCTGTACTTCGCGGGCCCCAACAAGGCGCAGCGCTACGCCACGCTGCTGCGGGCGGCCTATCCGGCGATCAAGCAGGCGAACCCCAACGTGACGGTGATCGCGGGCTCGCTGGTGGGCTACAACGGGGTCTTCCTGAAGGCGCTCTATGCCGCCGGCATCAAGGGCTACTACGACGGCCTGGCGGTGCACTTCTACAGCCTCACGCTGGCCTCGCTGCGGCAGTTCCGCCAGGTGCAGGTGGCCAACGGCGACACCAAGCCGCTGTGGCTGGACGAGTTCGGCTGGACGACCTGCAAGCCGCTCTCGCGCAGCCAGGACGAACAGCCCTGCGTTACGCCCCAGGTGCAGGCGGCGAACCTCGGCGACATCTTTCGCTCGCTCGCCCGCACGGGCTACGTGGCGGCGGTGCTGAGCTTCCAGCTGCAGGACACCGACGGGTCGGACTTCGGCGTGCTCACCGCGCGGGGCGCTCGCAAGCCCGCCTACGGAGCGCTCGCGAGCGTGCTCGCGGCACCGCTGTCGGGCCGCCCGCCGCGGACCACGGTGCGCCTGCGGCGGGCGCACGGAGGGGTGGTGGCGAGCGGCTCGGGACCGGTGGGCGACTACATCCAGCTGGAGGCGTTCGTGAACGGAAGCCTGCGCTACCGGGCCACGTTCACGCTGAACCGCTTCAACGACTACACGCTGGCGATTCCGCGGGTGCTGGGGACGAGCATGCGGGTGCGGGTCTACCAGCTGTGGGCAGGCCCGGGAGCGGACTCTCAGGCGTCCATCTGAGCGACCCCCGGCGCGCCGGACCCCGATGGCGCCACCGGCAGGAGCGTGTGCCGGCGGTCGGCGGGGCGCGGCGCGCGCGCCGCTCAGCTGGCCTGGCGGAAGAGGGCCACGACGGTGAGCAGCAGGATCTTCACGTCGAGGC
>DATJMB010000086.1:0-3468 GCA_035508995.1 Solirubrobacteraceae bacterium | reverse complement strand
GCCGGCGAAGCGCAGCCGCACGACGTGGCTGCCGGGCAGCGACCTGCGAAAGCGCACCCGAAAGCGGCCCCCAGCCCCCGTGCGTGCCCGGGCGATCGGCTGCCAGCCGTGGCCGGTGAGCGTCTGCAGCACCACCACCTGACCGGCCAGCGAGGGCTCGAGGGCCCCCGTGACGGACCCCTGGCGGCCGGCCAGCACGTTCAGCTGGGCGCGCCCGAGCTTCAGGCTCGCCCGCCCGCTGGCGTCCGCTTCGCCGGCGCCGACGCCCACGCCGGCGCCCGGGCCGGTGCCCGCGCCGAGGCCCGGGCCGGTGCCCGCGCCGGGCCGTCGAGCTGTTTCGGCGAACGGCGTGCCGCCGGCCATTTCCACCAGCGCCACCGGCGGAGCGGCCAGGGGCGTCTGAGCATGCGTCGCGGGGACGTACATCGAGGCGAGAACCTCCTTGTCGGCGCCTACGGGGTTAGCTGTCGGGCTCACAGCCGGCCTGAGCACGTGCATCGAGCACGCTCAGTCCGGGCGTTACGGCCACAGCAGCGGCCGATTCGCCCCGTCCGGTCGGCCCAGTCATGCGGCCGTCCGGCAGTGGTTCCCCCGCTCGCCCCCATCCAAGGAGGCGACTCGGCGATTCGTGTCGAAGATCACGCTAACCGCGCCCCGAGCGGCCTATCTGTGCGTTGGCGCACACATCGATCGGCCGATCTGTGATTGGTGACGACCGCCACATCGCCTCGTCGCCGGCTCGAGATCCACGCCTCGGCGCCCCGAGATCCGCCCACCGGCCGTCCGAGATCCGCGATCGGCGCCCGCCGCCCATCGCCCCGCCGGCGGCCGTTGACGCGGGGTGTGCAAACCGCGACAATCCCTTCGTGACCAACCCCGATCGGCTCACCGCCCTGGACTCCACGTTCCTGCACCTGGAGGACAACTCCACGGCCCACATGCACGTGGCCTCGGTGATGATCTTCGAAGGTCTCGCCCCCACACCCCAGGAGCTCGTGGACCACGTCCTCGGACGCCTGCACCTGGTGCCCCGCTACCGTCAGCGCCTCGCCCACGTGCCCTTCGGCCAGGGCCGGCCGGTGTGGACCGACGACCCCTACTTCAACCCCCGCTACCACATCCGCCACACGGCCCTGCCGCGGCCCGCCGACGAGCAGGCCCTCGAGCGGCTCGCCGGGCGGCTGTTCTCCCAGCGCCTGGATCGCTCCAAGCCGCTGTGGGAAATCTGGCTGGTGCAGAAGATGACCGGCAACCGCTTCGCGCTCATCGCCAAGACCCACCACGCGCTCGTGGACGGCATCTCCGGCGTGGACATCACCACGGTGCTGTTCGACACCTCTCCCGAACCCGCCGGCGTGTCCGCTCCCGCCGCCCCCTGGGCCGCGCGGCCGCTGCCGGGCAAGGCGAAGCTGCTCGGGGAGGCGCTGCTGGAGCGCTCCACCGCGCCCACCGAGATGCTGCGCGGCGGCCGCGCCCTGCTGCGAGCGCCGCGGCGGGCCGTACGGCAGGTGCGTGAGGGTCTCACCAGCGTCAGCGCCACGACGCTCGTGGGCCTCAGCTCCCCCGCCCCCACGAGCCCCTTCAACGTGGACATCGGCACCCACCGCCGCTACACGTGGGTGGACGCCGAGCTGGCCCGCTTCAAGGCCATCAAGGACTCCCTCGGCGGCACCCTCAACGACGTGGTCCTCGCGGCCGTGAGCCTCGCCCTGGGCGGCTACCTGCGCGCGCAGGGCCTCGACACCGACGGCCTGGTGCTGAAGGCGATGGTGCCGGTTTCTGTGCGGGCGGACTCCGAGCGCGGCGCCCTGGGCAACCAGGTGGCCGCGATGTGGGCGCCGCTGCCGGTGGGCGGGCACAACGCCGCCGAGACCCTCGCCCAGATCCGGGTGGCGATGGAGGACCTCAAGGACTCCGGCCAGGCGGTGGGGGCCCAGGTGCTCACCAACCTCGCCGGCTTCGCCCCGCCCACGATCCTCAGCCAGGCCGCCCGCCTGCAGGCCCGCCAGCGCTTCTTCAACCTCGTCGTCACCAACGTCCCCGGACCCCAGTTCCCGCTCTACCTGCTGGGCCGGCGCCTGTCCGGCCTGTATCCCGTCGTGCCCCTCGCCCGCCGCCAGGCGCTGGGCATCGCGGTGATGAGCTACGACGGCCACCTCGGCTTCGGCCTCCTGGGCGACTACGACGCCCTCCCGGAGATCCACGCCATCGCCACCTCTCTGCGCCGCGCCATCGCCTCCCTCTCCCGCGCCGCCGGCCTGCCCGCCAAGCGCGCCAGGGCCACGCCCCGCGCCGCCAAAGCTGCCTCCGCCGCCGCCAAAGCCGCCGCCAACGGGCGTCCCGCCCGCAAGACCGCCACCGCCAAACGCACCGCCCGCAAGCCCGCCGCCCGCGGCTGACCGCTCCCGCCCACCGTCTCCCCGGCCGCCCCGTGGCGGCTACATTCTTCCCCCCATGCGCTTGGCTCTCTGCCAGATGAACGCCACCGTCGGGGACATCCCCGGCAATCGCGCCCGCATCCTCGACGGCTTTCACGCCGCCCGCCGGCAGGGGGCGGAGCTGGTGCTGTTCCCCGAGCTCGCCCTCACCGGCTATCCGCCCGAGGACCTCCTGCTGCGCGAGCACTTCCTCGCCGACGCCCGCACCGCCCTCGAGCAGCTCGCCGGCGAGCTCTCCGGCGCCCGCGCGATCGTGGGCTTCCCGGAGCTCCACGAAGGCCGCGTGTACAACGCCGCCGCCGTCCTCGCCGAGGGCTCTTTGGAGCACGTCTACCGCAAGGTCCACCTGCCCAACTACGGCGTCTTCGACGAGCGCCGCTACTTCGCCGCCGGCGAGCGCTCCGCGACGATCGCCGTGGACGGCGAGCCCGTGGGGCTCACCGTGTGCGAGGACCTGTGGCAGCCGGGCCCTCCCGCCACCGAGGAGGCCGCCGCGGGCGCCCGTTTGATCGTCAACATCTCCGCCTCCCCCTACCACGCCGCCAAGGGCGCCGAACGGGAACGCCTCTTCGCCGGCCGCGCCCGCGAATGCCACGCCCACGTGGCCTTCTGCGCCCTCGTGGGCGGCCAGGACGAGCTCGTCTTCGACGGCCACTCCTTCGTGCTGGACCCCCACGGCAACACCATCGCCCGCGCCCGCCAGTTCGAGGAGGACCTGCTCGTGCTCGACCTCGACCTCGACCGCGCCCGCCCCCCGGCTCGCGCCCCGTCCCCCGCCCCTGCCGGTGGCGCCGGCGCCACGCCCGCCGCTCCCGCGAGCGGCCCGGACGCCCCCTCCCCCACTCCCCCAGACCCCGCCCTACACCGGCCCATTGCTCCCGTGCAGGCCGAGGTGTACGGCGCGTTGGAGCTCGGCCTGCGGGACTACGTGCAGAAGAACGGCTTCGCCGGGGTGGTGCTCGGACTCTCCGGCGGCATCGACTCCGCCCTCGTGGCCTGCCTCGCGGCGGACGCGCTCGGCGCCGAGCGC
>DATJMB010000085.1:0-5837 GCA_035508995.1 Solirubrobacteraceae bacterium | reverse complement strand
AGCGGCTCGCGCTCGCGATCGTGCTGGGCGGCGCCACGCCCGCCGCCGTGCTCGCGCTCGACGAGCCCACGCGGGGGATGGACCGGGAGGCCAAGGACGAGCTCGCCGGCGAGCTTCGCCGGCGCGCCGAGGAGGGGCAGGCCGTGATCGTCGCCACCCACGACCCCGAGTTCGCGGCCTCCTTCGCGCAGCGGGCGATCCTGCTCGCCGACGGCCGGGCGATCGCCGACGGCCCCGCCTCGGAGCTGCTCGCCGGCGGCTGGTACTTCGCCACCGAGACCGCTCGCATCCTCGGCGGCGCGGGCGGCGCGCTGCTTCCCGAGCAGGGCGCGAGGCTGCTCGCGCCGGACGCGGCCGCACAGCGCGACGCCGCGGCCCTCGCCACGCTTGCCGAACCCCGCTCCGAGGCGCTCGCGTGAGCTGGCCGCTGGCGTCCTTCGCGATTGTGGGGCTCGTGCTCGCGGCCGGCTGGCTGGCCTACGAGCGCCGGCGTCCGCCCGCGCGGATGGTGGCGGTGGTGGCGACGCTCGCGGCGGTGGCGGCGCTGGGGCGGGACATGTTCGTGGCGCTGCCCGACGTCAAGCCGATCACCGCGATCGCCTTCGTGGTCGGCTACGCGCTCGGGCCGCTGCCCGGCTTCACGGTGGGCGCGATCGGGATGCTCGCCTCCAACGTGATGCTCGGCCAGGGCCCTTACACCCCCTGGCAGATGGCTGCCTGGGGGCTCGTGGGGCTCGCCGGGGCGGCGCTCGGCGGGCTCAGCGGGCGGCGGCTGGGGCGGGTTCCGCTGGCGTGCGCCTGCGCGCTGGCGGCGCTGGGGGCGAAGGAGATCATGAACCTCTACACCTGGACGCTCGGCGCCAGCCACACGCCGGCGGCGTTCCTGCTCGTGGCCGGCGCGGGACTGCCCTTCGACGTGACCGACACGATCGCCACGTTCCTGTTCGCGCTCGCCTTCGGCCCGGAGCTCGCGCGCCTGCTGGCGCGCACGCGCGCCCGGATGACGGTGACCTGGGAGCAGGCGGCGCCGGGAGCGCTCATGCTGCTGGCGGTCCTTGCGCTGGCCGGCGCCGCCGTGCTCGGCGACGCGCTGCCCGCGCACGCGGTCGGCGCGGCTCACGGTACCGGCACGCGCGGTCCCCGTGCGCATGCGGCCTCGGTCCGTCCGGAGACGTCCTACCTGCTCTCGGCGCAGAACAGCGACGGCGGCTTCGGCGCCACCCGTGGACAGGGCTCGAGCGAGCTCTACACGGCCTGGGCGGCGATGGGCCTCGCGGCCGCCGGACGCGACCCGGCGAGCGTGCGGCGGGGCGGACGGTCGGTGCTCGACTCGCTGCGCGCACAGGCCGCCACGGTCCAGGACCTCGGCGACGTGGAGCGCACGATCCTCGCCCTGCGGGCCTGTGGCGTCTCGGCGTACTCCTTCGCGGGGCGCGACCTGGTGGCCGAAGTGCTGCGGGCGCGCGCCGGCGACGACTCCTTCGGCAACCTCGTCAACCTGAGCGCGTTCGCGATCCTCGCCCTGCGGGCCGTCGGCCATTCGCCGAGCTTCCCGCCGATCCGCGAAGCGGCTGGTTGGCTCGAGCGACAGCAGAACGACGACGGCGGCTTCGGCTACGGCGGGCGCGGCGCGAGCAGCGACGTGGACGACACGGGCGCGGTGCTGCAGGCGCTCGTGGCGGCGGGAGCCCGCGACACGCGGGCGCTGAACGCGGCGGTGGGCTACCTGGCGCAGGCCCAGAACCTCGACGGCGGCCTGCCCCAGCAGCCGGGCGGCGAATCCAACGCGCAGTCCACCGCCTGGGCCGTGCAGGGCCTGATCGCGGCTGGCCGGAACCCGGCGAGGATCCGTCGCCGCGGCAGCCGCTCTCCCGTCGGCTACCTGGAAAGCCTCGTCGCCTACGGAGGCAGCGTGCGCTACTCGCGCACCAGCGCCCAGACGCCCGTGTGGGTGACCGCGCAGGCGATGCTCGCGCTGGCGGGGCGCCCGTTTCCGATCGTCTGGTGAGCCGGCCGGCTTGAGCTGCGGTTAACGCGCCGGCACTACCGTGCGGGGTAGATGTCCGGTGTCCATACCGCCAGCGCAGCGCCCCGCGGGCTCCGATCCGCGGGGCGAGACGGTGCGCGCCGAGCGCGCGCGAGCGCGCCGCGTGCCGGCGGCCCGCTGGGTGTCGCCGGCCTGTGCCTGATCGGCCTCGCGTTGACGTGGATGGTGGCGGCGCTGGTGCCGGGCGGGAGGTTCAAAGACGCGGTGGCGCTGCACGACTTCACGCTGCTCAGCCATACCCACGCGAGCACGCTGGCCGAAGGGGTGCTCGCGCTGCTGCACGGGCCGCTGTATCTCGTGTGGGCGCTGATCGTAATCGGCGTCGCGCTGCTGAGAGGACGCCCGCGGGTGGCGCTGGCGGCCGGTCTCGTGATGGCGCTCACGCCCGTGAGCGCGGAAGCGCTCAAGCCGCTGCTCGCCCATTCCCACGCGCACGTGGACGCGGTGACGGTGGGGCCGGCCTCCTGGCCCAGCGGCCACGCCAGCGCGGCGCTCGCGCTCGCGCTGTGCGCGGTGCTGGTCACGCCGGCGGCGCGCCGGCCGCTGGTGGTGGTGCTCGGCGCGGCCTTCGCGCTCGCGGTGGGCTGCTCGCTGCTGATCCTGGCCTGGCACATGCCCAGCGACGTGATCGGCGGCTATCTGCTGGCCTCGCTGTGGATGGCGCTCGCGGTGGCCGCCCTGCGCGGCGCCGACCGGCGCTGGCCGCGCGGGCGAAGGGAGCGGCGCGGCGTGGCCTCAGGCCGCGGAGCCGCGCTCGGGTCCGGGCTCGGAGTGGTGGGCGCCCGGCTCCCACAGTGACTCGGGTCGATCGCCCTCGCGCTCGCCGTTGGCGGCGCGGGCGAGGATGAACAGCAGGTCCGAGAGGCGGTTGAGGTAGCGCACGACCTCGGGGTTGCCCTCCTCGCCCACGGCGATCGCGCAGCGCTCGGCCCGCCGGCAGACGGTGCGGCAGACGTGCAGGTGGGCGGAGGCCGGCGATCCGCCGGGGATCACGAAGGAGTGCAGCGGCGCCAGGGTGGCGTTGACCTCGTCGCAGGCCTCCTCCAGCCACGCCGTGTACTCGCCGGCGACTCGCAGGCGCGAGCGCTCGCCGGGCGTCTGCGGCACCGACAGGTCGGCGCCCACGTCGAGCAGGTCGTTCTGGACGCGGCGCAACCACTCGGCAAAGCGCTGCGGCAGGCCGGGCGCCAGCAGGGCCACGCCGATGGTGGCGTTGAGCTCGTCCACGGTGCCGTAGGCGACGACGCGGGGATGGAGCTTGGAAACGCGGCTCATGTCGCCGAGATGGGTCTCGCCGCTGTCGCCGAGCTTGGTGTAGATGCGTGTCAGGTTGACTGTCATAGCTCGGGTTTTCCTTCGGCCGGCCCTTTGATGGCAAGGGCCGCCTCCGTGCGGCCGTAGCCGGGCCCGCGGCCCTTTTCGACTCGCTAAACGACGAGTCTCGCACATCCTCAGCCGGCCCCAAAGGGCGCTCATCCGTGGGATCGGATACGTTCTCGCACCTCAGATGCGGATCGGAGTTCCGAAGGAGACCGCGGTGGGCGAGCAGCGAGTTGCGCTCGTGCCCGAGGTCATCGGCAAGCTGAAGGCCCGGGGGCTGGACGTGCTCGTGCAGCGCGACGCCGGCGCCGGCGCGCTGCTGCCCGACGATGCCTTCGCGCAGGCGGGCGCCGAGGTCACCGACGACGCCGGCGAGGTGTGGCGCTCGGCGGTGGTCGTCAAGATCGCTCCGCCGGACCCCGAGGAAGTGCGGAGTCTCGGCCAGGGGTCGATCCTGATCGGCTTCCTCGCGCCGCTGACGAGTCCGCGGACGACGGCGGCGCTGGCGCAGGCCGGCGCCACGGCGTTCGCGATGGAGGCGATCCCGCGTATCTCGCGGGCCCAGTCGATGGATGCGCTCTCCTCGCAGAGCAACGTGGCCGGCTATGAGGCGGCGCTGCTCGGGGCGAGCAGCATGGGCCGCTTCTACCCGATGCTGATGACCGCCGCGGGCACGATCCCGCCGGCGAAGGTGCTGGTGCTCGGCGCGGGCGTGGCGGGCCTGCAGGCGCTCGCCACCGCCAGGCGGCTGGGGGCGCGCACGACCGGCTATGACGTCCGTCCGGAGGTCGCCGAGCAGGTCGAGTCGCTCGGCGCGCAGTGGCTCGATCTGGGTCTCGAGGCCAGCGGCGAGGGCGGGTACGCGCGCGAGCTGACCGAGCAGGAGCGGGCGGCACAGCAGCAGGCGCTGACGGAGGCCATCAAGGGCTTCGATGTGGTGATCACGACGGCGCTCGTGCCGGGTCGGCCGGCGCCGAAGCTCGTCACCGAGGAGGCGGTGCGGGGGATGAAGCCCGGATCGTTGGTCGTGGACATGGCGGGGGAGGCCGGGGGCAACTGCGAGCTGAGCGTGGCGGGGGAGACGGTGGTCAAGCACGATGTGAAGATCCTGGCGCCGCTGAACCTGCCCTCGCGGATGCCGGAGCACTCCTCGCAGCTGTTCGCGCGCAACGTGCTTGCGCTGCTCGAGCTGCTGGTGGACGAGGAAGGCGAGCTGAGGCTCGACTTCGACGATGAGATCGTGGCCGGCGCCTGCGTCGTGCGCGCGGGCGAGATCGTGCATGCGGGCGCGAAGGCGACGGTCGAGGGGGCGGCGGCGTGATCCTCGGCAGCGTGCTCACCACCAACCTCGCGATCCTCGTGCTGGCCGGGTTCGTGGGCTTCGTGGTGATCTCCAAGGTGCCCAACACGCTGCACACGCCATTGATGTCGGGCACCAACGCGATCCACGGGATCGTGCTGCTCGGCGGCCTCATCCTGCTCGGCTATGCGGGCCTCGACGGGCTCAGCAAGGCGCTGCTGGTGATCGCGGTGGCATTCGGGACGATCAACGTGGTGGGCGGCTTTCTCGTCACCGACCGGATGCTCGAGATGTTCAAGTCCAAGCCCAAGGCCAAGCAGGCGCAGGATGCGGACGCGGCGAAGGCGGACGGTAAGGGTGGGGGAGAGGGAGACGGCAAGGGCGGGACAGGCGCGTGAGAGCGACGATTCCCGCGACGGTCTTCCTGCAGAGCGAAGACTTCATCTACGTTCTCTACATCGTGGCCTTCGCCCTGTTCATCCAGGGCCTGCGCGGCCTCGCGGGACCGACGACGGCGGTGCGGGGCAACCGCACAGCCGCGGTGGGCATGGCGATCGCGGTGGTCGCCACATTGCTGATCCCGAACGAGGGCAACTGGGGCCTGATCGCGCTCGGGATCGCGCTCGGGGTGGCCGTCGGCGTGCCGGCGGCGCGGCAGGTGAAGATGACGGCGATGCCGCAGATGGTGGCGCTGTTCAACGGCGTGGGCGGCGGGGCGGTGGCGTTGATCTCCTGGGTGGAGTTCCGCCACTACGGCTCCACCTATGGCTCGCACGCGATCCATCTCGGCACCGAACTGCCAAGCGGCGTTGTGCTGCAGACGGGCGCGAGCATCCATGTGGGTGGGGTGCCGACGTATGTGGCGATCTTCTCGGTGTTCGCGGCGATCGTAGGCTCGGTGTCCTTCTGGGGTTCGAACATCGCCTTCGGCAAGCTCCAGGAAATCATCCCTGGACGGCCGATCTCGCTCGGCTCCGCGCAGCAGGCGGTGAACATGGTGCTGCTGGTGCTGGCGCTGGCGGCGGGCGTGTACCTGGTGGCGGGAGCGCACTCGGAACTGCTGTTCATCGGCATGCTCGTGTTCGCGGCGCTGCTCGGCAACGCCGTGGTGCTGCCGATCGGCGGCGCCGACATGCCGGTGGTGATCTCGCTGCTGAACGCCTTCACGGG
>DATJMB010000084.1:0-5876 GCA_035508995.1 Solirubrobacteraceae bacterium | reverse complement strand
TCCGCTGTGGCGAGCCTCTCGGCCTCGGCGCGCCTGCGTGCCGCGCGCCCCCCGGTCGGCGCCGTGCGCGAGCGGATGCGCGTGGAATCGGTGTGGCTGGCCTACGGCGAGAACTGGGTGGTGCGCGACGTCAGCCTGCCGGTGCGCCAGGGCGAGGTGCTGGCGCTGATCGGAGCGTCGGGGTCGGGCAAGACGACGCTGCTGCGCTCGCTGAACCGGCTCACGGAGATCACCGCGGGGGCGGCGCGGGCGGGTCAGATCACGCTCGACGGCGAGGAGATCCACGCGCTCGAGGTCAACGCCCTGCGCCGGCGCATCTCGATGGTCTTCCAGCAGCCCAACCCCTTCCCGATGTCGATCTTCGACAACGTCGCCTACTCGCTGGCGGAGAGCCCCAAGCGCGGGCGCCGGCGCCGGCGCGGCGCCGAGCTCGAGCAGGCCGTGGTGGACGCGCTGCGCCGGGCGGGCCTCTACGAGGAGGTGGCGGGCGACCTCGACCGCTCGGCGCTGCGACTCTCCGGCGGGCAGCAGCAGCGGCTGTGCATCGCCCGCGCGCTGGCGGCCGAGCCCGAGGTGCTGCTGCTCGACGAGCCCTGCTCGGCGCTCGATCCGATCTCCACGGCGACGATCGAGGAGCTCGTGGTGGGGCTGCGGGAGTCGGTGGCGATCGTGATCGTCACCCACAACCTGCAGCAGGCCTTCCGCGTGGCCGACCACGTGGCGTTCATGCACCTCGGCGAGCTCGTGGAGTACGGGCCGGCCGAGCAGGTCTTCGACCGCCCGGCTCAGCAGCGCACGCGCGATTACATCGGCGGAGCGTTCGGGTGAGACTCACACCGGGCGGGCGCCTGGCGCTCGCGCTGGCGGCCCTCGCGGCGATTGCGATGGCGCTCGGCGGGTGTGAGAGCACGCAGGAAGAGAGCGCCCAGCTCGAAGCGCGGGCCAAGCGCGAAAAGGCGCTCCACCCCACGCTCGCCGCCAAGGGCCTCTCGATCGCCCACCAGAGCACGAAGGTCAAGGTGCTCGACGCGAGCGTGCCGCACAGCTCCGAAGGCGCCGCGGCGGCGATCACGGTCGTCAACGACTCCGGTCAGGCGCTGCGGGCGGTGCCGATCGCGATCACCGTCAGGGGCGCCGCCGGCCAGACGCTCTACCAGAACAACGGCGCCGGCCTGGAAGCATCGCTCACGCAGATCTCCGCGCTGGCCGCACACGGCTCGCTGACGTGGGTCGACGACCAGCTGCCGGCGGGGCAGACGCCCGCGAGCGTCACCGCGAAGCTGGGCGAAGCGCCGGCGGCGAGCGGCGCCGAACCGCGCATCGAGGTCACGGGCGTGCACCTCGCCGAAGCCTCCACCGGCGAAGCGGCGGGCACCGTCCACAACGCCTCGAGCGTGACCCAGCAGCACCTCGTCGTCTACGTCACGGCGCGCAGCGGCGCGCGCGTGGTGGCGGCCGGCCGCGCGGTGCTGGCCAGCTTGGAAGCGGGCGCCTCGCTGCCCTTCCAGGTCTTCCTCGTGGGCTCCCCGGCGGGCGCCAAGCTCACCGCCAGCGCGCCGCCCACGACGTTCGGCTGAGGCCCTCAGCCCGCGCCGCGCTTGAGCGTGATCCCCTCGAGCACGTGGGCGACGGTCTCGCAGGCGTCCACGGCGGCCTCGAGGGACTCGAAGATGTCCTTCCAGCGGATCACCACCATCGGATCGATGCCGCCCGCGAACAGCGAGGCGACGGCGTCGCGCTGGAGGCGATCGCCCTCGTTCTCCAGGCGGTGGATCTCCACCAGGTGGGCGCCGAGATCCTCGCCGTTGTTGAGCTGGCGCAGGGCGCCCGAGATCTCGGCGCCGGCGGCGACGAGCACCTCCGCGAACGCGGCGGCCTGCTCCATCGGCGCTTCCACGCGGTAGAGGTCGAGCTGGGCGGCCGCCTGCTCGACGTAGTCGACGACGTCGTCGATGGCGGTGGCGAGCGCGTAGCCGTCGCCGGCGTCGAAGGGGGCGCGCAGGCGCCGGCTGGTGGCCATGCGGTGGATGATGTCGTGGGTGATGCGATCGCCCTCCTGCTCGCACTCGGAGAGCTCTCGCGCGAGCGCGGCGTGCTCGGGAAACTGGGCCAGCAGCTCGCGCAGCACCCGGCTCGATCGCTCGACGTTGCGGCCGGCGTCCTCGAGCAGGCCCGCGAGCGTGGCGTCCTCGCCGCGGGGGCTCACCGGCCGGCCTCCGGCGTGCTCGCGTTGCGCGGCGGGCGAAGGTGTCGGGGCCGTCTTGACATCCCCGCAGATTATGGTGATCGCGGGGCCGCCGCGACTCCCTGTGCGCACATGTTCTCCCCCACCACCGCCCTCCTACTGTGCCTGCTGGGCTTCGCCGTGGGCGTGTTCGGCACGCTGGTGGGCGCCGGTGGCGGCTTCATCCTCACGCCGGTGCTGCTGCTGGTCTACCCGCGCAGCACGCCGGAACTGGTCACCGCGATCAGCCTCGTGGTGGTGTTCTTCAACGCCAGCTCGGGCACCGTGGCCTACGCGCGCCAGCGGCGCATCGACTATCGCTCGGGGCTGGTGTTCGCGGCCTGCTCGCTGCCGGGCTCGGTGGTGGGGGTGCTGCTGGCCGACAGGATCTCGCGGCCGACCTTCGACGTGATCATGGGCGTTGCGCTGCTGGCGCTCGGAGTCTGGCTGCTGTCGGGGCGCACGCGGGCGATCGACCAAGGCTCGAGTGTGGGCTCGCCGCGCACGATTATCAGCAGCGACGGCACCGTCTACCGCTACCGGGCGCGGGTGCGCCGGGGCGGGGTGCTGAGCGTCGGGGTGGGCTTCGTCTCGAGCTTCCTGGGCATCGGCGGGGGCGTGGTACACGTGCCGCTGATGGTCACCGTGCTGGGCTTTCCCGCCCACGTGGGCACCGCGACGTCGCACTTCGTGCTCGCGTTCATGGCGGGCGCCGCCACGCTCACGCACGTGCTCACCGGCACTTTCCACGGCGGCGCGGGGCTCGGCCGCGCGGCGGAGCTCTCGGTGGGGGTGATCGTCGGCGCCCAGCTCGGCGCCTGGCTGTCGCGGCGGGTCAGCGGGCGGCGCATCCAGCACCTGCTCGCGGGCGGCCTGCTGCTGCTGGGGTTGCGGCTGGTGCTCAGCGTCGTGCTGTAAAGGCAGCCGATCGCGCGCCGGTTCTTCACGACTTGTTCACGACTCGATCACGACTTTGCAACCCGCCGCGCAGGTCTCGCTGGCGAGGCTTTGCCACGGTGGAGGCAACGGCCGAAAATGCGGGCACCCTCTACGCCGGCGAACTGGAGATCAGGCTCGGCGAGGGGCTCGTGCTGGCCACCGGCCGTGCGCTGATGCTCTCGGTGCGGGAGTTCGAGCTGCTCGCCGCGCTGGCCCGGCACGCCGGCGCGATCGTCACCCGGGAGCAGCTCTACGACGAGGTCTGGGGCGGCGAGCTGCGGCCGGGGGACCGCTCGGTGGACGTGTACGTGAGCAAGGTGCGAGGCAAGCTGGAGGCGGCGCTGCCGGACCGGCGCTTCATCCACACCCATCCGGGCTTCGGCTATCGCTTCCAGCCACAGCCATCTCCGGACGGCTCCGCTCCCAGCGAGGAGAGCGAGCTTTTACAAGATGTTCACATCGATGTCACCGCCGGTTGAGGAGACTGGGCGCACACGCCAGGACACCGGCGGGGAGACCGTCGCCTGCGGCGGTCTCGCGCAGGCGCTGAAGGCGTCCGACAGGACCAACCACAAGAGGAGGATCAGTGATCCATAAGAAGATCGGCGCGCTCGCGGGCGTCGCCACGCTCGCGCTCGGGCTGGGAGCATGCGGCAGCTCGGGCTCCTCGAGCTCGTCGCCGACCACGATCTCGGGCGCCGGCTCGACGTTCGCGGCGCCCGTCTACCAGCAGTGGGGCTCCTCGCTGGCGAGCAGCCTGACGGTCAACTACCAGGCCGTGGGCTCCGGCGCGGGCGTCACCTCGCTGGGCGCCAAGACGGTCGACTTCGGCGCGAGCGATCCGCCGCTGAAGCCCGCCGAATTCAAGGCGCTGGAAAGCCATGGGCCGGTGCTGCAGATCCCGATGTTCCTTGGCGCGATCACGGTCTCCTACAACGTTCCGGGCGTGAAGACGGGCCTGAAGCTCGAAGGCTCGACGATCGCGGACATCTACCTGGGCAAGATCAAGACCTGGGACGATCCCGCGATAAAGGCTCTGAACCCGGGCGTGTCGCTGCCGAGCACTCCCATCACCGTGATCCACCGCTCGGACTCCTCGGGGACCTCCGCCGGCTTCACCGGCTTCCTCTCGGCGGTGGACCAGGAATGGAAGGAAAAGGTGGGCGAAGGCAAGGACGTGCAGTGGCCGACGGGCACCGGCGCGAAGGGCAACGCCGGCGTGGCGGGCGCGGTGCAGCAGACCGCCGGCGCCGTGGGCTATGTCGAGCAGGCGTACGCGCTGCAGCACGACTTCACCTACGCATCGGTGAAGAACAAGGCCGGCAACTTCGTGGTGCCGAGCCTGGAATCCACCAGCGCGGCCGCCGAAGGCATCGTGGTGCCGGCGAACCTCGGCATCAAGGTGTCCAACCCCAGCGGCACGAACGCCTACCCGATCACCTCGCAGACGTTCATCGTGGTCTACGAAGACGCCTGCAAGGCGGGGCTGCCGGGCGGAGAATCGGCGGCCAAGGGCGTGGTGAAGTTCCTGCAATACGGCCTCGGCGAAGGTCAGTCGGTGCTGGCGCAGGCCGACTACGCGAAGCTGCCCGCTTCGATCCTGCCGAAGTCCAAGGAAGCTGTGGCCAAGCTGAAGTGCAACGGCTCCTCGCTGGGCTGATCGCGCTGGCGTAGGCGCGTGCAGGCCAGCACCCTCAGAGCAGGCGGGCGCTCGACCCTCGAGCGCCCGCCGCTCGCGCGGCTTCCGGATCGGGCGCTGAAGTACGGGCTCACCGCGCTCGCCGCGGCGATCCTGGCGCTGATCGTCTACTTCTTCTTCCGGCTCGTGGGCGAAGCGCGGCCGGCGTTCGCCAAGTTCGGCGTGCTGGGCTTCACCTTCGGCCAGGACTGGAACGTCTCGGCCGAACAGTTCGGCGCCCTGCCGATGCTGCTCGGCACCCTGCTCACGTCGGGTCTGGCGCTGCTGATCGGTGTGCCGGTGGCGGTGGCCACGGCGCTGTACGCCACCGAGCTGTGCCCGGCGCGGCTGCGCTCGCCGGTGACGGTGCTGATCGAGCTGCTGGCGGCGGTGCCCTCGGTGGTGTACGGGCTGTGGGGCATCTTCTACCTGGCGCCCAAGCTGCAGAGCCCCGAGCAGTGGATAGCGGACCGGCTGTCGTTCATCCCCTTCGTGGGCGGAGGCCTGGTGACGATCCCCAACATCTTCAACGCGGGGCTGATCCTCGCGATCATGATCCTGCCGATCGTGAGCGCGATCAGCCGCGAGGTGATGAGCACGGTGCCGGCCGACCACAAGGAGGCGGCGCTGGGCCTCGGGGCGACGCGCTGGGAGATGATCCGCCTGGCGGTGCTGCCCTATTGCCGCGGGGGCATCGTTGGCGGGGCGATGCTCGGCCTCGGGCGGGCGATCGGGGAGACGATCGCCGTCACGATCCTGATCGGCGGGGCCACCCAGATGCCCACCCACCTGTTCACCCAGGGCAACAGCCTCGCGGCGGTGATCGCCAACGAGTTCGGCGAGGCCGAGGGGCTGCACCGCTCGGCGCTGTTCGCGGCGGGCCTGGTGCTGTTCGTGCTCACGCTGTTCGTGAACGCGATCGCGCGGGTGATCGTGCTGCGGGCCGAGCGGGTACACGCACCCCAGGGCGCGGCCCAGGACCCGCGCGGGCCCGGACCGCCGGCGCTCGCCGGGACGCCGGGGCTGTGAGCTGTT
>DATJMB010000083.1:0-10045 GCA_035508995.1 Solirubrobacteraceae bacterium | reverse complement strand
CCATGCCGATGCTCGCGTCCTCGCTGGCGATCACCACGTCGCAGCACCCCAGCAGCGCCGCGTTGCCCGCGAAGCAGTACCCAGACGCGATCCCCACCAGCGGCACCAGCCCGCTGAGCCGCGCGAACAGCTCGAACGCCCGGCAGTCCAGCCCCGCCACGATCGGCATGTCCACGTCCCCCGGCCGTCCACCGCCGCCCTCCGCGAACAGCACCACCGGCAGCCGCCGCCGCTCCGCGAGCTCGAACAGCCGGTCCTTCTTGGCGTGGTTGCGCATCCCCTGCGTGCCCGCCAGCACCGTGTAGTCGTAGGACATCGCCACACAGGGGCGGCCTTCAACGTCTCCCACGCCCCCAACCAGCCCGTCCGCGGGCGTTCGCCGGATCAGCTCCTCCTTCGCCCGCCTGCCCTCCTGCGCCGCGAACAGCAGCGGCCCGTACTCCACGAACGTCCCCTCGTCCACCAGCTCGGAGAGGTTCTCCCGCGCCGTCCGCCGGCCCCGCTCGCGTCGCTTCGCCACCGCCTCGGGTCGCGCCTCGTCGAGCCCCAGCCCGTGCCGCTCCACCACCGCCTCGAGGTCCGCCCGCGGCGCCTCCGGGTCGTGCTTCCTCGTGGCCGGCTGGTCGGGGGCCGGTTGCCCGGGCCGCGGACGTTCGCCGTGCTCCGTGCTCGCCGCGCCATTGCCGTGCAGGGTCAGCAGCACGTCTCCCTCTGCCACCGCGTCCCCGACCGACACCGCGACTCGCTCCACCACCCCACCCGTCTGCGCCACGATCTCGTGCTCCATCTTCATCGCCTCCAGCACCGCCACCACGCTCCCCGCCGCCACCTCCTCGCCGCGCGCGTGCGCGATCGACGCAACCACCGCCGCGAACGGGGCGCTCACCGCGATCCTCGGGGCCTCGGCCATCGCAAGATCATTGCGCAGCTGCCCGCAGGTACGATCTCGCCAGATGCCATCGCAAGACGCCGCGATGTCCCCCGCCGATCGTCGCGAGCAGCTGAAGCTCCTCTATGCCCAGGCTCAGACCTGCGTGCGCTGCGCCGAGCTCGCCGCCACTCGCCAGAAGGTCGTCTTCGGTGCCGGCAACGCCGACGCCGGCCTGATGTTCGTCGGCGAGGCCCCCGGCGCCAGCGAGGACGAACAGGGCGTCCCCTTCGTCGGCCAGGCCGGCAAGCTCCTGGAGAAGCTGCTGCTGGAGATCGGCATGGCCCGCGCCGACGTCTTCATCGCCAACACCCTCAAGTGCCGCCCTCCCGCCAACCGCGATCCGCTGCCCGCGGAGCTCGAGAACTGCAAGGAGTACCTCTACCGCCAGGTCGAGCTCATCCAGCCCAACGTCATCTGCACCCTCGGCAACTTCGCCACCAAGCTCCTCCGCGACGACCCCGCCGGCATCACCCGCGTCCACGGCCAGCCCGAGGTCGTCGTCCTCGGCCGCCGCGCCGTCCGCCTCTACCCGATCTTCCATCCCGCCGCCGCCCTCTACACCCCCCGCATGCTCGACACCCTGCGGGAGGACTTCTCCCGCCTGCCCGACCTGCTCGCCCTCGGCCCGCCCGACCAGCCCGAATGGCCACCCGAGCCGGACATCCCCCAGCCCGCCGAGGTCGACACGGAGAGCCCCGGCGCCGACGGCAACCGGGCCTCCGCGCCCGAGACCCCCTCCGGCGCCTCCCCCTCCCCGCAGGACCAGCTGGATCTCTTCTGAGCTCCAACCTGGCCGCCCGCCCGTTTCGAGGGCCCCTGTCCACTCCGTCCAGCCGGTGTCCAGCCGTGTCCAGGCCTTTGTTGGGCGCCGAATTGCACGTATTTACAGGGAAAACGTGCCGTCACGCGAAAACAGCGTCCAGAGGGCTAAAGCAGGCGGCCCTGTTCGCCGATACCAGAGCTGTCTCCATCCTCTCTCCTAAGCAGGACAAGCAGTACCCATAAGCAGTTCCATCCTCCCTAGCAGTACCAACCGGCCCGCGTCCCTCTCCCGCGGGCCGGTTTCTTTTTGGCTTCAGGTTTCGCTCTAGAGTCTCGCTGTGGCAGTACGCGTGGTCCAGACCGCCCATCCCAGCGAGACGGAGGCCCTCGGCGCCGAGCTCGCCGCCCAACTGGCCCCCGGCGACGTGGTGCTCGTCTCCGGCGATCTCGGCTCCGGCAAGACCACCCTCGTGCGCGGCGCCGCTCGCGCCCTCGGCGTCACCGACCCCGTCACCAGCCCCACCTTCGCCATCGGCCATCGCTACCCCGCCCCCGACCTCACCATCTCCCACCTCGACCTCTACCGCCTGCCCGCCCTCCAGCAGGAGGACCCCGAGCTGCTCGCCGACTATCTCGGCCCCGGCCGCATCGCCTTCGTCGAGTGGCCCCACCCCGACGCCCCCGAGCTCGCCAGCCCCCGCCTGCGCGTCACCCTCACCCACGAGGGCCACGACCGGCGCCGCATCGAGATCCAACTCCCCGCGTGAGCTCTCCGCCCGATCCTCCCCGCATGATCCTGCTCGCCCTCGACACCTCCACCCCCGCCACCGCCGTCGCCCTGCGCCTCTCCGACGGCACCATCGTGAGCGCCCGTCACGACCCCGCCCCCGACGAGCGCCCCGGCCACTCAACCCGCCTGCTCCCCCTCGCCGCCGAGCTCCTCGCCGGCGCCCAGCTGCGCTTCGCCGACGTCAACCGCATCGCCGTCGGCGTCGGCCCCGGCACCTTCACCGGCCTGCGCATCGGTCTCGCAACCGGCCGCGGCCTCGCCCAGTCGCTCGCGTGCGAGATCGTCGGCGTCTCCAGCCTGCTCGCGCTGGCCGCCGGCGCCCTCCCGATCGACGCCCCGCGCGCGCGTGCGCGCCCGCGCGCGGGGGCCGCGATTGGGAGTGTCCACGCCGCCCCGGACGCGCCCGCCGATCCCGACGCCGAGCGGGCTCCCGGCCGGGGCCGGGGCATCCTCGCCGTCCTGGACGCCCGCCGCGGGGAGGTCTTCGCCGCGGCCTACGTGCACGACTGCCCAGACGAGGGCCTGGACGCCCTCCGCGAGCTCGCCGCGCCCCGTGCCCTGCCGCCCGAGCGGCTGGGGTCGGTGATCGAGGAGGCGTCCGCCCGCGACCCCCGCCCGGGCCCCGCCGAGTGGCTCGCGGTGGGCGACGGCGCGGTTCGCTTTCGCGGCGAGCTCGCCGGGCTGGAGGCTCTCCACGTGCCCGCCGATGACTCCCCCCTGCATCTCCTCGCCGCCGAGCGCATCTGCGCCCTGGCGCTTCACGCCGAGCCCCGGCCGCTCGCGGACATCCTCCCCGACTACCTGCGCCGGCCCGACGCCGAGATCGCTCTGGAGCGCGCCGCCGGAGCGGCGGGAGCGGCCAGCGCCGCCGGAGCCGCGGGAGCGCCAGCATGAGCTCCCCCTCCGTCACCCGCTCGGGCTTCGAACCGCTGGAAGAGATCGAGATCCGCCGTCTCTCCTACACGGATCTGCCGCAGGTGATCGCCATCGAGCGCACCGTCTTTCCGACGCCCTGGTCGCTGGCGATGTTCGTGCTCGAGCTCTCCAAGCAGTCGGGTGTGTGCCTCGCGGCGATGGCGCCCGCCGATCGCGGCCGGCGGCTCGTGGGCTACGTGATCTGCTCGCGCTACGAGACGGTGTGGCACGTGATGAACATCGCGGTGGACATCTCGTGCCAGAACATGGGCGTCGCCTCCGCGCTGCTCGCGGAGCTCTACGAGCGCGTGGAGGACCCGCGGGCGCGCTTCACGCTCGAGGTCCGGCGCACCAACGAGGTCGCCATCCGCCTCTACGAACGGGAGGGCTTTCGCGCGGTGGGCGTGCGGCGGCGCTACTACCAGGACAACGGCGAGGACGCGCTCGTGATGTGGCGCACTCCCTCCACCCTCGTGGGCTCGCTCGAGGACGTCCCCAACCCCGGACCGGTGGGGTCCCTGTGAGCATCCTCGCGCTCGAGACCAGCTGCGATGACACCTGCGCCGCCGTGCTGCGGCCCGATGGCGGCATGGCCGCCAACGTCATCTCCTCCCAGCACGTCCACGACCGCTTCGGCGGCGTGGTGCCGGAGATCGCCTCGCGGCACCACCTCGAGATCGTCGACGTGGTGGTCGCCGAGGCGCTTGCCGAGGCCGAGGTGTCGCTCGCGGACATACAGCTCGTCGCCGCCACCCGGGGTCCCGGCCTCGTGGGGGCCCTGCTCGTGGGACTCTCCGCCGCCAAGGCGATCGCCTGCGCCCGCGAGCTCCCCTTCGTCCCCGTCGACCACCTCCAGGGCCACGTGGCGGCCAACTTCCTCGCCTGTCCCGACACCCCGGCCGCCTCCGATGCGGGGCGCGCCTCCGGCCCTCGGGACGTCCCCGCTCCCTTCGAGCCGCCCTTCGTGTGCCTGATCGCCAGCGGCGGGCACACGCTGCTGGCCCACGTCACCGACCAGGAGGGCTTTCGCATCCTCGGCACCACGCTCGACGACGCCGCCGGAGAGGCCTTCGACAAGGGCGCGCGCATGCTCGGCCTCGGCTACCCCGGCGGCCCCGCGCTGGAGCGCCTGGCCCGGGACGGCGATGCCGGCGCCTTCTCCTTCCCGGGCTCCTCCGCCGAGCGCGCGCGCGGCGGCAAGGGCGCGGCCCGCCAGCGGTTCGAGCGCGGCCTGGACTTCTCCTTCGCGGGCCTGAAGACGGCCCTCCTGTACGCGATCCGGGAGCTCGGCCCCGACGCGGCCCACGCCCAAGCAGCCGACCTCGCCGCCTCCTACCAGGCGGCGATCGTGGAGCGCCTGCTCGACCGCTGCTCGCAGGCGCTCCAGGACACCGGCCTCGACCGCCTCGCCGTGGGCGGCGGGGTGGCCTGCAACGGCGAGCTCCGCCGGCGGCTCGCCGAGCTCGGCGCCACCCTGCACCTGCCCGCGCGCGAGCTCTGCACGGACAACGCCGCGATGATCGCCTCCGCCGCCCGCTTCGCGCCCGCGATCGCCTTTCCGCACTACCTCTCCCTCGATGCCTACGCCACCGGCGAACGCCCATCCGCGGGCCCCGAGCTCGCCGCCCGCGCCCAGCCGCAAGCGTCGTGACCGCCCATCTCGCCCCCCAGGTGACCCTCTACGCCAAGCCCGGCTGCCACCTCTGCGAGGAGGCTCGCACGGCGCTCGAGCGGATGCGCCGGGAGCACCCCTTCGAGTTGCGGGAGCTCGACATCGAGAGCGACGAGCGCCTGCACCGCGCCTACTTCGAGCGCATCCCGGTCATCGCCCTCGACGGGATCGAGCTGTTCGACTTCGTCGTGGACGAACACATCCTGCGCGAACGACTAGAGTCACGGTGACGATGAGCTTTCCCGAGCCGACGACGAGCCCGGCGGCGGTGGGCAGCAACGGCATCTCCAGCGAGCGCCTCTCCCTCGGGGTCGCCGCCCGCCTCTCCCGCTACCTGCAGGTGCTCACCCAGGCCAAGAAGATGGGCAAGGAGACGATCTCCTCGCAGGAACTCTCCGACTACACCCACGTCAACTCCACCCAGATACGCCGCGACCTGTCGGGCTTCGGCAAGTTCGGCAAGCGGGGCGTGGGCTACAACGTGGAGGCGCTCGTCTCCCAGATCCGCAAGATCCTCCGCACCGCCGGCCAGCACAACATCGCCCTGCTCGGCGCCGGCCACCTCGGCAAGGCGATCGCCTCCTCGGACATCTTCGCCGACCACGGCTTCCGGGTGGTGGCGATCTTCGACGTCGACCCCGACAAGGTCGGCGACAGCGTCGGCAGCCAGGTGGTGCGCCACACCGACGAGCTGCGCCGGGTGGTGGAGGAGGAGGACATCGTGGTGGGCGTCCTCGCGGTGCCCACCGACGCCGCCCAGAAGCTCGCCGACGAGCTCGTGGACGCGGGGGTGAAGATCATCTTCAACTACTCCGAGTCGCTGCTCGCGGTCCCCCCGGAGGTGACGGTCCACACCTCCAGCCCCGCCGTCGACCTCCTCTACGCCCTGTACTTCTATCTGACCTGAGCCGCACGGCCCCGGAGCCATGAACAGTCTCGATCTGGACAGGGCCGTGGAGAAGTTCGCGCAGGCCGTCGACTTCACCGTGGGCATCGAGGAGGAGTTCTCCATCCTCCATCCCCACACCCTCGAACTGCTGCCCCGCTTCGAGCGGCTGCGCGACGCCGCGCGGGTGCAGGACCCGACGCTGTACGAGGCGATCACCGGCGAGCTCATCTCGGCGGAGATCGAGATCGTCTCCGGCGCCGGCGCCGACCTCCACGACGCGCTCGCCCGCCAGCGCGAGCACCGCCGGCGCCTGTTCGCGCACGCGGCCGCCCACGAGGTCGTGCTCGGCGCCACCGGCACCCATCCCTGGGCGGACTACCGCGAGCAGCCGATCATCCAGACCGACCACTACCGCCGCGTGGAGGACGGCCTCAAATACGTGGCCTGGCGCAACAACACCTTCAGCCTGCACGTCCACGTCGGCGTCCACGACATCGACCGCGCGATCCGCGTGTGCGACCGCCTGCGTCCCGTGCTGCCGCTGCTGCTGGCGATCTCCGCCAGCTCACCCTACCTCGACGGCCGCGACAGCGGCCTGCACTCGGCGCGCACCCAGAGCTTCACCAAGAGCTTTCCCCGCTGCGGCATCCCCGACCCTTTCGGCGGCTGGCCCGCCTACCGCGACTACATCGAATTTCTCCTGCGCACCCGCTCGATCGTGGAGTTCACCCAGGTGTGGTGGTCGGTGCGCCCCCACTTCGCCTTCGGCACCGTCGAGGTGCGCATCTGCGACGCCCAGACCACCGCCCAGGAGTCCGAGGCGCTCGCGGCCCTCATCACCGCCTGCATCGTCCAGGCCGCCCGCGACCTCGACGAAGGGGTGCCCCACGCCGACCTGCCGCCGCGGCTGATCGAGGAGAACATGTGGCGGGCGATCCGCTTCGGCCTCGACGGCGAGCTCCTGGACCTCGAGCGCCAGCGCGAGTACCCCGCGCGCGAGGCCATCGAGCGGCTCGCCGCCTGGACGGCTCCCGTGCGCGCCGAGCTGGCCATCGACCTCGCCTTCCCCGACCGCAACAGCGGCCAGCGCCAGCGCCAGATGATCGCCGCGGGCGCCACCCGCGAGGAGGTCTTCGCGGCCACCGTGGCCGAGACCAGAAGCACATATTCCCAGGAGGTGACGGTGTGAGCAGCGAACCCATTTCCCCCGCCGGCGGCCCATCCGCCGGCGGCCCATCCGCCGGCGAGCCCAGTCCGGGTGGCGAGGGCCCGGCGCCCAGCGAGCAGGAGCTGCGCGAAGCCTACGAGGCGGAGCTCAGCGCCGTCACCAGCGCCGAGATGATCTTCCAGGCAGCCGTCTCCCTGCTGAACATCGCCGGCTACCGCCTCTCCGTGGCGCGGCCGCCGAGCGCCGACGCGCCGGCTCCCGCCGCCGCCGGCGCCGCCGGCGACCTCGAGCAGGTGCGCGACGCCATCGACGCGGTCCGCGGCCTGCTGCCCGTGCTCGAGCGCACCCGTCCCCCGGCCGAGCTGCGGCCCCTGCGCGACGCCCTCTCTCAGCTGCAGATGGCCTACGCCCGCGAGGCCGGCGCGGGAGCAGGCGCGGGCGCGGGGGAGGGGGCGCCCGGCCCGGGAGGCGCGGCTGCGGGGCCGGCCGCGCCCGGCGCGCCTCCCGGCCAGCCCTCGCCGAGCGGTCAGCCGCCCACAGGCTCCCCGCGGACCCCGTCGGGGTCGCCCGCCTCGGAGCCCCCCAAGGGCCCGGCGGAGTCCAGCGGCAGGCTGTGGGTGCCGGGTCGCTGACGGCGGCTGGCGAGAAGGCGCCAGCTTTGACGGTGGGGGAGGTGGGGAGATGGACTTTTTTCGGACGCCCCGCGTGCGCGCGCGCGCCCGCGCGCGGGGCGTCCGTTTTGGAGGCATCCGCCCACCCTCGAGCTCGCGCCCCAGCAGTCCTCCGTCGGGCCCGCACGATAGACTGCGGCCGCGTTTACGCCGACGGACGCCCGCCGCAGCAGGCGGAGGGGGCGGAGAGCCGGTGAGAAATGTGCGCGCGATCCTCGCGCGGCACGCCAAACAGACCGCGGAGGATTACCGTTGAGCAGCTTTCTGACGAACCATGGGGTCGTCGTCGCCCTTGTATGCGCCGCCTGTGCCGTGATCTACGGCCTGGTGACCACGCGATCCCTGCTCGCGCTCTCGCCGGGCAACGAGAAGATGCAGAGCATCTCGCTCGCCGTGCAGCAGGGCGCCCGAGCCTATTTGAATCGCCAGTACACGACGATCGCCTGCGTCGGGGTGGTGCTGTTCGTGGCGCTCATCTTCATCCAGAACATCGCCGTGGCCTGCGGCTTCGCGATCGGGGGCATCCTCTCGGGGTCCACGGGGTACATCGGCATGAACGTGTCGGTGCGGGCCAACGCGCGGGTGGCGGAGGCATCCCGCGACGGGGTCTCGCCGGGCCTGAGCGTGGCGTTCCGCGGCGGGGCGATCACCGGGCTGCTGGTGGTGGGGCTGGCGCTGATCGGCGTGGCCGGCTACTACGGGGCGCTGACGTCGATCTTCAACGACAGCCCCAAGACGGCGGTCGACGCGCTGATCGGGCTCGGCTTCGGCGGCTCGCTGATCTCGGTGTTCGCGCGGCTCGGCGGCGGCATCTTCACCAAGGCCGCCGACGTGGGCGCCGATCTCGTGCGCAAGGTGGAGGCGGGCATCCCCGAGGACGATCCCCGCAACCCGGCGACGATCGCGGACAACGTGGGCGACAACGTGGGCGACTGCGCGGGCATGGCGGCGGACCTGTTCGAGACCTATGCGGTGACGGCGATCGCGGTGATGCTGCTGGGGGTGCTCACCTTCCAGGAGTCCACCCGGGTGGTGCTCTACCCGCTGGTGATCGGCGGGGTGGCGATCATCGCCTCGATCATCGGCACCTTCGCGGTGCGCACCAAAACGGACAACGTCGAGCGGGCGCTGCTGCAGGGGCTGGCCGTCTCGGGAGTGATCGCGGCGGCGGCGTTCGCGCCGATCACCTACTGGCTGATGCGGGGCCTCACCTTCCGGGTGTTCAGCAGCATGCACCCTCCCAGCTGGTCCCACATCTACCTGTGCTCGCTGATCGGCATCGCCGTCACGGCGCTGCTGTTCGGACTGACGGAATACTACACCTCGACGCGCTTCTCGCCGGTGAAGAAGACGGCCAACGCGTCGGTCACGGGCCACGCCACGAACATCATCCAGGGCTTCGCCTCGGGCCTGCAGGCCACGGCGCTGCCGGCGATCGTGATCGTGCTCGGCATCTTCGGCTCCTGGAAGCTCGCCGGCGGCGGCGTGCCGGGCATCTACGGCATCGGCGTGGCGGCCGTGGGGCTGCTCTCGCTCACGGGTTTGATCGTGGCGCTCGACGCCTTCGGGCCGATCACCGACAACGCCGGGGGCATCGCCGAGATGGCGGACCTGCCGGAGGACGTGCGCAAGGTCACCGACCGGTTGGACGCGGTGGGCAACACCACCAAGGCGGTCACCAAGGGTTACGCGATCGGCTCGGCGGTGCTCGCCGCGATCGTGCTGTTCGCGGGCTTCGAGAAAGAACTCGAGTTCAAGGCCCGCCACCTGATCTCCTTCGGCATCAACGAACCGCCGGTGCTGATCGGGTTGATCCTCGGCGGCCTGATGGTGTGCCTGTTCGCCTCCCTCTCGATCGAGGCCGTGGGCCGCGCTGGCGGGGCGGTGGTGGAGGAGGTGCGCCGCCAGTTCCGGGAGCACCCGGGGATCATGGACTACTCCGAAGAGCCCGACTATGCCACCTGCGTGGACATCGTCACGCGGACGGCCCAGCGGGAGATGATCCTGCCCTCGCTGCTGCCCATCCTGCTGACCCTGGTGGTGGGCCTGATCGACGAACAGGCCCTCGGGGGGCTGCTGATCGGGGTGATCGTGGTGGGGTACTTCTTCGCCGTGATGATGACCTCCGGAGGCGGCGCCTGGGACAACGCCAAGAAGCTCATCGAGGACGGCGCCTTCGGCGGCAAGGGCTCGGAAGCGCACGCCGCGTCGGTCACCGGGGACACGGTCGGAGATCCCTTCACGGAC
>DATJMB010000082.1:0-13208 GCA_035508995.1 Solirubrobacteraceae bacterium | reverse complement strand
CACCAAGATTCGCGCCCAGGCCGTCTCGGGCCCGAGCTGCCGGGAGGTGGCGGAGCGGCTCGGCGTGCCCGACCGCCTGCGAGCGGCGGCTCCCGAGACGGTCTCCGGCGGTGCCGCGGCGCTGGTGGAGACCGAGCGGGTGCTCGCCTCGGTGATCGAGGCGGTGATCGGCGCCTGCTACCTGACGGTCGGCTACGAGCCCACCGCGGAGGCGGTGGTGGAGGCCTTCGCGCCCGAGATCGATCAGGCGCTGGAGAACCCCGTGGACTTCAAGTCCGCCCTCCAGGAGCTGCTCGCGCGGCGGGGGGCGGTGGTGCGCTACGAGATCGAGAGAGAGAGCGGCCCTCCGCACGAGCGCACCTACGAGGTGACCGCCCTCGTGGACGGCGAGCCGCTGGGGGCGGGGAGCGGCAAAAGCAAGAAGCAGGCCGAGCAGGAGGCCGCCCAGGTGGCGGTGGAGAAGCTGCGCACGTGAGTACGGCCGCGCTCGTGAGTACGGCTGCGCTCGTGAGGACCCCACCATGCGTCTGAAGTCGCTCACGCTCACGGGCTTCAAGTCCTTCTCCGAGCGCACCCACCTGGACTTCGGGCCGGGTGTGAGCGTGGTGGTGGGCCCCAACGGCTCGGGCAAGTCGAACGTCACTGACGCGGTGCTGTGGGCGATGGGCGAGCAGTCTCCCCTGGCGGTGCGGGGCCAGTCGATGCAGGACGTGATCTTCGGCGGCGGTCGCGGCGTGCAGGCGCGCAGCTCCGCGGAGGTGGAGATCGTGCTCGACAACGAGGACGCCACCGTGGACCTGCCCGTCAGCGAGATCTCGATCGTGCGCCGCCTCGAGCGCACCGGCGAGGGCGGCTATCGGCTCAACGGCGCCCGCTGCCGGCTCACGGACGTGCTGGAGGTGCTCTCGGACACGGGCCTGGGCAAGGAGACCCACTCGGTGATCTCCCAGGGCCGGGTGGAGGGCATCGTCACCTCCAAGCCCCGCGACCGGCGGCTGCTGATCGAGGAGGCGGCGGGCCTGGGCAAGCACCGCAAGCGCCGCCGCCGGGCACAGCTCAAGCTCAAACGCACCCAGGAGAACCTCGACCGGGCGCTCGACGTGGAGCGGGAGGCGCGCACCCGCCTGCGGCCCCTCAAGCGCCAGGCGGAGGCCGCCGCGCTGCACGAGCGCCTCGAGCGCCAGACCCTCGAAGCCCGCTGGAGTCTCGCCGTGGACGGCCTGCGCGACCGGGGCGCGGAGCTCGAGCTCGCCGAAGGCCGCGTGCGGCAGGCACGCGGGCGTCGCGAGCAGGTGGAGGGCCGCCTGCGGGCGGTGGTCGAGCGGCGCAGCGCCGCCGAGCGGGCCCTCACCGACCGCTCCGAGCGCCACGACGGGATCGCCCGCCGCGTGTACGAGACCCGCTCGGTGCGCGACCGTGTGACCCTCCGCTCCGAGCAGGCCCGGGCGAGCGCCGATCTGCTCGCGCGCCGCATCGAGCGCCTGCGGGCCCAGCTGGAGGAACAGCAGACCGCCCCTGCCCCCAGGCCGGCGGCCGCCGGCGACGCCACCCTTCAGGCCATCCCCGCGGACGCCGCCGAGGCCACCCCCCCGGCCGATTCAGAAGACGCCGCCGAGGCCACCCCCCCGGCCGCCTCCGAGGACGCCGGCGGGGGGCCGTGGGAGCTCGCCTGGAAGCGCATCCGGGCGGCCATCTCCGGGGGCGTCGAGCGGGCGCTCGCCCACCCCCGGGCGGAGGATCGGGCGCGGGTCGTGGGCGAGGCGCTCGCGGAGGCCGAGCGCCTGGCGGGCCAGGCGGTGGAGCAGGCTCTCGACCGGGCGCTGCGCACGGGGGAGGCGGAGCGGGAGCGCCGGGAAGCCCAACGGGCCGCCGAGGAGCTCGCCGCTCGGGCCCGGCTGATCGCCGGCGTGCGCGCGCGCATCGAGGCGGACCTCGCCCTGGCGCCCGCCGCCGAGCGCCTGCACGCCGCCCTGGAGGGCCTCTCGGATGCGATCGCCACGGGCGTGGTGGCCGGTCTCGAGGCCGAGCTCCAGCGCGACAGCGCCGCAGGCGAGGAGGTGGCGGGAGAGCTGCGGGAGTGCGGCCGGCAGGAGGCCGAGATCCAAACCGCCCTGCGGGCCGCCGGCGAGGGGGTCACGGAAGCGGAGGTGTCCGCCCAGCGCCTGCGCGACCAGGCCGCGGAGGCGCGGGCCGAGCTCGAGGGCATCGCCGCCCGCCTCGAGCGTCCCCTGCCGGCGGCCGCCGGCGGCGAGCAGGCCGAGGATGTCGTCTCCGGCGAGGAGCCCCACGAGCCCGCCTCCGTGCAGGAGTCCCCCGAGCTCGCCTCCGAAGAGGAGACGCAGGCGCTAACGCCGGAGGAGCGCGAGGCGCTGGAAGCTCGCGTGCAGCGCCTCATCCGTCGGCGGGAGCAGCTCGGGCCCGTGAATCCCCTCGCCCAGGAGGAGTACGCGCAGGCGATCGCCCACGTGGAGGAGCTCGAGTCGCGCCGTCACGACCTCGAGACCGCCCTGCGGGAGCTCGGGTCGGTGATCCGGGACACCGATCGTCAGATCAGCGAGACCTTCGAGGAGACCTTCGCCGCCGCCGCCCGCAACTTCGAGGAGCTCGTGGCGGACCTCTTCCCGGGCGGCAGCGGACGGCTGCGTCTGGTGCGCGACGAGCAGCCCCTGCGTGCGGTGCTCGGCGGCCAGTCGGTGTCCGGCGAGCGGGCGGACGCCGGCGAGGCCAGCGGGGCTGGCGCAGACGGCGGGGCCGGCGATGGGCGGGCGATCGACGCCGACTCGCCCGCCGAGGAGCGGCAGGCGGAAGCGCAGGCCGAGCGGGAAGAGCTCGAACGGGAAGGCGAGGAGAGCCCGATGGGGGTGGAGATCGAGCTCACGCCGGCGGGCAAGTCGATGAAGCGCCTGACGCTGCTCTCCGGCGGGGAGAAGTCGATGACCGCCCTGGCGTTCCTGTTCGCGGTGTTCCTCGCGCGCCCCTGTCCCTTCTACATCCTCGACGAGGTGGAGGCGGCGCTCGACGACCTCAACCTCGACCGCTTCCTGGCCCTCCTGCGCCGCTACGCCGGCAGGGCCCAGTTCATCGTCATCACCCATCAGAAGCGCACGATGGAGGCGGCCGACTGGCTCTACGGCGTCTCGATGGGCGCCAACGGCGTCTCCAAGGTCCTCTCCCGGCGCCTGCCCAGCGAAAAGGCCGGCGGCGACCGCGAGCAGCGCGGGGAGACCGAGACCGAGACCGAGGCCGGGGCGATCGGCGGCGAGCCGGCGCAAGCCGGGCCGGCCGCGGAGGTCGAGGACGAGCCCGTGGCGAAGGTCGCCTGAGCCGGCGGTGGCGCGGGACTGGAGCGAGCTGTTCGTCCTCGACGAGGACGGCGAGGGCCGGCGGAGGCCGGCGGAGGGCGAGAGCACAGAGCGCAAACCGGGGCTGTTCCGGCGCCTGCGGGAGAACCTCGCCAAGACCCGGGAGGCGCTCGGGGGGGAGATCAAGGCGACGCTCTTCGGGGAGCTCGACGCGGAGGCCTGGGAACGGCTGGAGGAGGCCCTCATCCTCGCCGATGTGGGCGCTCGCACGACCGCCACGATCGTGCAGACCCTCGAGTCAGAAGCGGACGCCGGCGAGCTGAGCGGCGGCGCGGAGCTCAGCGAGCGGCTGATCGAGCTGCTCGCCCAGACCGCCACGGTGGGAGACGCCCGCATCGACGTTCGCCCACGTCCCACCGTCATCCTCGCCGTGGGCGTGAACGGGACCGGCAAGACCACCACCATCGGCAAGCTCGCCCACCACCTGCGCAACGAGCTCCACCGCACCGTCCTGCTGGCGGCCGCCGACACCTTCCGGGCGGCCGCCAGCGAGCAGCTCGCGGGCTGGGCGGAGCGGGCGGGCTGTGAGATCGTCACCGGCCCCGAGCGCTCGGACCCCGGCGCGGTGGCCTTCGAGGCGATCGGCCGGGCGGTGGCGGAGGGCATCGACGTGGTGATCGTGGACACCGCCGGGCGCCTTCACACCCAGGACGACCTGATGGAGGAGCTCGCCAAGGTCCGCCGCGTGATCGCCCGCCAGCTGGAGGGCGCCCCGCACGAGACGCTGCTCACGATCGACGCCACCACCGGCCAGAACGGGTTGCGCCAGGCGCAGGCCTTCGCGCAGGCCGCCGGCGTCACCGGCGTGGTGCTCACCAAGCTCGACGGCACCGCCCGCGGAGGCATCGCGCTGGCGATCGCCCAGGAGCTCGAGCTGCCCGTGAAGCTGATCGGCATCGGCGAGGCGGTGGAGGACCTGCGGCCCTTCGACGCCCGCGAGTTCGCCCAGGCGCTCGTGTCGAGCGAGTAAAGCCCTAACCTCAAAGACATGGACGCATGGATCCTGTGGCTGCTGGTGGCGGCGGCGCTCGGCATCGGCGAGATGCACCAGGGCGGCTTCTACCTCGCCCCCTTCTCCGTGGGCGCCGCCCTGGCGGCTCTCGTGAGCCTGCTCGGCGTCGGCGCCGGACTGTCGGTGATCGTGTTCCTGGCGGTGTCCGCGATCGTGTTCGCCACCCTGCGCCCCATCGCCCGCCGCCACCGCCGGCTGCCGCCCGCCATCAGGACGGGCGCCTCGGCGCTGATCGGCAAGCGGGCGATCGTGATCGAGCGGATCGCCAACGACGAGGGAGTGGGCTGCGTGAAGATCGACGGCGAGGTGTGGACCGCGAGAAGCTTCGACGAGGACGAGATCATCGACGCGGGCGAGCGCGTGGAAGTGGTCGAAATACGTGGGGCCACGGCCCTGGTCATGCACTGAGACGGAAAAGGAGCTGCTCCAATGGTCACACTCATCGTGGTCGTCGTGGTCCTGCTGTTCGTGCTGGTGGCGGCGGCGCGGACGATCCGCGTCATCCCCCAGGCGCGAGCGGGCGTGGTGGAGCGTCTCGGCCGCTACAGCCGCACGCTGGACCCGGGCCTGACGATCCTCACGCCGTTCATCGACCGCGTCAAGCCGCTCGTGGACCTGCGCGAGCAGGTCGTGAACTTCTCCCCCCAGCCGGTGATCACGGAGGACAACGTGGTGGTGGCGATCGAGACGGTCCTCTACTTCACGATCACCGACCCCCGCTCGGCGACCTATGAAATCGCCAACCCGCTGCAGGCGATCGAGCAGCTGACGGTGACCACCCTTCGCAACGTGATCGGGGGACTGACGCTGGAGGCCACGCTCACCTCCCGGGAGAACGTCAACGCCCAGCTGCGCACGGTCTTGGACGAGGCGACGGGCAAGTGGGGGATCCGGATCAACCGGGTGGAGATCAAGTCGGTCGAACCGCCGGGCGACATCAAGACGGCGATGGAGAAGCAGATGCGCGCCGAGCGCGACCGACGCGCGGCGATCCTCACGGCGGAAGGCGAGAAGCAGTCCCAGATCCTCACCGCCGAGGGCGCCAAGCAGGCGGCGGTGCTCACCGCCGAGGGCGAGCGCCAGGCCGCGATCCTGCGGGCGGAGGGCGAAGCGAAGGCCATCGACACCGTCTTTCAGGCGATCCACGAGGGCAAGCCCACCAGGGACCTCCTCAGCTACGAATACCTGCAGATGCTTCCCCAGCTCGCCGAAGGGGACGCCAACAAGGTGTTCGTGGTGCCCTCCGAGTTCGCCCAGGCCTTCGGCGGCATCGGCGAGGCGCTCGCCCGCCGCCGCGAGGAGCCGCCCGAGCCGCGTCAGCCGCCGGAGCCGCGCCATCCGCCGAAGTCGCCCAGCTGATGTTCGACGCCCTCGCCGACAAGCTCCAGGCGACGCTCGCGGACGTGCGCAAGCACGGCACCCTCAGCGAGCAGGACATCGACGGCGCGATGCGCGAGATCCGCCTGGCGCTGCTGGAGGCGGACGTGAACTTCAAGGTGGTGCGCCGGTTCACCGGCCAGGTCAAGGAGCGCTGCCTGGGAGAGGAGGTGATCGGCCGCCTGAACCCCGCCCAGCAGGTGGTGAAGATCGTCGCCGAGGAGCTCTCCGGCCTGATGGGAGGGGAGGCCGCCGAGCTGAGCTTCGCCTCCAGCCCCCCCACCGTGATCCTGATGGCGGGCCTGCAGGGCTCGGGCAAGACCACCGCCACCGCCAAGCTCGCCCGTCACCTCAAAGAGCACCGGAACGCCTCCGTGGCGGTGGCCGCCTGCGACACCTACCGGCCGGCCGCCGTCGACCAGCTCGTCAAGGTGGGCGCTCAGGCGGGCGCGGAGGTCTATCACTCGAGCCCCTCCGACGAGCGCGATCCCGTGGACATCGCCGTGTGGGCTCTGGAGCGGGCCAAGCGGGACGGCAAGGACGTGCTGATCGTGGACACCGCCGGGCGGCTGCACGTGGACGAGGAGCTGATGGCGGAGCTGGTGCGCATGCGCGAGCGCCTGCAGCCCACGGACGTGCTGCTGGTGCTCGACGCCATGACCGGCCAGGACGCCGCCGGGGTGGCCGAGCAGTTCGCCGAGCAGGTCCAGTTCGACGGCGTGATCATGAGCAAGCTCGACGGCGACGCCCGCGGCGGCGCCGCCCTGTCGGTGCGGGCGGTCACCGGCAAGCCGATCGTGTTCGCCTCCACGGGCGAGAAGCTCGACCAGTTCGAGCGCTTCCACCCGGACCGCATGGCCCAGCGGATCCTCGGCATGGGCGACGTGATGAGCCTGATCGAGCACGCCGAGCGCCAGTTCGACGAGGACGAGGCCCGCGCCCTGCAGCGCAAGCTCGGCCGGGACGAATTCGGCCTCGACGACTTCCTCTCGCAGCTGAAGACCATCCGTCGCATGGGCCCCCTCACGAACCTCCTCGGCATGATTCCCGGCCTCGCCGGCCATCAGCTGCAGAACGCGAAGGTGGACGAGCGGGAGCTCGACCGGGTGCAGGCCATCATCCTCTCAATGACCCCCGAGGAGCGCCGCCGGCCGGAGCTCATCAAGGGCTCCCGGCGGCTGCGCATCGCCCGCGGCTCGGGCACCAACGTGCAGCAGGTCAACCAGCTCGTCAAGCAGTTCGGCCAGACCCGCAAGCTGATGAAGCAGGTGGGGCGCGGCAAGATGCCCGACATCGGCGCCCTCATGCGTCAGGCCCGGTAGGCGCTAAGCTCTGCCCTCGAAAGCGAACGGCTCGGACAGAGAGGACGATTTTGTCGGTAAGGCTGAGGCTCACCCGGGTGGGCGGCAAGAAGGACCCGATCTGGCGGGTGGTGGTCGCCGACCAGCGCTCGCCGCGCGACGGCCGCGTGATCGAGACCATCGGCCGGTACAACGCCCAGACGGACCCTTCCACGATCGTCATCGACGCGGATCGTGCCCGCGCCTGGCTCGCGCGGGGCGCCCAGCCCACGGACACCGTGCGCAAGCTGCTGCGCATCCAGGGCATCACCGCCCAGGGCGAGTGACGGAGGACGCGCCGCGGTGAGCGAGGTGTCCGCCGGCGAGGAGAGCGCGGGGCAGAGCGCCAGCGAGCTGCTCGAGTATCTCGTCGAAGGTCTCGTGGACGAGCCCGAGGACGTGTCCGTGGAGAGCTTCCCGGAGGACGACGGCACGGTGGTGCTCGAGCTGAGCGTGGCGGAGGGCGACTACGGCCGCGTGATCGGCCGCGGCGGACGCACCGCCCAGGCGCTGCGCACGGTGGTCAAAGCGGCGGCCACCAGCGAAGGATGCCGGGTGCTCGTCGACATCGTCGACTGAATCGGTCTCGGGTGGTGCAGGAGCGGACCAGCGGGGCGGTCGCCGAGCTGCAGGCCGGCCGCGTGGGCCGCGCGCACGGTCTCGACGGCAGCTTCTACGTCACCCGCCCCCGGCCCGCCCTGCTGCGAACGGGCACCAGCGTCACCCTCGACGGCCGCCCCCGGGAGATCGTGCGGCGTGCCGGCACCGACCAGCGGCCGATCGTGCGGGTCGCCGACGTGAGCGACCGCGAGGGCGCCGAGGCGCTGCGCGGGCTGGCGCTCACGGTCGCCCACCGAGACGCGCCGGCGCTCGGCGAGGACGAGTGGTGGGCCCACGAGCTCGAGGGCTGCGCCGTCCACGACGATGGGCGGCCGGTGGGCACCGTGGCGCGGGTCATCGAGCTGCCCTCCTGCGAGGCCCTGGAGGTGCAGCCCGACGCCGGCAGCGTCGACGCCGGCAGCGAGTTGCTGCTCGTGCCGATGGTCAAAGACGCGATCCGCGCCGTCGACACGGCCGCGGGGCGGATCGACGTGGACATGTCCTTCATCGAGGGGTAGCGGCGGTGGAGATCGACATCTTCACCCTGTTTCCCGAGTGGTTTCAGTGGTTCGCACAGCAGCGCCATGTGCGCAACGCGATCGCCGCGGGGAGCCGCCTCCAGTGCGTGAACTTCCGCGAGCACACGCCCCTGAGCGCGGGCCAGGTGGACGACACCCCCTTCGGGGGCGGCGCCGGGATGGTGCTGCGGGTGGATGTGATGGACAGCGCCCTGCGGGCCCGCTACGGCCTCGACCCGCTGGAGCTGCGCGAGCGTCGCCGGGTGATCGCCCTCACGCCCGCCGGCAGGCTGCTCGACGACGAGCTCGCCGCGGAGCTCGCCGGCGAGCCGGCGCTCACGCTGCTGTGCGGCCGCTACGAGGGCTTTGACGAGCGCATCCTCGAGCACCTCGCCGGCGAGCAGATCTCGATCGGCCGCTACGTTCTCGCGGGCGGGGAGCTCCCGGCGATGGTCCTCTGCGACGCCGTCCTGCGCAAGCTGCCCGGCGCTCTCGGCCACGAGGAGTCAGCCCTGCAGGAGTCCTTCAGCCCGGCCCTCGAAGGCGGCCCGGAGTACCCCCACTACACTCGCCCCGCCGAGTATCGCGGCTGGCGGGTGCCGGAGGTGCTGCTCTCGGGCCATCACGAGCGCATCGCCAGCTGGCGCGCCGAGCGCAGCCGCGAACGGGCCGCCGCGGAGCGCCCCGGCTGCTGAGAGCGCGAGCCGTGCCAGCCGTGAGAGCGGGCGAGCGGCGGAGGCGGGGAAGCGGGGGAGGCGGGGAGGCGGCGCGAGGCGGGGAGCCGGCCGCGAGGGTGCCTGCGGCCGGCGAGCCGCCGGTCCGCTACCATGCTCACCGCGCCGGACGGCCACGCTTTCAGTGCTGTGGCGGCGGTCCGGGCCGACGTCCTTCTTCCTCGATCATGAGCAGCGTCATCGAAACCATCGAGCGCGCCCAGTTGCGGCGCGTCCCAGACTTTGCGCCCGGCGACCGGGTCAAGGTCCATTTCCAGGTGATCGAGGGCTCCCGCCGGCGGGTGCAGGTATTCGAGGGCGTGGTCATCAAGCGCCAGGGACATGGCGCCCGGGAGACCTTCACCGTGCGCAAGCAGTCCTTCGGCGTGGGCGTGGAGCGCATGTTCCCCGTGCACTCCCCCAAGATCGAGCGCATCGAGGTGGCCGCCCGGGGCGAGGTGCGGCGGGCGAAGCTCTATTACCTGCGCGATCGCGTGGGCAAGCGCGCGCGGGTGCGCGAGCGCCGCTACATCGGCCCCGAGGAGACCGTCGAGCCGGGCTTGCTGCACGAGGAGTCCGCCACCGACGCGGAGGGCCTCACGGCCGAGGAGACCGTCGCCGAGGGCGCCGAGGCTCAGGAGGCCGCCCAGACGGCGGCCGCCACAGCCGGTGCGGCCACCGCTGAGCCGGCCGCGGATGACGCCACGACAGGCGAGGCGGCCACGAGCGACGCGGACGCCACCGATGCGGGCGAGGCGGCCACCGAGACTGATGACGCGAAGGACGCCGCGCAGGCCGGTGAGACTCGGGGGGAGTCCGAGACAGCGGACGCAGATTCCCCGTCCCCCGATGCCGGCGAGGGGCAGGGAGAGGAGCTCGCCGGCGACGCGCCGACGTGAGCGCGAAGGTCAAGCGCTCCAAATCGCTGACGAGCTCGATCGTGGAGCTCGTGGTGATCGTGCTCGTGGCGCTCGGCCTCGCGCTGGCCATCCAGGCGTTCATCGTCAAGCCCTACCGCATTCCCAGCGGCTCCATGGAGCCCACCCTGGCGATCGGCCAGCGAGTGCTGGTGAACCGCATCGGCAGCAACTTCAGCGATCCCCACGTGGGCGAGATCGCAGTCTTCCATCCCCCCGAAGGCGCTCGCGAGGAGCAGTGCGGGCCGGTGCCCCACACGGTGAAGCTGGGCGGCCAGGCGTGCGACGCGCCGGTGCCCAAGGAGGCGAGCGAAAACTTCATCAAGCGCGTGGTGGCGGGTCCGGGGGACGTGATCTCGATCCGCGAAGGCCACGTGATCCGCAACGGCAAACGCGAGCAGGACGGCTACATCCGCGAATGTGGCGCCAGCCCCGAGTGCAACTTCCCGATCCCGATCCGCATTCCGGCCGGTCACTGGTTCATGATGGGGGACAACCGTGGCGAATCCGACGACAGCCGATTCTGGGGCCCCGTCCCGACGAGCTGGATCATCGGCCAAGCCTTCGCCACGTACTGGCCGCCCGACCGCATCGGCTTCTTCTAGCGCCGGCGCCGCGCCCTCTGGCCGCGCCCGCCGCCGTCGCCGTGCGCGCTCCAGCGGACGGCGCCTGTTCGCGTTCGATCGCGCTCTCGACGTGCCCCTGGTCGCCGGCGCCGACGAGGCCGGCCGGGGCTGCCTCGCGGGGCCGCTGGTGGCCGCGGGGGTGCTGTTCGACTATGGCTCGCTGGACCCGCGCGAGCAACGCTCGCTGCGGGCGCTCAACGACTCCAAGCAGCACACCGCGCAGGCCCGTGAGGAGCTCTACCCGCTGGTGCTCCGGAGCGCGCAGCGGGTGGTCGTCGTGTGCCGCTGCGCGCGCGGGATCGACGCGCGGGGATTGCACAAGACCAACCTGGCCGCCCTGCGCGACGCCTTGCGCGGCGTCACCGCCGGCGTGAGCGGCGAGGTGCTGTGTCTCGTGGACGGCTTCTCGGTGCCCGAGTTCGAGCGCCGCCAGCGGGCGATCGTCGACGGCGACGCCACCAGCGCCGCGATCGCGGCCGCTTCGATCGTCGCGAAGGTCACCCGCGACCGCTACATGCGCCACGCCGACAGCGAGCATCCCGGTTGGGGCTTCGCCGAGCACGTCGGCTACTCCACGCCCGACCACCGCGAGGCGATCGCCCAGCGCGGCGTCTCGGCCTTGCACCGCCTCTCCTTCCAGTCGCTGGCCTACCAGCAGCTGACGCTCTAACTCGGCCCAGTGCCCCCCGTCGCGGGCGGTTACCGACCGGTGGAGCTGGCGGGCATCAGGTCGTGGGCCTCTTCCACACAACATACCTCCGGAAAGCGGTCGGCGAGGCCGGCGGTATGCAGCGCCTCGCTAACCACGCGCGCCGCATTGGCCGCAGCGGTAGCCCGGTCGGGCTCGTCGTTGGCGAGGATGAACACGATCGTCGTGCCGTCGTCCTCCCACGAAGCGACCGGGCCGAACTCGGGATGCGCACGTTCGAGATGCTCAGCCAGCCGCATCCATGTGGGCTCGTCGCTGAAAGGGACGTCCGCCACGGCGATCCAGCTGCGGTACTCCATGGTCATTCTTTATACCCCCTCTGCTTCATATATGAGAGAAAGTTCGCCAATGAGCGCGAGGAAGATGGCGTGCCGGCCATTTTGCAGGGCGGCAGGGTCTTGTCAGGTGGGAAGTACAACCAGTGCTTCTTGCGCTTCTCCACGCGCCATCCCTGTTCTTCGGCGCGCCGCCGAATCTTCTTCACGTCCCCTTTGAAAGTCACCACGCCCCCTCGAGATGGTCAAGGCGCAGGAGCCGATCGCGGGTGTCGAGCAGCACGCCGATGGCGTCGAAGCGGATCGTGTGGGCGCTGGGACGGATGTGCTTGGCGTCGGCGAGCCAGGCCGCCGCGAGCCGCCGCAGGCGGGCGCGCTGGTGGGGGCGCAGGCGCGCGAGCGGCTGCTGATCGGAACGTCCCGCGCACGGGCGCGCACGCGCGCGGGCAGCCACTCTGCGGGTCTTGACCTCGACGATGATCAGGGTGCGACCGTCGAAGGCGATCAGATCGATCTCGCCGTGGCGGGTGCGCACGTTGCGGCCCAGCGGCGAGAAGCCGAGACGGTGCAGGTGAGCCACGGCCAGCTCCTCGCCGCGGCGGCCGAGCTCGCGCCGGGGGTCCGGACGCCTGGAGGTGGCCGGGGGCGGCGAATCGTCCCGGCGGGAGGCGTGGGGGTCGGGACGGAAGTGCGGCCCGGGGTGGTCGGCTGGCATACCTGCAAGCTAGGCGCCAAAATGTGACCTGAGGTGCACAAATGTGACTTCTTGCGCACACGAGCGTGAAAGCTGGAAGACATCGCTCGCTGTAGCCTCCCGGTCGCCATGAACGAGAGCTCAGAGGCCGATCGAGCGCGCGAAGCCCCCGGGTCGATCGACGGGGTGAGCGGCTTCATGGGAATGCGGTGGGACGATCCCCAGACGGTGCGGCTGCGGATCAGGCCCGAGCTGATCAACGCCGGGGGGCTGCTCTCGGGGGTGGTGACGTACGCGCTGGTGGACTACTGCATGGGCTCGACACTGTGGGCGGAGACCACGCGAGAGGAGCGGATCGCGACGATCAGCATCTCGATCAACTACATCCAGACGGCCATCGAGGGAGAGCTCGTGTGCTCGACGACGCTCGACCGGCGCAATCGCAGCACGGCGGTGATGCGCAGCGAGGTGCGCCACGAGGACGGTCGCCTGCTGGTGACGGCGATCGGCAGCTACGCGATCTTCGCCCGTCGCCGCTCCGGCGCGGGGCGTGCCGCCTGAGGTGGCCGGCGAGGCCGCCCGGCGGAGCAGGGAGGCCAGGGCTGCCGGCACGCCGGTGGCGCTCACGATCGCGGGCTCGGACTCGGGCGGCGGGGCGGGCATCCAGGCGGACCTGAAGGCCTTTGCCCGCTGCGGGGTGCATGGCACGAGCGCGATCACGGCGATCACCGCGCAGAGCACGGCGGGGGTGAGGGCGATCCACGAGGTGCCCCCGGAGATGGTGCGAGCCCAGATCCAAGCGGTGGTGGGGGACATCGGCGTGGACGCCGTGAAGATCGGCATGCTCGGCACAGCCCGGGTGGCGCAGGCGGTGGCGCAGGCGCTCGACGAGCTCCCGCCGGGCACCCCGGTGGTGGTGGATCCGGTGATGGTCGCCGAGTCCGGCGCGCGGCTGCTGGAGGCCGACGCGGAGGAGGCGCTGGTGCGGGAGATCCTGCCGCGGGCGAGCGTGCTCACGCCGAACGTGCCGGAGGCGCGGGTGCTCGCCCAACTCGATCGCGGCAG
>DATJMB010000081.1:0-7591 GCA_035508995.1 Solirubrobacteraceae bacterium | reverse complement strand
CGTGAGGTGGACGCGCCGAACAACCTCCTGATGGTGGCCTGTGGGGCGGGCCTGCTGTGGCTCGGCTGGAACGGGTTCAACGGCGGGGACTCCTACTACGCGGGCGCGAACGCGTCGGCGGCGGTGCTGAACACGAACCTGTGCACGGCGGTGGCGATGCTGGTGTGGATCGCCTGGGACTACATCTTCCGGGACAAGCCGTCGCTGATCGGAGCGGTGAACGGAATGATCACGGGCCTCGTGGGCATCACGCCTGCGGCGGGCTTCGTGAACGGGTACGGAGCGATCGTGATCGGGTTCGTGTGCTCCACGATCGTGTGGATGTCGATCCGGTTCCTGAGCCGAGCGCCGATGTTCAGACACGTGGACGACACCCTGGGGGTGATCTACACTCACGGCATCGCAGGTCTCTGCGGAGGCTTGCTGGTTGGGGTGCTCGCGGACCCGCACATAGTGGAGTACATCGGTGTGGGCGGAGCCTCGAACCTGCCAGGGGTGGAAGGCCTGGTGCACGGCAGCTGGACGCTGCTGCGCTGGCAGGCTGAGGCGGCGGCCTGGGTTATCGTGTACACGGCCATCGCCACCTTCATCCTGTTGAAGATCATCGGCATCTTCGTGCCCCTCAGACTCTCCGACGAGGAGCTCGAGATCGGGGATCACGCGATCCACGGCAACGAGGTGTACCCCTCGGATGTGCCCACCCTGGGCGGTCCGCATGCGCCGGGTTGGCAGCACACCCCGGCGGGATCGTCCCCTGCACTGGGAAGCGCCAGCTAGAGGCGCAAGGAGGCTCTGGACCCGCCCCGCGAACCCCCACCGAGCGGGGCGGGTCCAGACAGCAGGTCGAATGGATGTGTAGGGGCCGCCTCATGAGGCGGCCCCTGGGCCCGCACATGTGCGGGCCCGCCGTTCGGCTCATAAGCCGAACGGAGAAGCAGCAGAGGCCGCCGGTGGTCTACTGGGCGGCGGGCGAGGAGGGGGCGGTGGAGAGGCCGATGGGGCAGGACACGCCGGTGCCGCCCAGGCCGCAGTAGCCGGCGGGGTTCTTGGCGAGGTACTGCTGGTGGTAGGACTCGGCGTAGTAGAAGTGGGTGAGGGGAGCGATGTCGGTGGTGATGAGGCCGTGGCCGGCGGCGGTGAGCATCCGCTGGTAGGTCTCCTTGGAGGACTCGGCGACGGCCAGCTGAGTGGGGTCGTGGGTGTAGATGGCGGACCGGTACTGGCTGCCCACGTCGTTTCCCTGTCGGTTGCCCTGGGTGGGGTCGTGGTTCTCCCAGAAGAGCCTCACCATCTCCTCGAAGGAGGTGGTGGCTGGGTGGAAGGCCACCAGCACCGCCTCCGTGTGGCCGGTGCGGCCGGAGCAGACCTCCTCGTAGGTGGGGTTGGGGGTGTAGCCGCCGGAGTAGCCCACCGCGGTGGTGTACACGCCGGGTGCTTCCCAGAAGATCCGCTCGGCTCCCCAGAAGCAGCCCATGGCGAAGACCCCCGTCTGGACGTCCTCCGGGAAGGGGGGCTTCAGGGGGGTGCCGAGCACCTCGTGGCGGTCGGCCACCACCATCTCCTCAGGTCGCCCAGGGAGAGCTCGAGAGGGGTCCAGCGGCTCTGGGGGCTTGCGAGAGAAGAGCATCCCCCCAGGGTAGCCGGCTGGGGGCCGGAGGCCGCCGGAGGGGCAGCCGGGGGTTGTGGGCGGGGCGGCCGGGGGTTGCGGGCGGGGCGGCTCGCCGGCGGAGAGTGTGTCCGTGAGGTGACCGTAAACGCTCAAGGAGGGGGGGTGGAATACCGAAAGGAGTAGTGGTGTTCTACGAACCTCCCCGTGCCACTGCCCACGGTCGGCTCAGCCGGCTGCTCGGTCCCAGGCCCGCCATGGTGTGGAGCGCGGCGCTGCTGTATCTGGTGGGAGGCATCGTGAGGCTGCTGCTGGTGGCCTTTCCCATCAGCTCCAGCCAGCCCAGCGGGCTGCTGGCGGTCGGTGGGGTGTTCTGCTGTGGGGCGGCGCTGGTGGTGTGGGTGTTCGGGGAGCGTGTCCCTCCGATGGTGATCCAGGGCCTGATGACGGTGGCGGTGTTGCTGGTGAGCGGCCTCATCTCCCAGGCCACCACCGGCCGGGGAGCGCTGCTGGCGGCGTTCGGGTACTTCTGGATCGTGGTGTACACCGCTCACTTCTTCTCCCGCCGCTGGACTCTCGCCACGGCGGGTCTCATCTCGGTGAGCTTCGCGGTGGCCATGCGCCTCAACGGGCTGCCGGGCGGTGTGGTGGACGTGCTGCTGGTGGCGTTCACGGTGTTCGCCTCGGGGCTGGTGCTGGGGAACCTCGTGGAGAGCCTGCGGCGACAGGCGGACACGGACTGCCTCACGGGGCTGCTCAACCGCAGCGGCTTCCTCGCGGCGGCCGCCCGGGAGAGGGCGCTGGCGGATCGCACCGGCAGCCCGCTCACGTTGGCGGTGCTGGACCTGGATGGCTTCAAGCAGATCAACGACTGCGACGGCCACGCTGCCGGCGACCGCCTGCTCACGGCCCTGGCGCTGGACTGGCAGGAGCGGATCCGTCCCGCGGACATCCTTGCGCGGCACGGGGGCGACGAGTTCGTGTTGGTGCTCCCTGCCACGACTCCCACGGGCGGGGAAGCGGTGCTCGAGCGTCTGCGGGAATGCGACCACCGCATCGGCTGGTCTGTGGGGGTGAGCGAGTGGTTGCCGGGTGAGAGCATCGACGCGCCCCTGGCGCGCGCGGACAGGTATCTGTACGGCGTGAAGGGCGCCCTGCGAGCGGCGGTCCAAGCCGGCGAGGTGAGCCAGGCCGCTCAGGCCAGCGAGGTCGCCTCAGGCGATGACAGGCCGGCGGGCCAAGAGGTCTACGCGGACCAGGCGGACCAGGCTGCGACGAGCCACACGGACCCGGAGGGACAGGAGGGACAGGAGAGGCAGGAGGAGAGCCACTCCTCGCGGTATCCCGGCCGTGGGGAGCTGCTGCCCTCGGTGTGAGTTGCCCTGGCTGGCCGAGCCGAAAAAGATCTCCGTCGGGGCTGTCGTGAAAGCGGATGAAGGGACTCGAACCCTCGACCTTCTGCATGGCAAGCAGACGCTCTAGCCAACTGAGCTACATCCGCGGGCGGCCCACAACTATACCGGCGGTCGCGTCCCCGTCGGGCGGCTGCATCACCCCTGTCGCTCGTCCGCGAGGCGCTCGCGCACGACGTACCTTCCGCCGTCCCCCCGGCCGAGCAGGCCCATCAGCTCGAGCTCCGAGAGCCCCAGCATCGTCTCCTGCGCATCCGCCCCTTCGCCGGTGAGCCGCCCAAGCGTGTCCCGGCCCGCGCCCACCCGCTCGAGCAGCTCGCCCAGACGCGGCTCCAACCGCGCCTGTCCGCCCGTCCTCTTCGCCGGTGGCCGCGCGGTCCCATGGCGCCGCTCATCGCCCGTGGCCCGCGCATCGTGGAGCAGGTCCAGCACATCCCCCGCGTCCCGCACCAGTGGCGCTCCCTCCATCAACAGCCCACACGTCCCCTGCGCCGTGCGAGTTGTCACTCGTCCCGGCACCGCCGCCACCGTGGCGCCGAACGTCCGCGCGGCCCTCGCCGGCGCGAGCTCCCGCTCGCTGGCGTTCGCCTCCACCACCACCGTCACCGCCGCCAGCGCCGCCACCACCCTGGTGCTCGCCAGGCCGCACCAGCGCCGCTGACGAAAGCCGCACGGCAGCTCTCCCACGAGGCACCCCTCTCTGTGCACCCGCTCGTACAGCGCCCGCCTGTGCGAGGGCCTGCACACGTCAACCCCGCCTGCCGTCGTCGCCATCGGCCGGCCCCTGCCGGCGAGCGTCCCGTCGTGGACCGCCGCCGCTATCCCCTCGCCGAAGCCGCTCACCACCGTCACTCCGCTGGCCGCCAGCCCCCGGGCGAGGCTGCGGGCGACCTCCATGCCGTAGTCGCTCGCCCGCCCGCTCCCCACGATCGCCACCGCGGGCTGCCGCGCGAGCGATCGAAGCCGCTCGTCGCCGCCGCTGAAGTGCAGCGCCCGCGGCGCCAGCGCCACGCGGCCGAGTCCCACCGCTGAGTTCTCACGATGGCCGCACGTCGTCCGCACACCGGCTGCCGCCGGCAGCTCATCGACCTCGAAGCGCTCCCAGCGCTCCCTCACCTCCGCGCGTCGCCGGCCAGCGACGGCGTCGATCAGCGTCTGGTCCGCGAGGCTCAGGAGCGCGAACAGCCTGCCGGGATCGCGCCCGCGATAGTCGAGCACCACCCCCAGCTCCGAGAGCAGCCAGCTGCGTCGCAGACAGCCGCGGCACGCTTCCGTCGCCATCTCACGCCGCCCTGCTGTCCCGCAGCCCGCCGTGGGGCCGCAGCGCGAGCGCGCCACCCACGTCCCCTGCCGTCACCCGCCGGCGTCCATCGAGATCCGCGAGCGTTCGCGCCACCCGCAGCGTGCGCTGCTGTGAGCGGGCGCTCATACCCCAGCTGGCCCGTGCCTGCTCGAGCATCTCTCGCGCTCGCCCCTCGATGGCGACGTGCTGGGCGAGCATGCGGGCGTCCATTTCGGCGTTCGTCCCCACTCCCTCCGCCCGCAGGCGCACCCGCTGGCGCTCTCGCGCGGCCATCACCTCCTCGCGCGCCGCCCCTGAGCTGCTGGCCGGCTCGCCCGCGAGTCCCTCCTGGCCCTCTCCGTCCATCTGCACCTGCAGGTCGATGCGGTCCAGCAGCGGCCCGTTCAGCCGCCGCCGGTGGCGCGCCAGCTCCGCCTCCCCGCAGCCGCAGAGATCCCGGTTGCCCGCATAGCCGCAGGGGCAGGGGTTGGTGGCGGCGATGAGCATGAACCGGGCCGGATACACCGCCGCCCGCCGCGCCCGCACGATCGCCACCCGTCCATCCTCCAGGGGCTGGCGCAACGCGTCGAGCGTGGCCCGCGCGAACTCCGAGAGCTCATCGAGGAACAGCACTCCCCGATGGGCCAGCACCACCTCCCCGATGGAATGCCGGTGCGCACCTCCCACGAGGCCCGCCGCGGTGATCGAGTGGTGGGGCGCCCGAAACGGACGGCTGTGGGCGAGCTGTCCCCGCAGGTCGCCGGCCACGCTGTGGATGCGGGTCACCTCGATCGCCTCCGTGCGGCTGAGCGGCGGCAGGATCGAGGGCAGCCGCTGGGCGAGCATCGTCTTGCCCACCCCCGGCGGGCCGCTCAGCAGGCAGTTGTGGCCGCCCGCCGCCGCCACCACCAGCGCCCGCACTGCGTGAGCCTGTCCACGCACGTCGCCCAGGTCGAGCCGGCTTCGCGGCTCGCTGGCGAGACCCACGGGCGTGTCCTTACCGCCGGTCGTAGCGGGCTTGTCGGCGCGGCCGCCCCGCAGCACCCGCACGGCGCTCTGGAGCGTCATCGCGGGCGCCACCTCGAGGCCCTCCACGAGCATCGCCTCCCGGCCGCGCTCGCACGCTAGCACCAGCCGCTCGAGCCCCTGCTGGCGACACGCCTGGGCGATCGCCAGGGTGCCCCCGCAGGGCTTGACGGTGCCGTCGAGGCCCAGCTCGCCGAACAGGGCGCAGCGGGCGAGGGCCTCCTTGGTGAGCTGGCCGCTGGCCGCCAGCACTCCGCAGGCGAGCGCCAGATCAAGCCCCGGCCCCACCTTGGGCACATCGCCGGGGGCGAGGTTCACGGTGATGCGCCGGCCGGGGAACTCGAAGCCGCAGTTGCGGATCGCCGTCTGCACCCGCTCCCGCGCCTCCCGCACGGAGGCGTCCGCGAGGCCCACGATCGCGAAGGTCGGCAGGCCCGCACGCACGTCCACCTCCACCGTCACCCGCCTGGCGTGGAGTCCATCGATGGTGAAGGTGTTGGCCTGCGCGAGCATCGGTCGCTCCTCTCTGCACGGTCTTCTCGGACGAGTGCCATCAGGCTAGGCCGACGCTGCGACGAAACTCTCTTTTCGGGCTGCCCGCGCGCGCGTGCGCCCGCCCGCGCGCGCCCCCGCGCGGGGCCCCGATTTCGAGAGCCTCCACCGCCCCGAAAAGCCAGCCGGGACGGGCCACCACGGGGTGCGTAGATCGTCCCCTCGCGGGCGCCCACACACGCGCGGGGCCCCGCTTTTCAGTCCCGCTACCCCCGCCAAACCTGGCGCGTTCGCGCTCCCCGCGGGGCAGGCGGGGCGGCTCTACTCGCCGGGGGGGTGACGGGCGACGTAGCCGGCGGTGGAGGTCATCGAATCCGACCACCGAGAGCCGGACTCCTGCAGAGCCACCGTGTCGAAGCGTTTGCCGTCCACCACCATGAAGGCATGTTCGGCGTTGGCATAGATGGTGATGTACTTGCCGGGCCCGGCATCGCCGTAGGACTCGAGGCCGGTGGAGTCCTCGGGGGAGCTCAGCAGTCCGGCGCCGTGGAGGGCATAGGAGACGGAGCCCGAGCAGTCATAGCCCTCTGACTGGAAGGAGCCGTGGCCGCCGCCGTAGACGTAGGGGCGGGTGGCGATTTCGTCGCCGGCGGCGATCACGCGGGAGACCACGCCCGAGCTGTCCCCGGCGCCGGCGGTGCTGGTGGAGGAGCCGCCGCTTTCCTCGCTGCCCACGGGCGCGGAGTCGCCGGCGGGCGTCGAGGTGTCTTCGCTGTGGGGCGCCACGCGGGCGGAGGCGGGCGGGGTGAGGGTGTGGGCGCCGCTGACGCCGATCACACTCCAGGTGGCGGGGCCCACCACGCCGTCGACGGTGAGTCCGTGGCGTTCCTGCAAGCGCCGCACGGCGGCCTCGGTTTCCGGGCCGAAGTCGCCGTCGGGGGAGAGGTGAAGGGCGGCCTGGAGGCGGGCGACGGGGTTGCCGGCGCCGGCGGGAGCGGCGCTCGCGGGAGTGGCTTCCGCGCCCGTGGCGCCTTCCGTGGTGGCCTGCTGGTTCGCGGTGGCGGCGTGAGTCTGGGCGCCTTCGGGGGCGGGAATGGCCGAGGGGGGCGGGGTGAGGGTCTGGGCGTCGCTGACGCCGATGGCCTTCCAGGTCTCGGGACCGACGATGCCGTCGACGTGGAGGCCGTTGCGGGCCTGCAGGCGGCGCACCGCGGCCTCCGTCTGGGGTCCGAATTCGCCATCGGTGGAGACGTGAAGGGCGCTCTGGAGGCGCTGTACGGCGTCGACGGTGGCCTTGGCTTCGGTGGCTTCCGCGCTTTCGGCGCCGGCGGTGCCGGTGGTGGTCGCGTCGGCGGAGGCGGCGTCGGCGTCAGCGTCGGCGGGGGCGCTCGGGGACGAGGCGCCGGTTTGAAGGGCCGCGAAGGTGCCGCCGGTGTCGGTGTCGGTGCCGGTGCTCGCGCCGGCTGCCGGGGATTCGGCGGCGGGGGTGGATTCGCCCGTGGAGGCGGTTTCGGAGCCGCTGGCGGCTGCAGTGCCGGCGCCGGTCTGGGAGGCGGCGGTGGTGGTCGCGGGGGTCGTGGCGGTGGCGGTGTTGGTATCCGGCAGGGAGCTCGTGGCGGCTTCGGCGCCGGAGGTGCTCTGGGTGGGCGTTTCGGCGGCGTTTTCGAAGTCGGCGGTGAGAACGCCGGCGGAGGTGCGGCCGACGAGAGCGGCGCTGGTGAGAGGGCCGACTACGCCGTCGACGGTGAGGTCGCGGCTGGCCTGGAAGGCGCG
>DATJMB010000080.1:0-4947 GCA_035508995.1 Solirubrobacteraceae bacterium | reverse complement strand
GGCCCTCGATCTCCGCAGCCACGAGGCGGTGGTCGAGCACAGCGACGGCAGGACCCGACGGGTGCCGCTGACACCGGATCGGCCCGTCGGCGCGGTCACCCGCGACGTCCTGGCCGCGGTCCGGGCCCTCGGCGGCCCGGTGGAGATCGACCCCACCCCCCAGGAGGTCTCCTGGAGCGCGCCCCTGGACGAGGATCGCGAGCACGCCCGCTACGACGCTGGCCAGGCGAGCGAGTACTTCGCCGCCGCCACCCGCGCGGCGCTCGTGCTGGGAGCGTTCCGCGCTCCCTTCCGCGGTCGCTCCACACCCGTGAACGCCTGGTGGGGCTCCTTCGATTTGGCGGTGAGCCTCTTCTCCGGCCAGCCCGCGGAGCCGCCCTCGCAAGACTTCATCATGCGCAACGCCATGGACTCCCAGGAGGTGGCCGTGGGCTGGTGGCCCGGCGACGGCCGCTACGAGCAACCCGCCTTCTACGCCTACGCCCATCCGGCGCCGGACTCCTTCGCGAAGGCCACCCTCGCGCCGCCGGCGGCCCGCTGGGAGGAGCCGCTCGGCGAGTACGTGCTGGATTGGCAGGACGTGTGCGCAGCGCCCGACCCTCACGCCTTCGCCCTCGAGTTCCTCCACTCCGCCTTCCATCACGCCTGCTCGGTGTGCGAATGGGACCCCAAGCTGCTCGCCAGCGCCGAGGGCGATCCGCCGCCGGTGGTGTGAGGCGCGGAGCGCGAGCGGATGGCCGCGTCGCCACGGAGCACAGCGGGGCGCGGCTAGATCTTGGCGGAGGCGCGGGAGCCTTCGGGCAGCGGCAGCTCGAGATAGCGGAGCACCACCCGGCCGAGCACGATCACGTCGCCGCTGCTCAGCTCCGCCTGGTTGACACGCCGGCCGTTGACAAGCGTGCCGTTGGCGCTGCGATCGTCGAGGATCCGCACCCCCGGGCCCCGCTGGACGATGATGGCGTGCCTGCGCGAGACCGAGCCGTCGTCGAGGTGCAGGTCGCAGGCCAGCCCCCGGCCCACGTGGGTGACGTCGGCCTGCAGGGGCACCAGCAGGATGCCCTGGACGCCCTGCACCTCCAGGTAGCGACCGGGGGACGCCGCCTCCGGGCCGGTGGCCCGCCGGCGGTTGCGCTCGTCCAGGCGAGAGATCACGTCGATGCGCTCGGTGGCGCCGGCTGCCGTCGGGGAGAGGTGCGGCGATTCGATGGTCATGTGCTTAGACAACACTACCCCGCTCAGAGCAGACTGAAGAGCAGCGAAGAAAATTCGAAGGTTTGGCGGGGCCGCGACGGCGGTGCCGCGACGGCGGGGCCGCTAGGCGACCGGCGTGGTCTTGCGGGCGTGGGCTCGCCGGGACATGCGCTTGGAGCTCCACCAGCCCCAACCGCCCACGGCGAGCACCGGCACCACGTAGAGCATCGAGATGTACCAGTGCATCAGGCAGGCGAGCATCGCTCAAAACCCTACCACCAGCGGCGGTCCTACCACACGTCCTCGGCGTCCGCATGGGAGTCCGCCCCGGACGGGCCGCCGCCGGCCCCCGCGCCCGCGTGGCTCGCGGCGTCCTGGGCACGGCGGCGGCGGCGGACGAAGAGCACGAACAGCAGGCCCAGCACCACGATGGCGATCCCCAGCACGATCACCGCGGTGGAGGCCTTGGAGTTCTCGGGCGTCCAGTAGAGCTGGCCCGCGATGGCCCCCTTCTGGGCGCCCACGGCGATGGGCACGCTCCAGTCGAAGATGAGGGTGCGGCGGCTCTGGTTCCTGACCTTGGCGGGCGGGATGGGGGACATCCAGTGGATGCGGTGGTCGTGCCATTCGAACTGGCCGGTGCGGTCGATCACCACCCAGTGAGGCGGCGCGCTCGCGCTGGCGGAGGGCGGCACGGTGACGTCGGCGTAGAAGCTCGTGTTCAGGTAGGTGGCCGGCGAGCGGCTGTTCTGCTCGGCGGTGCCGTTCGCGAGCACCCGCGCGTAGGGCTCGCCTTCGTAGCCGTAGATGGTGACGGTCCTGCCGGTGTGGTTCCTCAGCAGCAGCCGGTCGGCGAACTGCAGCACTTCAATTTCAAGGCCCTTCACGCGCGGGCTCACGCTCGTGATTTCCGAGCGGTACTGGTAGCTGCTGCCCTGGTCGGCGATCGGGCTGCCGCTCTCGGTCTCGCTCAGCGCGCCCGCGCAGCTGGACGGCACGAGCAGGCACAGCGGCATGGCGCCGAGCAGAGCGGCGCCCGTGAGCATCGCCCGGAGGCGTGAGAGGAGCCGGGGCACGCGCCAACGGTATCCCAGGAGGCTCGCCGGCCGCTCAGGTGCTCACGGAGCCGCTCAGGTGCCCACGGCGGACAGCAGCCACAGGCCGAAGCTCGTGAAGGCCACCATCACGGCGAGCATCCAGTACTGGGAGCGCACCGCCTCTTCCACGTCGGGATAGAGCACCAGGGCCCTGTCGTGGGCCAGTGTCAGACCTCCGACGTGGCCGGCCACGAGAGCCGCCACCTGCACGTACCAGATGGCGGCGAAGGAGATGATCGTGTAGTCGATCTGGTAGCTGCCGGTGCCGAACAGGTTGGCGCCGTTGCCGAGCGGGTCGGAGGCGAGGTAGCCGATCGCCTGGCCCTGCCAGATCAGCAGGGAGAAGTAGTGGGCGAGCACGTAGGCGAAGCCGATCGGCACGAGGGTGTGGGCGAAGGAGCGCATCAGCTCGGGCGTCTGGTAGCGGGAGCTCACGCTGCGCACCCCCGCGATGCCGATCCGGTACACGGCCCCCACCAGCGCCAGGCAGAAGATCAGGCCGAAGCTGTAGGCGAGCTCGATGGCGGGCGTGACGTTGAGGCCGAGGCTCGCGAACAGTTCCTGGAGGTTCGGCTCGAGGTTGCGCCACACGCCGCCGTTGCTGAAGCCGTCGAAGGTGGTGGTGCCGATCACCGCGCAGATCAGCCCGATGGTGCCCGGCCCCACCGGCATGCTCGTGAGGCCGCTCAGGCGCCGGCGCAGGCACAGGTAGCCCTGCTCGTCGCGGCAGAGCGCCGACATCCGTGCCAGCAGGCCGAAGTAGGCGCCGAAGCCGTCCGCGCCGGCGCCCCACTCCTCGATGCCGCAGGCGAGCATGCCGATCACGCTCACCAGCAGGTACGCCAGCGACAGCGCCGCGAGGGTGGCCGGATGGTCGCGGTCGGCGGGCACGTACACGAGCTCCATCCACGCGAACCCCACGATCACCCCCGCCGCCGGCCACAGCCCCAGGCGGGCGGGGTAGCGCAGGGGCGCCTGCGGCGCTCCCCGGCGGCCGCGCAGGAGACCCGCGCCGGCCACCAGCAGCCGGGCGCAGGTGCGCCACGGGCTGAGCGCCCTGAAGACGTCCCCGAACAGCACGCTCGCGAGCGGCATCCCCACCCAGAAGATCACGTAGATGAAGGTCACCGAGAAGTTCGCCTGGGTCACCTGGGCGCCGGCGAAGCCGCTGTAGACCACGAGCGCGAACAGCCCCAGGCCGACGGCGCTCGCCAGCCATTCCAGGGCCCGCGGCAGACGCACCAGCTGCCGCCTGTGCTGGCGCTGCAGCCGGGGGGTGGTCCACAGGGTGGAGAGGGCCACGAAGGACACCACCAGCACGATCGCCGCCGTCCAGCTGAACAGCCACACGGGGATCGGCAGGTCGGCTCTGCCAACGATTCCGTGCGCCTGTGCGAGCGCCGGTGTCGCCAGGCCCGCCACGCTGAGGACGCCGAGCAGGGCCGGCAGTGTGCGACGGGACGTCCTCTTCATGCCCGCGCCAGTCTATGGCCCCATCGTCGCGCGGACGCCGCCCCGCGCGGGCGCGCGCACGGGCGCGCGGGGCCCCACTTTCGAAGCACGCCGCCCGCCCCATACGACGCCTGCCCGGTCCCGCCTGATCATCGGCGCCGATCGAGCACGAGCACCGCCCGAGCCCTTACCCTCCCAGCGAGGAATGATCGGGATGCCGCTGGCCACCTCCACCGCCGTCGAGGCCGCCCTGCAGCTCGGACCGCTGCTGATCCTCGCGGTGCTCTACGCCCAGCGGGTGCGGACGCTGGCGCTGGAGGGTCGCAATCCCGTGCCGGGCTGGCGCCAGGGGTGCTTCTACGGCGGCTTCGTGGTGATCGCCGTGGCCCTCACGTCGCTGGGCCGTGCGAGCCAGGATCTGCTGTTCGTGCACATGGTGGAGCACCTGCTGCTGGGAGACGTGGCGGCGCTGCTGATCGTGCTGGGCCTCACCGGGCCCCTGATCGCGCCGATCCTGCGGATCGGCTTCTTCGACCGCCTGCGCATCCTCGCCCACCCGTTGATCGCCTTCCCGCTGTGGGCCATCGACCTGTACGTGTGGCACCTGCCGATCTTCTACGAAGCGGCCCTCCGCCACGCCGGCATCCACGCGCTCGAGCACGCCATGTTCCTGGCCTTCGGCGTCAACATGTGGATGTGCCTGTTCGGACCCCTGCCGATGCCGAGCTGGTTCGGGAACTTCGCCAAGCTCCTGTACATCGTGGCGGTGCGCCTCGCGGGCACAGTGCTCGGCAACATCTTCCTGTGGTCGGGAACCGTCTTCTACCCGTACTACATCCACGGTGACGCCGCCTACCACATCTCACCGCTCGCCGACCAGAACATCGCGGGGGCGGTGATGATGGTGGAGGAGTCGCTGCTCACCATCGGCTTGTTCTGCTGGCTGTTCATGAAAACAGCTCGCGAGGGGGAGGAGCGCCAGGAGCTGCTGGACTACGCCCACGCCAACGGCCTGGAGCTGAGCGACGCCCGCGCCGCACGCGCCGTGTCCGCCGGTCGCGGCGAGGAGCTGCGCCGGCGCCTGGAGTCCCGCGCCGGCGTATCGGAGCCCTGAGAGCCCTATCATCAGGGCCATGTGCGTGGGTTGCGCGATGGGAGCCGCCTCGGCGGCCACCGGCCTGCGGTCCTGGCTGCAGGTCCAGAACTT